>CAZVFN010000031.1:2377-25979 GCA_964626335.1 uncultured Ectothiorhodospiraceae bacterium
TGCGCTGACGGCGCCCGCGACGGTGTCGGGAATACCGGGACCGGAATACCGGGACAGTAACCGAAATCCGCAAGGCGGCATCTGGTTACTGGAATTTGGTTACTGTCCCCGAAATATGCCGAAATCCGCGAGGCGGAATCTGGTTACTGAAATCTGGTTACTGTCCCCGAAATATGGTCCCCGAAATATGAGGAAAAAGGACCCATGACCGCGCCCCTGTTGTCGCTTTCACGCCGCCTGCGCCGTACACCGCTGACCGACCGCGTGGAGGCCGCGGGCCTGCAGGCCTACACGGTCTACAACCACATGCTTCTGCCGACCGTGTTCGAATCGGTCGAAGCGGACTGCGCCCACCTGAAGCGCCACGTCCAGCTCTGGGACGTAGGATGCCAGCGTCAGGTGGAGGTCGCCGGCCCAGACGCGCGCCACCTGCTGCAGCTGTGCACGCCGCGCGACCTGGCCGCGCTCGACTACGGCCAGTGCCGTTACGCCCCGCTGGTGGCCGCCGAGGGCAGCATGCTCAACGACCCCGTGATCCTGCAGGTGGGGGCCGAACGCTACTGGGTGTCGATCGCCGACCACGACGTCGGCCTCTGGATGGAGGGCATCGCGACCGGCCGCGACCTCGACGTGCGTGTGTCCGAGCCCGATGTGTATCCGCTGGCCGTCCAGGGGCCGAAGGCGGAGACCCTCTTGGCGCGGGTCTTCGGGGAGGCGGCGCGCGCGATCCGTTTCTTTCGCTTCGATCGCCTGGCGTTCGACGGCCACCCGCTGGTCGTGGCGCGCTCGGGGTACTCGAGGCAGGGCGGCTTCGAGATCTACGTCGACGACCCGGGTATCGCCGGGCCGTTGTGGGATCGCCTCATGGAGGCGGGCCGGGACCTGGAGGTGCGCGCGGGCGGCCCGAACCTGATCGAGCGCATCGAGGGCGGGCTGCTGTCCTACGGCAACGACATCACGCGCAACCATACGCCGTACGAGGTCGGCAGCGGCCCCGTGTGCCGGCTGGACACGGATCCGCCCTGCCTGGCCGCCGGGGCGCTGCGCCGCGAGGCGGAACGGGGGCCCGCACGCCACGTTCGCGGGCTGCGCATCGAGGGCGGCGCAGTGCCGCTGTGCCGCGAAGGCTGGACGGTGATGGCCCGCGGCGAGTCCGCCGGCCTGGTGACCTCCGCCGCGTGGTCACCCGATCGCGCGACCAACGTCGCCATCGGCACGCTCGAGCGGACGCATGCGGGCGAGGGCACCGTCGTCACGGTGCATGCGCCCGACGGTGAACGCGCGGCCGTGGTCTGCAGGCTCCCGCACGACGCATAGACTCGGGCCGGCGGTGACCCCGAGGACGAGGTAGGTCGGGGTCACAATGCTCGCCGTGCATCGGCCTTGCTGACGAGTGGCAGTGTGATCCGACCCTGCTTATTGCGCACGCACCCCGATCGCGCCGAGGCCAGCGTGGCCGCGCGCGCCAGTGGGGGCTGCAGCCACCCGCTGATCGCGGCGTATTTCGCAGTGCATTTCGCCACCATCGGATGCTTGGTGCGTGCCGCCGGGTCGCAGGCGCAATGATGCGACGACGATAGAGTCGACCCCTGTGGCCTGCGCCCCCTATGGCCTGACCTGTGGCCACGGACTTGCCTCTGTGCCCACGCGTCCTCGAAATGCCCGTCCCGACCCATGTTCTGGCGACACACGAGAACGTCGTCGCGAGGAGCCGACAGGCGACGCGGCGATCCAGCGCCCGCACGGCCCGAATGACAGTACGGTGCGTACCGTAGTCCATCGACCTGGGGACACCGACCGAATTCTGCGTGCAGCGAGGGCACCGCGACCGGAATTCTAGTTACTGTCCCCATAATTCGAGGGGCGGCCGCTCCCGCACCGGTCCCCGACGCGTCCACCGGGTACCACCCCCCGGAGAGCACGGCCCCCTTGCGGGGCCTCGGTGTCCGCCCCTGCCGAGATCGCTACAATGGCGATGAAGACCCGACCGGAGCCGGAACCATGAAGGCCCTCCTGTTCGACCTCGATGGGGTGCTCTATCAGGGCGATCAGGCGATCGCCGGTGCCACCGACACGCTGGCCTGGGTCCGTGATCGCGGGATCCGACACCGCTTCGTCACCAACACCACCTCGCGCCCGCGCAGCGCGCTGGTCGACAAGCTCGCCCGCATGGGGATCCAGGTCGACCGCAACGAGCTGCTCACGCCAGCGGTGGCCGCCGCCAACTGGTTGGGTCAGCGTACCGACCGGGCCGTTGCGCTGTTCCTGCCCGATGCCACGAGGGAGGAATTCGAACGCTTCGACATACTGGCAGGCGATGCGGACTCCGGCGCGGGAGCGGTCATCGTCGGCGATCTCGGCGCGGCGTGGGACTTCGCGACGCTCAACCGCGCATTCCGGCTGCTTATGGACGAGCCGCAGCCCTATCTCGTCGCCCTGGGCATGACCCGCTACTGGCAGGCCGCGGACGGCCTTCGGCTCGACACGGGCGCGTTCGTCAGCGCCCTCGCCTACGCGTCGAGCACCGAACCCACGGTGCTCGGCAAGCCGGCCCGGGGCTTCTTCGAGCAGGCGCTCGAGGGACTCGGCACGCCCGCCGCCGAGACCGCGATGGTCGGCGACGACATCGTCAGCGACATCGGCGCGGCCCAGGGCGCGGGGCTCGCGGGCATCCAGGTCCGCACCGGCAAATTCCGCCCGGCCGATCTCGACGGCGACATCGAGCCCAGCGCGGTCATCGACTCGATCGCGGAGCTGCCCGGCTGGTGGGCGCGTTGACTGTGGCGCCGTTGACACCGACGCCATCGAACGTGCGCGCGACGTGCGGCTGGCCGATACGTCCCCCGGAGCGACCCAGCGGCTCGAGGATCAGGCGGCGCTTATCGAGATGCTCGACAGGATGGCGTCGCACCTGGACCGCCGGCTCGGCGCATGATCCGGGCGTCGGCCCCGCCAACCGACGGCGTGCGGTCCCGTACTACTGGGGGCACGCCACGCACCCGATCGCCCGAGAGGCGGCCGGCTCTACTGCCTTGCCCCGGCCCGGCGCGGTCGAGCCGGGGGATCTCGCACGGGCATGAGCGGGGGCTCGTGGTCGCGCGGGGGTCTCGGGGTCGGGTCTATGTTCTTACCATCTGCCTGGATCCGGTGATGCGCTGCGCTTCATGGCCCGAACGATCCGCATCGAGTTCCCTGGCGCGCTGTACCACCGTGACCGTGCGCGGCGATCGCCGCGAGTCGGTACACGAGGACGAGGACGACCGCCAGGCATTGCTCGAACTGCTGTGACAGATCGTGCCTGACTTCAACTCGATCGGCCACGCCGACTGCCTGATGACCGATCACTACCACCTGGTCATCGCGACCCCCGGGACGCCAATCTCTCGAAGGGCATGCGCCAGCGCAAGGGCGTGTACACGCAGTACAGCAATCGCCGCCACGGGCGGACTGGCCACCCTCTCCCAGGGGCGCTACACGGCGATCCTGGTCGATGGCGACAGCGACCTGCTGGGACTGGCTCGCTACGGGGGCTCAACCCCGTGCGCGCGGGCATCGCCGCGACCCGAGCACGTGGCCTTGGAGCAGCCATCGGGCGATGATCGGCGCAGAGGCCGCGCCGCAATGGCGGGCCACCGATGGCTTGCTGGCGGCATTCGCCGAGCGCCATTCAACGGCCGTGCAACGCTGCAGGCGCTTCGGCGCCGACGAGGCAGGCGCGGAGTCGATCTGGAACGGCCTCAACGGCCCGGCGTTTCTGCGCGATGACACTTGCATCGCACGCAGCCTGCGCCATGCCGAGCAGCGAGGCGACGCGAACATCGCGAAGGCGCAGCGCCGGCCGCCGCCGCGGTCACTGGATCGCATGGCCCGTACGCACCCCGATCGCGACGAGGCCATCGTGGCCGCGAACGCCATTGGGGGCTGCAGGCACCCGCAAATCGCGGCGTATTTCGCAGTGCATTTCGCCACCGTCGCACGCACCGTGCGTGCCGCCGGGTCGCAGGCGCAATGATGCAACGACGATAGACTCGACCCCTGGGGCCGCGTCCGCGCTTGCTGTGCCCGTGTGCCCGCACGCCTGCACTCTGCGGGGGCTGCGCTCGCCGTTGGAATGCAACGTTGCTAGACCTGACCCTCGACGACTTGCACTCTGCGGGGGCTGCGCTCGCCGTTGGAATGCAACGTTGCTAGACCTGACCCTCGACGACTCTCGACGACTAGTTTGACCCTCGACGAGAACCAGGGGGCGGTTACTCTTACTCCGACCCCGAACTCCGACTCGGCGCCGTTTCCTCGGTGGCCGGTTGCAACGGCTCGTCGGGCACACCTTCGTCCAGGTGGTCGAACGCGGCCTGGAGGCCGGTGTCTTCCTCTTCCCCCTCACCGCCCTCCAGGTGCCGCGGATACAGGGGTGACAGCATCGCCACCAGCATGCCGAGCGCGGCGAACGCGGAGAACGCGTCGGCATAGCCGAAGGCGTTCACGAACAAGCCGACGACCGGGGAGCCGGCCGCCTGCCCCACTGCGACGGCGATGAACGGCAGGACCGGCCCGAGCGAAAGCCGCCCCGGCAACAGGCGAATGCCGCTTATGAGGTACAGCCCCGTCAGACTCATGTAGGCAAGGCCGAAGGCCAACGCGGACAACACCGCGAGGACCAGCCGATCGGGACTGGCGGCGAGCAGCGTCAGACTCGCCGCCATCGTCATCAGCATCAGCGCGTGCGTGATGGGCGGGTTGTTGCGATCGGCCAGATCGCTCACCACGGCCCCTCCGAGACCGGCAATACCCACCGCCAGCCACAGCCACCCGGTCCGGTCGGCCGACAACGCGCCGAGGTTGACCGCCAGGTCGGGCGCGAAGACCCAGTACGCCGAGCCGATGAAGCCCATCGCGAAGGCGAATCCAGAAAGCCGGGCGAGGCGCGTCCACTGCAGCGCAGTGATCGGCGGCGCGGCGGCATTGGGCGCACTCACCCGCGACACGGAGGGGATGAAGTACCAGGCGGCCAGGACGCCGATGCCCGCCGCGATGGCAAAGGAGATGTACGCGAGCCGCCAGGCGTCGGCCAGGAACAGGACGGCCGGGACCGAAAAGGCGACGCCGATACTCGTGCCCGCGTTCGTGATTGCACTGACACGGCCTTGCATAGAAGGCCTCACCAGCGCCTGCATGGCGGACGTGAGCGCGGGCATCATCAGGCCGGTGCAGATGCCGCAGGCGATCACGCCCGCACCGAGCGTCAGCGCTCCCGTGACCTGACTGATCAGCGTCAGGCCGCCGACGCCGAAAAGCCCGGACAACATCGCAGTGTTGCGGGCACCGAGGCGGTGGGTGGCAATTGGCGCAACCGCCGTGGCGAGGACGAAGCTGAGGAACGGCAGCGCACCGATGATGCCGATCACATCCGGTGACAGGCCCAGCTCGGCGCGGATGGGCGGCACGAACAGCCCGAAGGCGAAGCGCGCAAGCCCGTAGCTGATCGCGGTCAGGGCTGCACCAAGCACCGCGAATCCCGTCGTTTCGAGCGGCTTCATGCAGCCTCCGTCGAGCATACAGCCGCCACGCCCGGCCGGATTGCCCGGGGGGTGGACGGCGGCGCGGGCAGCGCCGACGACTGGCGCCCGGGTGGTCGTGGCGTTGAGCGTGAGCGGGCGTGCGTTCACCCCTGTCTGGATAAACGGGGATCAGATCAACCTTCCAACCGAGTCCAGACACGCAGATATCCAACGGTCGGATCTGATCCCACTTATTCTGCGTTGTCCGTGGAATCGGTGCTACCTCGATCTGACCCTGTTTATTCCTGGGTGACCCTCGACGCGAGCTGCGCGCCGGGCCCGAGCGCAGACTCCCCATCTGACCCCGATTATCGAATTCCGATCTGACCCCGTTTATTCGCACCTCGCCCGTGGCCAGCCCCTGCCTGCGGCGCCAGGCCAACCCCGCGAAAAGGATTCTGGAGCAGATTAGCGACGGGCTCGTGCAGGGAATCCGGGCGGGGATGGTCCCGTCTTCGTTGCCGGCCCCAAGATAGCGGGCCCGGACGATGCCGATTTGCGTGGACCAACATCGTCGTCTAATTTCATTGCGTATAAGAGCGAAATGGCGAGAATCATGAAACTTGCGGAACTCGACGCGAAAGACCGGCGACTGCTCGACCTGCTCCAGCACGACGCGCGCCAATCGCTCGAGGCTCTCGCCAGCGAAGTCGCGCTGTCGGCACCGGCCGTCCAGCGCCGGATCAAGCGCCTGCGCGATGAGGGCATTATCGCCGGCGAAGTCGCCGTGGTCGATCCGACCAAGGTCGGGCTGCCGATGACCTTCCTGGTGATCGTGGAGTTCGAGCGCGAGCGCGCCGAGCAGATCGACGCCTTCCGCCGCAAGGTGACCGCGGAGCCCCAGGTGCAGCAAGGCTACTATGTCACCGGCGAGGGCGATTTCGTGATCATCGTCCTGGCCCGCGACATGGACGATTACGAGGCCCTGACGCGCCGCCTTTTCTTCGATGACCCGAATGTCCGGAGATTCCGGACCTCGGTGGTCATGGGCAAGGCGTACCGGTCATTGACGGTACCGGCGGGCGACGCCGATTCTTTCGGTGCGTGATCGCTGCCGCCACCGCCACGAACCGGCGCCACACCGGATCGACGCCGGAGGCCCGCTCCTGCAGACGTGACCCGCGCGCGACGAAGGGAACGTCGCGCGCGAGCCCGCCTCGGCCTCCAGCCTCTACATTGCCAGCCAGGCGTTGAACCGCTCGGAGAGCGTATCACCGTTGTTTGCCCAGAAGGCCACGTCCTTCACGATCGCGGTCTCCATGTGACTCGGATTGGTCGGCATGTGCGGCTTCATGTCGACACCCGTCTGGGCATGGTTGCCGACCCGGCTGGCCGACGACTGGCGGGCCGGTCCGTACGAGATGTATTTAGCCTGGTCCGCCAGCCGCTGCGTATCCGTCGCGAACCGCAGAAACTGCTTGACCTCCTCGGTGAGGCGCCCCTTGGGCACGACCCAGCCGGTCGGCTCGACCACTTGCCCATCCCAGACGATGTCGAACGGCTGGTCCTCGACGACCTGCGCCGTGAAGAAACGGCCGTTGTAGCTGCTCGCAAGGACCACTTCCTGATCAGCGAGCAGCTGCGGCGGCTGTGCCGCCTCTTCCCACCAGATCACGTCACCCTTCAGCTCGCCGAGCTTCGAAAATGCACGAGTGACGCCGCCGTCACTCCTGAGCACCTCGTAGACCTTGTCGTGCGGTACGCCGTCGGCCATCAACGCCCATTCGAGGTTACCCCCGGGGATCTTCTGCATTGCCCGCTTTCCCGGATACTTCGATGTATTCCAGATGTCCTCGATCGAGTTCGGCTGCTCGCCCGACCAGACGTCACTGTTCGTTGCCCAGACTGTACCGAACAGCACCTCCGGCACGAAGCACTCGCGCAGCTCCAGGATGAAATCCTCCGACGGGCTGTCGCCGTTCGGTGCCTCCTTGAGTACCCGGTCGTAATCGATCGGCTCGACCAGGCCCTGTCCGCACAAGCGCTTGGCCGCACCCGGGATCACGTCGACCAGGTCCCAGGTGACCTTGCCGGACTCGACCTGCGCCCGTATGCCCGCCGGTCCATTGGACGACTTCGATACCTGCACGATTTCCGTGCCGGTCATCTCCGTATAGGGCTCGTAATAAGCCTTGGCCTGGCTCTCCTCGTACGATCCGCCCCAGGACACGATCGTCAGCGAGTCGTCCGCGAGGGTGGGCGTCGATACGACGAGTGTGCCGAGCGCCGTTGCAACGAGGCTCTTTCTCCAGCTTGCGTCATGCATCGGTGATTACCCCCTTCGTTCGGAGCATTCGCATTACGCCTGTCTGCACGCGGAAGCGGTGCACCGGTTCAGCGTATTGGCCGTACACGGCGCTGTATTGCAAATCCAAATTTGGTGTTGCAACTTGCTTGTGAAATTCGTGTTCCCGGATGGACGTCGTTGTTTTGGCGTGGAGCCGGGTGAGGAGTCGGAGATGTCAGGGCGTACGCCAGCGTTCACTGTCAAAGCTGGTCCATGTTTGATTCGATCGGCAGCGCGCCGGTGAGACGAGTCGTGGGAGTCGCGGGGTTACGCGGGTCGGTTCAAGTTACCAGGTCCGACCAGTTCCGGGGACAGTAACCCTATTCTCGTGCCAATGGGAGGTAGTGTCCCGACGAGTATGGGAAAGCCGGTCGGCGGGTTGCCGCGGGTCTCCACGGGATTCGGGTTGCACGACCTTGAACCCTGACAGGCAAGGGACCCGCGATCACGGACGACGGGATCGCATTGTCGAAGATGGCGGAGAAGGCCGACGAGACGGATTTTCCGCGCGATCTGGTGCACCGGGTGGTCCAGGAGCTCATGGAGCCGGGGGTCGGCGCACACTGCGCGCCCGCACGCCACGAGCGCAGCGATGAGCGCGCGCGCCACCGCAGCTGTGTCCCGTCGATCCTCGCGCCGCGTGGGCGTCGGAGCAGGCGCTCACGGCAGTGGTCCAGCAGACCTAGCCTGTCCAAGAAACTCGTCACCTACTACGCGCGTCCCACAGCGGCCTCTTCCGGCGATTGCTCAACTCACATGGCAACCACCATGCTCGTTTCACAATCGCCAAAATCTGCACGCTGTACCACGCGCTCGCGACGGCGCCAATTTCTCGGACAGGCTCCTAGATCCAGGCGGCAAACGGGGAAGGAGCGCGAATTCCCGGCCCGAGGGGACTACGTTCGCGAATAAGTGGGCTCAGAGCCAACTTCTCATCGGCCCCTTGCCCGCTCGAGAGGAGAAGTCTGATCTGACGCCCCTTGTTTCATGACTCCGCTTGTTTTGACCCCGCTTATTTGCGAGTCGAGCAGCCAGGGCAACACCGTGCAGCCTTTGAAGGGCGCGCTTATACTCCTCGTCGACGGCTGCTTGCGCCGCCTCTGCACCGAGGCGGCGACCCCCTGTTTCCCATCCTGGAATAGCGCCCGGTCGCCCTTGCGACGCCGAGTGCGGCTCCTTGAGAGGGACATCAGTCGATCCAGCGTCGCTGCTGCGCAGTCAATACGGGAATCGTGGACCTACGCCGTCACCAGCCGCCGCGTCACACGCTGCAGGTGCGCCGGCAGGGCGTGGTCGAGGCGCCAGATGATGCTCATCGGCTTGTCACCGTAGTGGCGCACGTAGCGGGCCGGGCCGAGAAAGGCGTAGGGCGGCGCGAGGCCGTTGGTGCGCTTGTGTTCGCGGACGAACAGCAGCGGGCGGTAGCCGCGGGCCTCGTGGTGGATGTAGCGCTGGCCCGTATTCGACTGTGCCGAGGTTGTGCTCTGGGACTGCCAGTGGAAGTGCCGGGCGTCGATGGCGTAGTCCTCGTAGAGCGTGCTCGGGCTGTAGTCCTTCTCGGTCTTGTTCAGGGTGACCATGAACACGTCGAGCTTCTGGTCGCCGACGTGGCGCACGCCTTCCTGCACGTGGGGCTTGCGGTCCCAGGTGCGCTCGCCGGTGACGGCGAGGATCTCTTCGCGCGTGTAGTGGCCGTGCCGGGCGAAGTCGAGGTCGGGCGTGGCGTCGGCGCGGCTGGCCGGGTGGCCGCCCGGCCGAGCCAGGAGCCAGTCGATGAGCATGCGCGCCTCGGCGTGGTGGATCGGGTTGCGCTGGAGCAGGTCCCAGGCGTCCGCGGCGGACGTGATCGCCGCGCCCGCGTCGATCATGGGCAGGCAGAGGGTGAGCACGAGCGGGTCGTCACCGCTGCCCTCGGCCAGCCAGTCGCGCCAGCGCTCGAGGCGGAGGCGGTCGTCGGCGTGCGCGATGCGGCGTAGCCATTTCCGGATCATGATCTCGTCCGGCTCGCCGGGGTCCGGGTCGAACGCGGCCTGGGCGCGGGCGCGCGTCCACGTCACGCGGCGGTAGACATCGTCCGGCGCCAGGCCGTGGTATTCGAGGAAACGCCCGAAGGTCGGGGCCTCGCCGGTCTCGGATTCGAACGCGGCCAGGTCGCGGATCATCGCGGACTGGCCGCGCAGCAGCGACTCGCGGATGTTCTCCAGCACGCGGTCCTGCGCGACGCGCTCGAGCTCGATGGCACAGCCGGCCGGCAGGTGCGGGAAGCCGTGCTCGATCTCCTTGTCCGGCGCGCCGGCGTTGTCGGTGAGCATGGCGCGCAGGCGGCGGTCGAAGCGGAAGTGCGTGTGCATGCGGCCGACGAAGTCGAGCACCGTGACGAAGTCCTTGTCCGGCGTCAGGCGCAGGCCGCGGCCGAGCTGCTGCAGGAACACCGGCAGGCTCTCGGTCGGGCGCAGGAACAGGATGGTATCGACCTCGGGGATATCGACGCCCTCGTTGTAGAGGTCGACCGCGAAGATGAAGTTGACGGTGCGCTCGCGGAGCTGGCGCTGGGCGTCGTCGCGCACTTGCTTCGGCGAGTCGGCGGAGAGCGCGAGCGCCGGGATGCCTGAACGCTCGAAGAAGTCGGCCATGAACTCGGCGTGGGCCACCGTCACGCAGAAGCCGAGGCCGCGGGCGGCGTGCACGTCGCGCAGCCGCTTGTGGCACTGGTCCACGACGTTGCGGGCGCGGACGTGGTTGCCGGTGACGAGGTTGTCGACCTCGGCGACGCTGTAACGGCCGCGCTCCCAGCGCAGCCCGCGGTAGTCGACGCTGTCGGTCACGCCGTAGTAGTGGAACGGCACCACCAGCCGCCGGTTGATCGCGTCCGGTAGCCGGATCTCCGCGCTCACGCGCCCGTTGAAGTAGCGCAGGATGTCCTCGCCGTCGGCGCGCTCCGGCGTGGCGGTGAGCCCGAGCAGGACCTGCGGGCGCACGTGGTCGAGCAGCCCCTGGTAGCTGGTCGCCGCCGAGCGGTGGGTCTCGTCGATCGCGACGTACTCGTAGGCTGCCGGGTCGTGCTGCTCGATCCACGCGCGCTGGTGCAGCGTCTGCACGGTGACGAACAGGTGCTCGGTCTGGCCGGGCCGTGTCTGGCCGTCGAGCAGGTCGCCGAAGTTCTGGTCGCGCAGCACCGCGCGGAAGGCGTCGAGGCTCTGCTGCAGGATCTCGCGGCGGTGGGCGACGAACAGCAGGGTCGGGTAGCGGCCGCCCGCCGCGCGCCTTCGGCGTTCGTAGTCGAAGGCCGCGATCATGGTCTTGCCCGTGCCCGTCGCGGCGACCACGAGCTGGCGGTGCGGCGGCGCGGCCTCGGCCCGCTCGGCGGCGAGCCGCTCGAGGATTTCCTCCTGGAACTGGAACGGGTGGAGATCGAACGCCGGGACGACGGAGCGCGTCTGCGCCGGCTGTCGCTGCGCCTCGATGGCGTCGCGCAGCTTGGCCCCGTGGAACGGCTCAAACTCCGGATCGTTCCAGTAGGTCTCGAACGTCGCCCGCACCTTGTCCCAGATCGGCGCGTCCGCGTACTGCGTGACCTTGAGCGTCCACTCGAGACCCTCGGTGAGCGCGGGGCGCGACAGGTTGGCCGAGCCGACGTAGGCCGTGCTGAAACCGGTCGCCCGCCCGAACAGGTAGGCCTTGGCGTGCAGGCGGGTGCGGTGGGTGTCGTAGGAGACCCGGACGGTGGTGTCCGGCAGCTCGGACAGGAAGCGCACCGCCTCGACGTCGGTCGCGCCCATGTAGCTGGTGGTCAGCACCCGCAGCTCCGTGCTGTCCCGGGCGCAGAACGCTTCCAGCGCATCCCGCAGCAGGCCGATACCGCTCCACTTGATGAACGAGCACAGCACGTCGACCCGGTTGGCCGAGGCGAGCTCGCGCTTGAGCTGGGAGACGAGGCTGGGGTCGGTCCGCGTGCCGGTGAGCAGGCTGGTCTCGGACAGCGGCGTGTCCGGCCGGGGCGGCGCCGATTTATCTCCATGGACCGACAGCAAGCGCCGGACGTCCCCCGGCAGGGTTCGCGCACCCGGTTCTACCGCCGCGTCGCTCTCGCTCAACACGCGGACCAATCGGTTACATAACTCGACCTGGTGGTTCAGCCGATCCTGCGCCGGCTGGCGCCGCAGCACCTGGGTGAGCAGGTGAGCCATGTGCTCGGCAAGTACGGCGTGGCTGTCACCCTCGTCCAGCCGCTGCGCCTGGTACCGCCCGGCGAGCGCCTCCAGCGCGGACTCCAGCTCCTCGTCGGCGATCCGTTCGTAAAGGCCGCGTTCCATGGCGCGAAGGTACCCTAGACGCCTATGGGTGTCATACGGCGCAACACCCGCCGCGATCCTGCGTCTCGTGTGAGCGGCGGCTGCATCGGAACCGAGTCTTCACTGTAACCCCGTGCCCCGGACGATGGTTGCCCGCCATACGCCAATGACGTATGGATTTGGCGGATGGGCAAGGGAATGCGCCGTACGGTCGTGGAGACGCCCGAATTCCGCCGCGCCGCCAGGGAAACGGCGATCGGCTACAACGAACGCGTGGCCATCATCGACCATTTTGCGCTGCACCCCGATGCCGGCGACCTGATTCCGGGCACCGGCGGGGCACGCAAGGTGCTTTTTCGCGGTCGGGGCGCGGGAAAAGCGGGCGTTTCCGGGTGATCACAGCCTATGCGGATACCGCTACGCCGGTGTTCCTGCTCACCGTATTCGCCAAGGGCGACCGAGTGGACATGAATGCGAGAGAGCGCCGTGCGCTCAGGGACGTGACCTCGTAGATCGTCGACACGTACAGGACCGACGGAGCGTAACGAGGACCATGAGTAGAGCCGGAGACAGCATTCTTCGAGGGGCAAGGCAGACACTCGAGTACGCGGAGGGTCGCCGCAACGAGGACTTCGTCGCGCACGTCCCGGGGGAAGTCGACATCAAGGCAATCCGCCAGGGCCTCGGTCTGTCTCAGCGCCGGTTCGCCCAGCAGTTCGGGTTCGAGCAGCGCACGATCCAGAACTGGGAGCACAAGCGCCGCAATCCCACTGGCATGGAGCGGGCCTACCTGCTCGTCATCAAGAACGATCCGGACGCGGTACGCCGCAGCCTGGGGTAGCGTCGGGCTACCGCGGTGCTCACCGCAGGGGAACTTGGGCGCTAATTGCGACGGCTCATGCGGGGAGCCATTACGCACCAGCCTTTCCTTCGGCGCCGGGTATCCGATCCGTGCGGAGGCCGCGTTCGGGCATTCTTACTCCGACCCCAAACTCTCCCCGACCCCAAACTCCCCCGGGCGCAGGCTCGGCGGCGCTAGCCGAGGAAGATCTCGACGCGGTGGCGAGCCGACAACTCGGGCGCTGGCGCGAACTTCTCCGGCTAGACGATGGCGCAGCCCTCGTAGGCGCCGACGCTGGACTGGAAGAAGAAATCCGCGTGCTCGGTCGGCTCACGGGCCACGGCCAGATCCTCTCGGATCGTCATCAGGCCCTGGTCGAAGGCCCGGTCGTGCAGCGCCGACAGGCAGAGGCCGTTGGCGGGGTTCAAGCGGTTCGCCGAGTCCTCGCGCCGGGGGACAATGTGGCTCGCGTTGAGCAGGCCCGGCAAGGCGAGGGCGGTGATCCAGCATCGGAAGTCGTGGGTACCCAGCACGGCGGCGCGGAACAAGCCCTGGTCAACGCGCTCGCGGCGGGTCGCGGGGCATTCGTCGCCCGTGTGATCGAGGGAGGAAGGATAGGAAATCCAACCGCCACTTTCGAAATATTGCCCCCACGAGTGGAGGCGATCAACCGGGCAACCGGGTTATCCCGAGCGCCGCAGCCCTCCGGTGATGCCGATCCCAAGCCCATGGATGGCCTGCAGCTCCGCGTCCGCAACCTTGGATCGGTAAGATGGCCGGCCTTAGCAGCGCGTGGTCGTGAGGCGCCCGTGTCCGCTCTTCCAGCGGTATTCCCCGATCACGCCCTTAAGCGCTTCGATTGCCTCGTCACGCTCGGGCTGCTCGCGTTGGTGGAGCCGAAGATGGCAGTCGGGCAGCGGCGGCAGGCCGTGGCGCTCGTCGAGAACCACCGCGTCGCGCGGCGTGGCGCAATCCGGCATTGGTGCGACGCCGAGCCCGGCCGAGACCGCTGCGCGGATGCCCTCCAGATGCGGGCATGTCATCACGGCGTTCCAGTGGAGCGCGCGCTCGGACAGGGTGTTCATCGCGATCTCGCGATAGAGACAGGGGGCCGGCACGTGCACGAGGGGGATCGTGGGATGCTCGGCCCGTTCAAGCTGTCGGGCCAGGCGCTCCGAGGCGACCCAGAGGATGCGCTCTGACCACAGGGCGGTCTCGGCCGTGGCAGGATCCGTGCTGCGGATGACCGCCAAGTCGACCTCGCCCGCATCGATCCATTCACGCTGTTCCGCGGACAGGCCGATCCGCAGTTCCATGCGGACCTTCGGCTGGACGCGTTTGAAGCGCGCGAACACGTCGGCGAAGCCGGCATCGATGAAATCCTCCGGCACGCTCAGGCGCACCTCGCCGCTCAGCAACTCCTCACTGAATTCCGCCCGAATCTCGCCGGCCAGGCTGTCGATCTGGCGGGCATAGCGCAGCAGCACCTCGCCGTCGTCCGTGAGGGCGGTCGATCGGGTCGTGCGCTCGAGCAATCGGCGCTCGAGTTGCTGCTCGAGGCGGGCGATCCGCTGGCTGACCGTCGACTGGGTCGCATGTAGGCGGCTGGCGGCACCGGTGAAGCTGCCGCTCTCCGCTACGGCGATGAACACCCGGAGTAGATTGAGATCGAAGTGCATGGGTACTCCCCCGCCGTCAGGTCCGCGAATCAAGCAACCCCGAATTATTTATCGGTCAAACCGATTAATGGCATTCATTATCGTAACTTCTAAATCTCGGCACCCCAACCTAGGCTCAGAAGCAGTCGGATCGAGCGGCAGCGACCCTCGGTCCGGACACACGGCAGCGGGCCCGTGCGGCGGTCCCGCGCCTCTTCGCGGTTCGTTCCCAACGGGGGCTGCTCATGCACCAATCCTTTGCAACTCGAATCCTCGCCGGCGCCTCGCTGGCGCTCGTCACGGCGCTGGCCAATACGCAGGCGCTCGCCGAGGAGCCGCTTTCCGTCGCAATGACAACCTGGACCGGCTATGGGCTGATCCATCTCGCCGACAAGGAGGGCTTCTTCGAGGAAAACGGCGTGTCCGTGAACATCCGCACGATGCAGGATAAGGCGGCCACGGCGTCGGCGATGGCGACCGGCCGTCTCGACGGCTGGGCGACCACCGTCGATACGTTCGTCTTCTACGACGTGGAAAAGGTCGGCGCCAAGCAGGTACTCGCGGTCGACTTTTCGCGCGGCGGCGAGGGCATCGTTGCCAGTGATTCGATCAACTCGGTCGAGGATCTGGAAGGCGAGACCGTTGCCGCCGACGAGGGGTCGAGCACCTATTTCTTCATGCTGAACGTGCTCGCCGACGCCGGCCTCGGTCTGGAGGACATCGAGCACAAGAACATGAAGGCGGGTGATGCCGGCGCCGCGTTCATGGCGGATCGGGTCGATGCGGCGGCGACGTGGGATCCGTGGCTCAGCCGATCGCGCGAGCGCGACGGCGCCCATGTGCTCATCGATACGGCACAGCGTCCCGGCCTGATCGTGGATACCGTAGCATTCCGGACCGAGGTGCTCGAGGAACGATCGGAGGACGTCCAGGCGTTCGTCGAGGGATACTTCGATGCCTACGACTACTGGCAGAACAACCCCGATAAGGCCAACAAGGTGATGGCCGACTCGCTCGGCATCGAGCTGTCCAACTTCACCAGCTCGCTCGAGGGCCTGGTTTTCGTCTCGCGCGGACAGAACGCCGACTACTTCGGTATCGGCGGCGGCACGGCTGGCATCGTCGAGACGACGGAGCAGGGCGGCGAGATCTACAGCGACGTCGGCATCATCGAGCGCGCCCCGGCGCCCGACGAAGTCGTCGATTCGAGTTTCCTCGAGGCCTACTTCGGCAACGACTGAGCGAGCCGGAGCCCTGCACCGCGGTTGCCGCCGGGGTGCAGGGCCTGTTTCCGCATCTACGCAGAACGGGGATCAATCATGGTCGACGCGACCACACAATCGCCGTCGCGATTGCCGCATGATCGCGGCACCCTGCGTCGTATCGGACGCTACTTCCGGCCGCACGAGGGTATCCCGCCGCGCCTGTCGCTGGCACTCAAGTTCGGCCTCTTCGCCGTGCTGCTGGTGCTCTGGTGGCTCGCCACGAACCTGGGGTGGATCCGCCCCCTGTTCGTGCCGGCGCCCGGCTCCGTGCTCGGCACCGCCGTGGAGTTGTACGGGAGCAAAGGGCTGCTCGGCGACATTGGTCTCAGCGTCTACCGCGTGGCCATCGGCTTCGGTCTGGCCGCACTGATCGGCACGCCGCTCGGGGTGCTGATGGGGACCTTTCGCGTCACGCGGTCGCTGTTCGAGCCACTCCTCGCGTTCATCCGCTATATGCCGGCAACGGCCTTCATCCCGTTGCTGATCCTGTGGATGGGCGTCGGCGACGGGCAGAAGTTCGCCGTCATCTTCATCGGCACGTTCTTCCACTACACGCTGCTGATCATGAACGTGACCGTGAACATCCCGGTGCATTTCATCGAGAGCGCACACACCCTGGGCGCGAGCACGCGCCAGATCGTGACGCGCGTCGTATGGCCGGCGAGCAAGCCCGGCATCGTCGACAATCTGCGGATCATCCTCGGCTGGGCCTGGACCTACATCGTCGTCGCCGAGATGGTCGCCGCCGACAACGGCATCGGCTACGTGATCCTGCGCGCCTCCCGCTTCCTGGATACGGATACGATCTTCGTCGGGATCCTGTCGATCGGCCTGGTCGGAATCGCGAGTGACTACGCCTTTCACCTTCTGAGCCGTTACCTCTTCCCCTACATCAAGCACGAGCGGGAGACCTGAGCGATGGAAAGTACCGACATCGAGGTCGACCACGTCGGCAAGGCGTTCTCGACGCCTGCAGGCCCTGTCTCGGCGTTGCAGGACGTATCACTGCGCGTCGGCGAGCAGGAATTCGTGGCGCTGATCGGACCGTCCGGCTGCGGCAAGTCGACACTGCTGCGGATCCTCGCCGGTTTGACCGGGACCACCGGCGGCCAGGTGCGACTGGGCGACGACGTGATCGACGAGCCGCATCCGCAGGTCGGCATGGTGTTCCAGAGCTACGCCTCGTTCCCCTGGCTCACCGTACTCGGCAACACGCTGTTCGGCCCGGACCTCCACGGCATCGACCGCCGCGAGAGCGAGCCCATCGCGCGGGACATCCTGGATCGCGTGGGCCTGTCGAAGTTCGTGGACACGTATCCGACACAGCTTTCCGGGGGCATGCAGCAGCGCGTGGCAATCGCCCGGACACTGGCGAACAAGCCCGACGTGCTGCTGATGGACGAGCCTTTCGGCGCGCTCGACGCCCTGACCCGGGTCGACATGCAGGAGCTGATCCTCCGCCTCTGGCAAGAAGAGCGCAAGACGGTCGTGTTCGTCACGCACGACATCGACGAGGCGATCTATCTCGCCGATCGGATCGTGGTGCTGGCCCCCCACCCGGGACGGCTGCACGAGATCGACGAGGTGCCGCTGCCGCGACCCCGGAGCATGGAGACGATCGAGGATGAGCGCTTCGTGGAGCTGCGTGTGCACCTGCGGCGCACCCTGTTCGGCATGAAAGAGACCGAGGCCGCGACCTGATGCAGCGCATCTCGGTGATCCTTCCGAATACCGACACCACGCTCGAGCGCGACCTGCAGAGCCACCTCGGCGGCGCCCACGGCCTGCACAGCGAGCGGGTCTGGCTCGAGACCGTCACGGTCGAGGCCGAGGAGGCCATGCTGCGCGAGGAGGTCCCCCGGGCCGCGGCGTATCTCCGTCCAATCCGCGCGGACGCCGCCGTGTTCGGCTGCACCTCGGCCGGGGCACTGCGCGGGGTCGAGGGCGAGAACACGTTCGTCGACTGGCTCGCGGGCACGCTCGACTGCCCCGTGGTGTCGGCCTTTGGCAGCGTGCGACGCCAGCTGCACGCGACCTTTCGCGGCGCCGGCGTGTGGCTCGTGACACCGTATGTGCGGCCCGTGCACGAGACCATGCTGCACAGTCTCGCCGATGCGGGGCTGACGATGCGGGACGGCGGCTGCATGGCCATCGAGAACGACATCGATGTCGGTCGTCTCGAGCCCGAAAAGATCGTGCGTTTCGTGCTCGACCGGGAGCTCGCTCCGGCACGTGACGAAGGCGTTTTCCTGTCGTGCACCAACCTGCGCGCGGCCGAGTGCGCGGGCACGCTCGCGCATCGCATGGGCTGTCGCGTGACCTCGAGCAATCTGGCGATTCTCGAGGCCCTGCAATCGATCATCGACGACTGAGGAGCTGATGCATGGCGCTGCACTTCAGCCGACAGGAATACGCCGAGCGCACCGAGCGAACCTGCGCTGCGATGCAGCAGGCAGGTCTGGACGCGCTGCTGTGCTTTCGCCAGGAGAGCATGTACTGGCTGAGCGGGTACGACACGTTCGGCTACGTCTTCTTCCAGTGCCTCGTACTGCGCGCCGACGGTCGCATGATCCTGCTCACCCGCGCACCGGATCTGCGCCAGGCGCAGCTCACGTCCGTGATCGAGGATATCCGCATCTGGGTCGATCGCGAGGACGGCAATCCGGTCGATGATCTGCGCTCGATCCTCGCCGAGCTGGGGCTCGAGGGCCGGCGGCTGGGCGTGGAATACGAGGCCTACGGCCTGACCGCGCGCAACGGCCAGCGGCTCGACGCCGGTCTCGACGGCTTCGCCCGGCCGAGCGATGCGTCGCTGCTCGTCAGCCGGCTGCGCGTGGTCAAGAGCGCCGCGGAGATCGAGTACGTGCGGCGCGCGGGCGAGCTGGCGGACGCGGCGCTGGATGCGGCTTGGCCGCAGGTGACGCCCGGGGCGTTCGAGGGTGACATCCTCGCGGCCATGCAGGGCGCGGTCTTCGCCGGGGGCGGTGACTACTCCGGCAACGAGTTCATCGTGGGCTCCGGACAGCATGCACTGCTCTGCCGCTACCAGACGGGGCGCCGCCACCTGGATCATTCCGACCAGCTCACGCTCGAGTGGGCCGGGGTGTATCACCGCTATCACGCCGCGATGATGCGCACCCTCGTGCTCGGTGAGGTGCCCACGCGCCAGCGTGAGCTGTACCGGGCCGCACGCCACGCGCTGCTCGCGGTCGAGGAGCAGCTCGTCCCCGGGCGCTGCTTCGGTGACGCATTCGACGCCCACGCACGCGTGCTCGACGAAGCGGGCCTGAACGCCCATCGGCTCAACGCCTGCGGCTACTCGCTCGGGACCACGTTCGCGCCCAACTGGATGGACTGGCCGATGCTCTATGCCGGCAACCCGGTCGAGTTCGAACCGGGCATGTCGATCTTCTGCCACATGATCATCGCCGACAGCGATCACGGGCTCGCGATGACGCTCGGGCGCACGAGCCTGATCGGCGAGAACGGGCCGGAGCCGTTGTCGCGCCACCCGCTCGATCCGGGCTTTTCCGACCATGACGCGTGAGGACGCGAAAGGGCGCTGGCAGTTCTGGATCGACCGTGGCGGCACGTTCACCGACGTCATCGGGCGGTCGCCGGACGGCGCGCTCACGGCGCGCAAATTCCTCTCGGAGAATCCCGAGCAGTACGGTGACGCCGCCATCCACGGGATCCGCACGATCCTCGGTTGCGGCACGGACGATCCGATGCCGTCGACGCGCATCGATTCGGTGCGCATGGGCACGACGGTGGCCACCAATGCGCTGCTCGAGCATCGGGGCGAGCCAACCGTGCTCGCGATTACGGAGGGGTTCGCGGACCAGCTACGAATCGGTTACCAGAACCGGCCGGACATCTTCGATCGCCGCGTACGCCTGCCGGACGTGCTCTATTCCGAGGTGGTCGAGATTCCCGAGCGCATCGGCGCCGACGGTACCTGTGTGCGGTCGCTCGACACCGACCTCACCCGGGCGCGTCTGCAGGCGGCCCGCGACGCGGGCTATTGCGCGCTCGCCGTGGTGCTCATGCACGCCTATGCGCAACCCGACCACGAGCAGACGGTCGCGGCCATCGCGCGCGAGATCGGCTTCGACCAGGTCTCGGTCAGCGCCGAGGTGGCGCCGGTGATGAAGATCGTCGGTCGCGGCGACACGACGGTCGTCGACGCCTACCTCTCGCCGGTGCTGCGGCGCTATGTGGAGCAGGTATCCGCGGCGCTGGGCGATGTGCGCCTGCTGTTCATGCAGTCCAACGGCGGGCTCACCGAGGCGGGCCAATTCCGCGGTAAGGACGCGATCCTCTCCGGGCCCGCCGGTGGCATCGTGGGTGCGGTGCGCACGGCGGCGATGGCCGGCTTCGAGCGCATGATCGGCTTCGACATGGGTGGCACCTCGACCGATGTCGCGCATTACGACGGCGAGTTCGAGCGCAGTTTCGAGGCCGAGATCGCCGGCAGCCGGATCCGGGCGCCGATGATGCGGATCCAGACGGTCGCCGCCGGCGGCGGCTCCGTGTGCCACTTCGACGGCATGAAGTACCGCGTGGGCCCGGACTCCGCGGGTGCCGACCCGGGGCCGGCCGCCTATCGCCGCGGCGGGCCGCTCACCGTCACGGACTGCAACGTCATGCTGGGACTGCTACAGCCGCGGTTCTTCCCGGCCGTATTCGGCCCCGATGCGGACGAGCCGTTGGACGCCGACGGGGTCGGTGAACGCTTCGCCGAGATGGCCGTGCGCATCCGCGAGGCGACGGGCGATGAGCGCCGCCCCGTGGACGTGGCTGCCGGCTTTCGCCGGATCGCGGTCGACAACATGGCCCACGCGATCAAGCAGATCTCGGTCCAGCGTGGGCACGACGTCACCGGGTACGTGCTCAACTGCTTCGGTGGCGCCGGCGGGCAGCACGCCTGTGCCGTGGCTGAAGTGCTCGGTATAGAGACGGTGTTCGTGCATCCGCTCGCGGGCGTGCTGTCGGCCTATGGCATGGGCCTTGCCGATGTCTCCGCCATGCGCCAGCGCACGCTCGAGTTGCCGCTAGCGGAGGCCAGTCGGCCGCAATTGCGTGCGGCCATCGAGGCATTGGCGCAGGAAGGCCGCGAGGAGCTCGCCGCGCAGGGGATCGATCGGGCCGAGGCCACGGCGCACGTGCATGTACGCTACGAGGGTACCGACACGGCGCTCGTGGTCCCGCACGACGACGATGTCGATGCCATCGACACGGCGTTCGCCGCGGTGCATCGCCAGCGATTCGGTTTCGTCGTTGATGACCGCACGCGAATGATCGAGGCGGTCAGTGTGGAGGTGGTCGGGCGCTCCGAGGTGTCGGCGGCGGGGCCGGTTGAAGCGCGCCCGGCGCGTGCCGCCGAGCCCCTCGATCGGGTGCGTGCCTGGGATGGTAAGCGCATGACGCAACAGCCCGTCTTTGCGCGTGCGGCGCTGACGCCCGGCACGCGACTCGCCGGGCCGGCAATTGTTTGCGAGGACAATGCCACCACGCTCGTCGAGGCGGGCTGGCGGGCCGAGGTCACCGCGGCGGATCATTTGGTGCTGCGGCGCGTCCGCGACACCGATTTCGGGGTCGCCGAGGCAGGCCGTGCGATCGATACAACCTGTCCCGATCCGGTGCTGCTCGAGGTATTCAACAACCTGTTCATGTCGATCGCGGAACAGATGGGCACGACGCTGTCCGCCACGGCGCAGTCCGTGAACATCAAGGAGCGCCTCGACTTCTCCTGTGCCATTCTCGACGCCGACGCCAATCTCGTGGCGAACGCCCCGCACATCCCGGTGCACCTCGGGTCGATCTCCGAGTCGGTCCGGACGATCCTGCGCAGCCGCCGCGGGGACATGGCGCCCGGCGACGTCTTCCTGCTGAACGCGCCGTATAACGGCGGCACGCACCTGCCCGACCTCACCGCGGTGACGCCGGTGTTCTCCGAGGACGGCTCGGAGCGTCTGTTCTTCGTCGCGAGCCGCGGCCACCACGTCGACGTCGGCGGCACGACGCCCGGCTCGATGCCGGCGGACTCGACCGTGGTCGAGCACGAGGGGGTGCTCATCGACGACTTCCGCGTCGTCGCCGGTGGCCGGTTCCTCGAGCGCGATTTCACTGACCTGATGCAGGGTGGCGCGTATCCGGCGCGCAACGTCGACCAGAACATCTCCGACCTGCGGGCCCAGATCGCCGCGAACGAGAAGGGCGTTGCCGAGCTGCGGCGAATGGTGCGCCAGTTCGGTCTCGAGGTCGTGCGGGCCTACATGGGCTTCGTGCAGGCGAACGCGGCCGAGCACGTGCGCCGCGTCATCGACAGCCTGGCCGACGGGGCGTTCGCCTACGAACTCGACAACGGCGCCGAAGTGCAGGTATCCGTCCAGGTGGATCGGGAGCGGCGATCCGCGCGGATCGACTTCACCGGCACGTCGCAGCAGCGCGACGACAGCAATTTCAACGCGCCCCTCGCCATCACCCGTGCGGCGACGCTGTACGTGTTCCGTACGCTGGTCGAGGAGTCGATCCCCCTCAACGAGGGGTGCCTCGAGCCGCTCGAGCTGGTGGTGCCGGAGGGCTCGCTGCTCAATCCGCGCTACCCCGCCGCGGTCGTGGCGGGCAACGTCGAGACCTCACAGGTCGTCACGGACACCCTCTACGGGGCCCTCGGTGCCATGGCGGCCAGCCAGGGCACGATGAACAATCTCACGTTCGGCAACGAGCGGCACCAGTACTACGAGACCCTTTGCGGCGGCGCCGGGGCGGGCCCCGACTTCCACGGCAGTTCCGCCGTGCACACGCACATGACCAACTCGCGGCTGACCGACCCCGAGGTCCTGGAATGGCGCTACCCGGTGCGGGTCGGGTGTTTCGCCATCCGTCGGGGTAGCGGCGGCAGCGGCCGCCGCGACGGCGGCGACGGGGTGCGGCGTCACCTCTGTTTCCTGGAGCCGATGACCGCGGTGATCCTGTCCAATCGGCGCCGCGTCCCGCCGTTCGGACTGGAAGGCGGCCACTTGGGCCAATGCGGTGGCAACGCGGTGCATCGTGTCGACGGCTCGAGCGAGACCCTGCCGGCGATCGCCCGCCTGGAACTGGCACCCGGCGATGTGCTCGCCATCGAGACGCCCGGGGGTGGCGGCTTCGGTCGTCCGGAGTGACCGTCACCTCGCCCGCCGGGGAGGTATGCGCAAGAGTGGTGTAGAGCGCGTGATCTCAGGCGGCGCTCCGGTGGTCGTTGCCGTCTTCATATTGGGCGACACCGTCGATGAAGGTAATGCCCCGCTCGAGTCCGTCGAGCCATCGATAGCCGCGTAAGCGGCGCCAGCGCCGCTGGGCGCTCTGGCCCAGCTTGAACGCCAGGCTCAGGATCGTGTTTCTCGTCACGCAGCCGCGAGTCTTCGCCGTACGCAGCCGCACCGTGGCGAAGGTCGACTCGATCGGATTGGTCGTGCGGATCGACTGCCCGTGCTCGGCCGGGAAGTCGTAGAACGCCAGCAGCTCGTCCCGGTGTTTTTGCAGCGTCTCCACCGCCTTCGCAGGGTGACGTGCAGGGTGACGGGTAGAGTACAGGACAGGTTGCCACGTTCGTAGCCTCGGCCTATCTGTTGCCGCCCCTTTCGTCTGGCGGTGCCTCACTAGTGTCCCGTTTCAGTAATTAATGGGATAATCGAGCAGGCCCATGAGCGGGAG
>CAZVFN010000032.1:0-25943 GCA_964626335.1 uncultured Ectothiorhodospiraceae bacterium
GCGATGCCGGCGCCGGACGGCGCGGCCACGTCCGGCGCACCGCCGGCGCGCGGCGGGCGCAGCTCGAACGGGGCGGCACTCGAGAGCGCGCCGGCGATCATGAAGAAGATCAGCAGCAGGAAGACGATATTGATCAGCGGCAGAACGTTTTCCTCGGACGTGCGCTGCCGCCGAGGCAGCGGCACGATCATCCGGGATCCTCCGCCAGCGACGCGGTCTCGATGCCGCCCGCGTGCAGGCGATCGAGCGCGCTGATGGTCGCCTGGACCGGTGCGGCGTCCGCGGCGCGCACGACCACGGGCCGCTCGGACTCGCCCTGACGCGCCTGCTGCACGCGCTCGGCGAGCGTGCCCGGCGGCACGTCGATCCCGCCCATCCGGTAGCCGCCGTCGGCCAGCACGCGCACCACGACCGGCCGTGTATCCGGATCGGGCTTCGCCTCGGCCGGCGGCAGGCCGAGGTCGAAGCCACGCCAGTCCATGAAGCTCGACGCCAGCATGAAGAACACCAGCAGGATGAAGACGACGTCGATCAGCGGAGTCAGGCGAATGCCGGCGGGCCGCCGGCGGGGGACGTCAATCCGCACCGGCCGCCTCCGCGAGGCGGGACATCTCCGGCCCGGTCGCCTGCTCGCGGTCCGCGCCCCGCGCCGCCCGTGCCGGCGCCGCCGTGCACTCCTGCACGGTCCGACTGAACACGCGCGTGGCCGCGTCCTGCATGCGGTGGTGGAGGCGCTCGAGCTGGCGTTCCAGCCAGGTGTGGGCGGCAACCGCCGGGATGGCCACGGACAGGCCCGCCGCGGTCGTCAGCAGCGCGACCCAGATGCCGCCGGACAGCACGGAGGGATCGACCTGGCTGCCCGCGGCCTCGAGCTCGCGGAAGGCGTCGATCATGCCGATGACGGTCCCGAGCAGGCCGAGCAGCGGCGCGAGCGTGCCGATGAGCTCGAGCGGCCGCAGGCCGCCACGCAGCGACTCCAGCCAGTCGGCGCCACGCCGGGCCACCTCCTCGCGCACGATGGCGTCCGAGACCGATTCGTCCGTGCGCCCGGCGAGCGCCACGCGCAACACGTCGGCGACCGGGTCGCGCGCGGCGCTCGCGCGCTCCAGCGCCTGCGCGTCGTGCCGGGCCTGCCAGTCGTCGAGCGCGCGCACCACCGCGCGCCGGCGCCAGATGCCCGCGCGGGCGAAATCCCAGAGCTTGCTGAGCACGATCGCCAGGGCGAACACCGACAGCACGGCCAGGATGTACATGACCGTTCCGCCCGTGTTCAGCAGCTCAGTCAGCGAGCCGAATTCGATGCCCATTGCCGTCACCCTTCAGTCGCGGATAAGCACCGATTCTGCCACTAATAAGAACGATTTGCATTCGCTTGCCGCGGATACACGATCCCCGAGGTGCGATCCCCGTGTCGCCCGGGCACGCGCTACCGGTCATGCGCCACCGCCGGCATTGCCGCCATCACGGCCCACGCCGAGCGGGATTGCACGGGCCGAGACAGCGGATGATTGCGTTCCGCAACCCCGGTATGGGAACCTATTCGATGCGATTGAAACGCATTCATAACCATGAACGGAGCCCGGCCATGATCCGATCCCCAGCGCTGTACTGCCTTGCGGCCGCCACCGTGCTGCTGTCATCGACGGCCGTGTCGGCAGCCGAGGTCGAGCATTACTCGGGCAAGGAAGCCAAGACGCTCGAGGAGGCGGTGGCCAACCTCGACGCGTACAACGACCGCCTCGCGAAGCTGCTGCAGCAGGAAAACCTCTCCGGCGAGGAACTGGCGCAAGTGCACAAGCTTTCCTACACGCTCGAGAACGCGCTCAAGCGCATCCGCACGGAGCTGGGAACCATGGCCGGTGACCTGGAAACCATGCATCTGGCGTCCGAGCGCGGCGAATCGGACACGACGCGCGAGCGCGGCCGGGCATTCCTCGAGCAGGTGCGCACGCTCACCGGCAAGTGAGCGGCTGACCCCCCGTCGCGATCGTTCGCCGGGGCGCACGGAGGCGCCTCGGTGCATTGTCCAGCATCGCCTGGTCAGTTCCCGAACGGCACGCGCAGTTCGAGCTGGATGTCGCGGCCGGGGCTGAGGGCGTAGCCCTTGTAGGTGTCCATGAAGTCCCGGTAGGCCTCGTCCGTGACGTTGCGGATCTCGAGGCCCAGGCGCATCGGCCGATCGGCGTCGCCGCCGAAGGCGAAGCCGATGCCCAGGTCGGCGACCGTGTAGGCATCCGTCGAGGCCGTGCCGAACGGGGCGTTGTCGAACTGCGCGAACGGCTCGTTCGGCGCGGCGTCCTTCGCGCGGTTGTGGCGCACGCCGAAGCGCAGGTACAGGTCGCGCACCGGCGGCTGCGCCGCCGGGAACCACGTGGCCTCGACCCGCAGCTCGTCCGCGGGCTGCAGCGGCAGCTCGTCGCCCGTGGCGTCGTTCTCGCCGTCGACCGCGTCGTACGTCGCCGCGAGCTCGAGCGACTCGCTTACCATGCCCCGCGCCTGCAGCTCGATGCCGGTGAGCACGGCATCGTCCTGGCGGTAGGCGAACACCGGCAGGCCGTTCGGTGCCGTGGTGCCCGTGCCCTCGAGGAAGATGTAGTCGTCGATCGCGTTGCGGTAGACGGTCGCGCTCGCCGACAGCCCCGGCGACTCCCAGCGCAGCCCGAGATCGGCGTTGAGCGAGCGCTCGGGATCGAGGTCCGCGTTGCCCCGCTGCACCGCCGCGACGCCCCCATGGACGCCATCCGCATAGAGCTCGAACAGCGTCGGCGCGCGGAAGCCGCGGCCGAGGTTCGCCGCGATGGCCAGGTTCGGCGTCAGGCCGTAGACGGCGGCCAGAGAACCCGTGGTGACCGAGTAGTCGTTGCGGTCGCGCTCGCCGAACGTGGTCGGCGCCCGGGTCTCGCTCGCCAGCGCGACCGTCTCGTGCCAGTCGTGGCGCAGGCCGCCCTGCAGGGTCAGCGCGCCGAACGAGCGCTCCTCGAGCGCGAACACGCCGATGTTCTCGACCTCACCGCCCGGGGTGAGCTGCGTGGTGCCGCGCGAGACCTGCTCCTTGCGCCGGACCTCGACGCCCACCGTGCCGGCGTCGAACGGCCCCAGGGCGCCGTGGCGGGCGTCGAGTCGCGCCGTGTACTGGTCGAACTCGACATCGAGCGTGCCGTCGAACAGGTCGCTGCGCGGCGTGCCGGCCGCATTCGACTGGCGCAGGTTGTTCTGCCAGGTGAGGCTCGGCTCGAACGTCCAGCCGTCGCCGGCGGGCAGCCGACCGGACAGCTGCAGCTTGTCGTTCTCGAGGTTCTGGCCGATGCCCTCGGGCCCCTGGCCCGGCGGCCGATTGCCCGCCGGCGGCGGCAGCAGGAAATTGTGCTCGTTGCGCCAGCCACTGTAGCGCAGCCGCAGCTCGCCGAAATCGCCCCTGTAGCCGACACCGAGCTGCCCGTTCAGCTGTTCGAAGTCGGTGAACGGCAGCTCCCCGGTGTAGGCGGGCCGATCCGAGGGCGCGCCCGACTGGAAGGGTCCGGGCGTCGACGCGTTGAAGGCGGTCGGCTCGTCCGGGGTCTCGATGTCGTCGCCGTCGCGATGCACGAGGCCCGCGGACAGACTCCAGGGGCCCTCCCGGACGTTGCCCTTGACCCCGGTGTCCCACTGACCGTTGTTGCCGCGATAGCCCAGCAGGGCCTGGCCGTCCGCCCGACGCGATCCATCCGGGCTGAAATCGAGCGGCTGCGACTGCACGTCGATGGCGCCGCCGAGGGCCCCCGAGCCGTAGAGGATGCTCGAGGCCCCCCGTACCACCTCGATGCGCTCGCTGAGAAACGGGTCGATGTTCGGCGGATGGCGCACACCGAACTGTTGGTGATCCACGGCCACGCCGTTGCTCAGGATCGATATGCGGTTGCCGGACAGCCCGCGGATGACCGGCTTGCCCGACTGGTTGCCGGTGCCGATCGACGACACGCCCGGCAGGTGGTCGAGCGTGGCGCCGAGCGAGGCGCCCTCGCGACGCGCCTTCTCGGCGCCCGTGAGCACGTCCACGGCCGGGGCCTGGTACAACGGCCGGCCGGGCGCCGGCGCGCCGGCCGAGACCTCGACCGGCTCCAGCTCGGCCGCGTCATCGGCCATCGACGGTGCGGCCGTGCCGCCGAAGAGCAGCACGGCACTTAGCACGGCAGTGCTGCCGGGTGCGAAAGTATGATCCAACGGTTTCATCGGCTGACCTCCATCAACCGCATAATGTTATACACTAACTTGTAACGTTATCTCATAACAGAAAACGGGTGCAATGGATGCACAGGACCGCCTGCCTTAGAGGCAGCGGAACCAGCGGTGCGGGGCTGATGGGCCGGCTCGAGGCGTGCGGGGCGCACCCCTGGAGGGTTCGTTCGAGCGGGTTCGGGGGCACGGCGCGGATCGCCCCGCCAGGGGCGATGTGTGGTGGTCAAGTAATTTCGGACATCGCGCTGGGTGGCACCGCCCCGCGGATCGGCCACCGCGTGCCCGGGCCGGGCTGGCCCGAGCCCGCGGAGGCCGACGACGCCGCCGCCTGCTACCACTCGAGCGCGTAACTGACGCCCACTCGGCGGCCGGGCCCCTTGGAGAACCCCGACGGGATGTTGAAGGCCTGGTTCACCGCCGGGAAGTAGTCCTCGTTGAACAGGTTGCTGATCGAGACCTGCAGGTCGCCCGGTCCGAGCCGGTACGAGCTGACGAGATCGACCAGCTCGTAGCCGTCAACCTCGCCGCCGCCGAAATCGTCGGTTTCGGGATCGCGGTGGCCGACGACCTGCAGCTGCAGCCGGTTATTCCAGCGCGGGGTGGGCGCGTGCTCGACGTAGGCGGTCAACCGCTCGGGCTGCACGCGGGTGTTCGGCAGATCCTCGCTCGAGCCGTCGGGGTTTTCCTTCTCGCCTTCGGTGACGGTCAGCGTCCCGCCCACGCGGGTCGCACGACCCAGCTCGTGATCGAGCGACGCCTCCAGCCCATACGTCTCTTCCTCGACCTTCTGGATCTGCAGGTCCTGGGTGAACGTCGTGCCGTCGTCGGATTCCGTGTAGAAGGCCGTCACCGAGGCCTGCAGGCCACCGCTGAACGTGCGCAGGCCGAGCTCGTAGTTGTCGACCTCATTGGCCTCCGACTCGAACTGCTCGGCGCGGAAGGTGTCGCCGGCCCCGAAGGCCCCCGCATCGCGGATCTCGCGCCCGAGGCTCGCGATCGAGAAGCCCTGCGAGTAGCCGCCGTAGAGCTCGAGCGAGTCGGTCAGGTAGAGCACACCGCTGGCATTGAACAGGGTCGCATCGAAATCGACCGTGCCGCCCAGGACCGTATTGCCCGAGAAGTTCGACTGCACGGTGGCCGCATCGACCTCGATCGCCTCGCGGCGAACACCGGCGCGCACGAGCCCCGTATCACCGAACGGGACCTCGAGCTGGCCGAAGGCGGCGACGGCGTCCTGGTCCAGGTCGAGCGGGTCGGCCGTCAGTCCCGAGCCGAAGCGCTCCGTGTCGACCTCGTCGCCGAGGTAGTCGAGCCCCCAGGTGACCGTCGCGTCGCGGCCGCCGAGCGACACGGGCGTATCGATGGTCAGCCGCGAGCCGAACTTCTGCGACTCCGACCGGCCCTGCGAGAACCCCGGGAACCTGGGAAAGACAATGGTCCGGTCACCGAAATACGTGTTCAGGCGGATCGAGCTGCCGCGGAAGTCCCGGTTGGTGTACGTGATGCTCCCGGTGGTGTTCTCCGTCGTCGGATCCCGCACCGCCGCCGTGCCCGCAATGGCCTCGGAGACCGGGATCGCGGGCGTGCGCCGGCTGTTCGGCAGCGGATCCGCGCCGAGGGTCGAAGGCGAGCCGAACGTGAAGTCGCTGTCCTGCTCGTTGTCGAGATGGTTGACCATGAACTCGAGGCGCTGGTCGCCGCCCAACGCGAACCCGCCCTTGGCGAGCAGGCTCAGCTCCTGCGTATCGGACAAGCCGCCCTGCGAGCCCAGGGGGTTCGGAGGAATCCGCCGCCCCTCGGAGTCGAATCGCCCATTGCGATCGGCCAGCGACGCCGACAGGACGTAGTCGAAGTCCCCGCGCGTACCGGAGACGCGATGCTCGGTCTCGTAGATCTCCGAGTCGTCCGTCTCCTCCGTGGATACGCTCGCGCCGGCCTGTGAATAGCCGGCAAGCGGCTCGTCCGAGGGTTTCCTCGTGATGACGTTGACGAGACCGCCGGTGGCACCGAAGCCGTAGGCCGCGGTGCCACCGCGGACCACCTCGATGCGCTCGATCGACGACGCAGCGATCGTGTTCAGGTCGCGCGACTGGTCGTTGAGCGGCGTCGACTGCGGGATGCCGTCGATCAGCACGAGGAAGTCGCGCCCGCGCAGCGTCTGGCCGAAATTCGACGCGGCCTCGGTACTCGGCCCGAAACCCGGCACCGTCCGCGACAGGATGGTACCGAGGTTGCTGTCCAGGCTGGCCTGTTGCCGGATCTGGCGCTGGTCGATGACGCTCACGGAGCGCGAGAGCTCGGATATGGGCGTATCGGTGCGCGTCGCCGAGACCACCATGGGGTCGAGCTCGCCCGATGCGTTCTGCTCATCCGCGGCGAGGACCCCGGGGCTCGCGAGGTTCAGGGCCGTGACCAGCAGGGTCGCTCGGGCGTACGGGACGACGGGCCATTCAGACATCGGTATCCCCTTTTGTGTTTGGGCTGAAGGCGCGGATCCGGGCGTGCGCAACGCGGCCGCTCAATATAAGAAGTGCGAATTATTCGCATTTACGCGCTTGCGGTCAAGCGCCCCGCCTGCCCGCGAGCATGACCATGGGTCCGCTAGCGCGGCTCGCCCAGGCGCCCGCCCGAGGGACCCGACATGCATTCGACCACGCGCGCCGCCCTGACCGCCCCCGCGGGTCTCGCGCTGCGGGCCAATGCGGCCCACGCGGCCGCCGCGAGCACGCGCAGGCCGGGCGAACACCGCGCGTCCGGGCACCGGGTCGTGCTCACGCGCAATGCGCCGACGACGATGTACGTCGGGCGCAAGGGCCCGCGCCCGGGGCGGGCGTACGAGCGCGTCGAGACATCCGCGCGCTCGCTCGGCGTCGATGCGGTCTACCGCGAGTACGGCACCACGGGCGGCGTCCTCGCGGCCCTGTCCGCGCGGGCAAGGGTGACGTCGCCGCGACCGGCCTCACGGTCACGCGCGGGCGCCAAGCGCTGGTTCCGGTTCGGCCGGGCCGATCAGCGTCACGCAGCAGGTCGTGTGCCGCCGCGACAACGTCCAGCCCGAGGATCTCGGCGAGCTCGCCGCGGTCGACGAGGTCAGCCTGGTCGCCGACAGCAGCTGCGCCGAGCCGCTGTACGTGCTCAAGCAGCCGGGCCACCCCGTGCCGGACTGGGACGCGGTCGAGGGCACCACGTCGGAGGCGCTGCTGCGCGCCGTGTGGCAGCAGCAGATCGACTGCACCGTCGCCGATTCGCACATCGTGGCGATCAGCCAGCGCGACGCCCCGGCGCTGTCGGGCCCGATGCACCTCTCGCGCGAGCAGCGCCTCGCGTGGGCGATGCCGTCGCCCTGGATCGCGCCGCCATGCGCTGGCTCCAGCGCTTTCCCCGTTACCGCGACTGGTTCGGCGAGGCGGCGCGCAAGCACGACCTGCCGGTCGTGCTGCTCGCCACGCGGGGCTATCAGGAATCGCACTGGAACCCCCGCGCGCGCAGCCCGACCGGTGTGCGCGGCATCATGATGCTGACCGGCCTGACCGCCCGCGAGGTCGGGATCGACGACCGCCTCAAGCGGCGCCATCCCATCTTCGGGGGCGCACGCTACATCGCGTGCATGAAGCGGCGCTTCGTCGATGCCGCGGAGGAGCCCGACCGCACGTTCATGGCGCTCGCGGCGTACAATATCGGCTGCGCCCGCTTGCACGACGCCCGGGTGCTGGCAAGGCGCAAGGGTCGGGATCCGCATCGCTGGCGCGACGCCAAGCGCGTGCTACCGCTGCTATCCGACCCGGACTACGATCGAGGCCTGAAACAGGGTTACACGCGCGGCCGCGAGCCGGTGCGCTGCGTCCAGCGGATCCGCGAATACCGGCACGCCCTGGCGAACGCGATCCGCCGAGCGGGCGCGCGGGGCGGTCGCCCGCCGCGGGGGAGCCATGACCGAGACCACCCGAATCACGCTCGAGCAGGTGCACGAGCTGGCCCTTGCGGCCTGCCGCGCCAACGGCTGCTCGGGGGAGCAGGCCCGGGCGGTGGCCGACACCGTCACGGCGGCGGAGCGCGACGGCTGCGCCGCGCACGGCCTGTTCCGCATCCCGTTCTTCGTGCGCGCGCTGCGCCAAAGCGGTGTCCGCGGAGACGCCGAGCCCGCGGTCGCGCGCCTGGCGCCGGCGATCGTGCGCGTCGACGGCGGCCTCGGCTTCGCGCCGCTCGCGCTCGAGACCGGCTGCAGCGCGCTGGTGGAGACCGCGCGCGAGCAGGGCATCGCCGCGCTCGCGGTGAACAACGTCTTCCACATCTCGGCGCTGTGGCCCGAGGCAGAGCGCCTCGCCGAGGCCGGCCTAGTCGGTTTCGCCTACACCGGCGCCATCGACTACGTCGCCCCCGCCGGCGGCGACCGGCCGCTCTACGGCACCAACCCGATGGCGTTCGCCTGGCCGCGCGCGGGCAGGCCGCCCGTGGTCTTCGACCAGGCGTCCTCGGCCGCTGCCCGCGGCGAGATCCTGCTGCACCAGCGGGCCGGCGAGACGCTGCCGGAGGGCTGGGCGGTGGGCCCGAGCGGTGAGCCCACGACCGATCCGGCGACGGCCCTCGCCGGGGCGCAGCTGCCTTTCGGCGGGCACAAGGGGGCTTCGATCGCGCTGATGATCGAGCTGCTCGCGGGGGCGCTGATCGGCGACCTGTTCAGCTACGAGGCCGGCGAACACGACACCGCCGGCGTCGGCGCGCCGCGCGGAGGCGAGTTCCTGATCGCGATCGACCCGGCCCGGTGCACGGCCGACGGCGACCGCGCGGCCCGCCTGGCCCACGCCGAGCGGCTGTTCGAGCGCATCCTCGCGCAGGACGGCGCCCGCCTGCCCGGCGAGCGCCGCTTCGAGGCCCGCGAGCGCGCGCGCGCCAACGGGGTCGACATCGGCAACGACCTGCTCGAGCAGGTCCGCGGCTTCATCCAGGCGGGCGCGTGAACGGTCACCGCGGGCCATCAAGCCGATGACGGCGGAGGCACCGGACGACGAGTCCTTCGAACTGGCCTATGCGGCCTGGCGCCAGTTCTTCGCGCTGTGCCTCGACCGCCCGCCGCCGACGCAGCCCGAGATCGACGCCCGGCTGATGCGCTACCGCCGCGTGCACGAGGCCGGCAGCCTGGCCGAGTTCGGCGGTGCCCTCGTGCTCGCGGCGGGCATCGCCCAGGCCCTGACCGCAACCATGCGCGCGGTCGGAGTCATGGCCAGCGGGGTCGAGATCCTCGTGTCGCTGCTGACCGGGCTGCTGCTGGTGGTCCTGGCCAACCGCGCCTTCCAGCACGTGCGCGCCGCGCTCGAGTACCGCGCACTGGCCCAGCGCATCGACACCGAGGTCGTGGAGATCGAGCGCCTGCGCGCGCTCCTCGCCGACGTGCAGGACCCGGATGTCCGCGCCTACCTGCGCGACGCCCTGGACCAGGGGCGGCTCCCGCGGCGGGCGGAAGTCGCCGTCGCACTCGACCGCGGCCGCGACGCGCGCGCCCCGGACGATGCGTCGCGCGAGGCGTTCATGCGCGCGGTGCGCGGACGGCGCGGCGTGCGCAGCCACGAGATCGCGATCGCGGCCGCCTGTCTGGTGGCGGTACTGGCCTCGAGCACGCCGCGCATCGACGGCGCCACGCTGCTTCCGGCGCTGTACATGCTCGCGGCGGTGGCCCTCGCGGGGCTGCCGGCCAACGTGATCCAGCTCGCGGTCGATCCGTGGCAACTCGCGGGGGGCGGGAGCTACTGCCGCCACCTGCGCTTTGCCCTGCTCGCCGACCTGGCCCCGCCGCTGGCCGTGTTCGTCGCCGTGGTCGCGAGCGCCGTGGCCCTCGGAGCCGGCACGTGAGCCGGATCGCCGCAGCCGCCGCGTGCTCGAGCCGCCCGCATGGCCCGCGGACGGGGAACGCGAGCGGGCCCGCCGCCGCCCGATGAAGGGATACCACCTCGCCGCCGTGCTCGCGATCATGGCCCTGTTCGGCAGTGCCTATCCCGTGGGCAAGCTCGGCGTCGGTCAGTTCCCGCCATTCGCCTTCGCGAAGCTGCGCACCAGCGTGCTCGCGCTGGCCCTGCTGCCGCTGTGGCGGCTCGCGCGCCCGCCTGCCGGGAACGCGCTTGCCCTCGCGGGGTTCTGCGCCGCAATGGGCGTCGGCGTCTACGCGACGATGTACACCGCGCTCGCGCTCGCGAGCACCGTGTCACCCATCATCATCGGCACCCAGTTGAGCGTGCCGTTCGCCGTGCTGTTCGGCCGGCTTGTCCTGGGCGAGCGCGTGCGTCCGCTCACCCTGGGGCAATCGTCGCCGCGTTCGTCGGTGTCCTCGTGATCGTGTTCGAGCCGGCTCTGGCGCAGGACCTGCCCGCCCTAGTGACGATCGCCGTCAGCGCCCTGTGCTACGCCGCCGCGACGCTGTGCGCACGCTCGCTGCGCAGCGTCCATCCGTTCGTCATGCAGGGCTGGATGGCCGCGACCGCGATCCTGCCGATGGCGCTGCTGTCCGCGCTGGCGGTGTCACTCGTCGCCCACGTGGGCATGTGCTCGCTCTACCGCCATGATCCGGTGGCGCACGTCATTCCCGACTACGTACTGATGCCCGTGTTCGGCATCGCCTTCAGCCAGGTCCTGTTCGCCGAGGTGCCGAGCGGACGGACCCTGCTCGGCGGCGCGATCGTGATCACCGGCGCCTGGGTGGCGAATCGCTCCACCGCGCCCAGACCCCTCCGGCAACGCGACACCGTGGCCGCCGGGATGCCGGCGCCCGACCCCGAGGGCAGCCGCGACGGCGACGGCCCGAGCGACCGCCGTGGCCGACCCGTGACCTCGCCGGCCGAGTCGCGGAACGGTGGGGTGACCCGAGGCGTCGCCGGGCGCCGGATGCTACAATCCAGCGCTCATTTGCCAGCAGGATCCCGTGATGAGCGAAGGTGAACAGGAGCTCCAGCTCTCGGTGGAGCTCGTGCGCGACATCCAGCAGCGCATCCAGCAGGACGACTCGCGCGCCTCGGACAGCGGCGTCTGTGCCCAGTATCTCGCCGCCGTGACCGGCTTCATGCTGGGCCAGTTGAACGCGGAGACGGAAAAGAAGAAGGAGTTCCTGGGGCAGCTGCAGGAATTCGCCGCGGGCGTGGTCGACGATGTCGAGGCCCAGCAGCAGATGCAGTCCGCCCAGCCGGGCGGCGGCGACCCGTCCCAGGGCGGTGGCCAGGAGCGCGGCTCCGGCATCTGGACGCCCGACCAGGGTTGAATGAGGAGGCATCCGCGCCCGCGCGGATGCCTCAGTAGCCCTCCGGCGAGGGCGTGACGCGCAATACCTCGTCGATCGTCGTCTCGCCCGCCGCCACCTTCTGGGCCCCCGCTAGGCGCAGTGGCCGCATGTGCTCGCGCAACCCCTGTCGGCGGATCGCGGCCGTATCGCACTGCGGACCCACGAGCTCGCGCACCGCTGGCGACAGCCGCAGCAATTCATAGAGACCGGTGCGCCCGCGATAGCCGGTGTTGCGACACTCGAGGCAGCCCACGGGCTTGTGGACCCGGTCGGGAACGCGTGACGTGAACGGATGCACCATGGCCTTCCAGCGTTCGGCGTCGGGCTCGCCCGACGCCTTGCAATGCGGGCACAGCGTGCGCACGAGGCGCTGCGCCATGATGCCGAGCAATGTGCCATTGACCAGGTACGGCGGCGTGCCGAGCTCGACCAGCCGGGTGAGCGCGGACGGCGCGTCGTTCGTGTGCAGCGTGGAAAGCACCAGGTGACCGGTCAGCGCCGCCTGCGCCGCCATCTCGGCCGTCTCCCGGTCACGGATCTCGCCCACCATGATGATGTCCGGATCCTGGCGCAGCAGGGTGCGCACGCCGCCGGCGAAGGTGACACCGATCCCCGGCTGTACCTGCATCTGGTTGAAACTGGCCTCGACCAGCTCGATCGGATCCTCGACGGTACAGACGTTCACGTCGGCCGTGGCCAGCTGTTTCATGCTCGAATACAGCGTCGTCGTCTTGCCGGAACCGGTCGGGCCGGTCACCAGGAGGATGCCGTACGTCTCGCGGACGAGTTCGTGCCACTGCCCCGCCTCCTGGCGTGACAGCCCGAGCGCGGACAGGTCCTGGACCAGCACGTCCGGATTGAAGATACGCAGCACCAGCTTCTCGCCGAACGCCGTGGGCATCGTCGACAGGCGCAGCTCGATTTCCCGTCCTTCGGGCGTGCGCGTCTTGATGCGCCCGTCCTGCGGCCGGCGCTTCTCGGCGACGTCCATGCGCCCGAGGATCTTGATGCGGCTCGCCACCGCGGTCATCAGCGCCGCCGGGATCTCGTAGACATAGTGCAGCACGCCGTCGATGCGGAAGCGGACCGAGCACTGATCGCGCCGCGGCTCGATGTGGATGTCGCTCGCACGCTGATCGAAGGCGTACTGCAGCAGCCAGTCGACGATGCTGACGATGTGCTGGTCGTCGGCGTCGAGCTGCCCCTTGCGCCCCAATTCGGTGAGTTGCTCAAGGTTCTGCACCGAGGCACCGGCCGGTCGCTCCTGTTGCTCGCGGCTCGCCCCGACCACGGATCGTGACAGGGTGTAGAACTCGAGCAAGTAGCGCTCGATTTCCCTCGGGTTGGCAACGACGCGGCGGATCTCGACGCCGAGGATGGACTCGAGCTCTTTCTCCCACTCGTGCTCCCACGGCTCCGCGGTGGCGATCGTGGCATGGTCGTCGGCGTGCTCGAGGGCCAGGATGTTGAACCGCTTGGCGTAGGCGTACGACATCACGCCCGTGACCCGGCTGACGTCGACGCGCAGGGGGTCGATCCGGACGCAGGGCAGCTCGGCCCGCTGCGCGACCCACTCGGTCAGCCACTCGATATTGATGCGCCGCCGCGGATCCGCCGCGTCCACCAGCTCGCGGTCGGCGACGAGCTCGATGGCATGGCGCGCGTCGCGCGTGCGATGGCCGACGACCCCGGCGAGCAGCCGGCGCTCGTCCTCGCCGAGATGGCCCTGCTGGACCAGTTCCGTGGTGAGCGTCTCCAGTGACAGCCAGCCACCGTCGCTGCGCCCCCGTTTCGGCTGCGCCATGGGTGGTCGCTACCCCGGGGGTGGCGCGGGAAACCCGCGCCGCGGCGCAGGCGCGACACCTCGGGCAGGTTGCGGCAATCGGGAGGCGAGCATGTCGAACCACGCGCGAATCGAGCGATTGCCACGGGATGACGCTGCGCGCCGCGCACGGCACGTGGCGGCGGCTCTCCCGAACAGGCTCGCGGCGGGGTCGCGTGGCCTGGTGCGCGTCGCCCGGTCGGATCGCGGAAGCACGAGCGCTACCGGACCGCGAACGTCGAGGGCGCGGAACCGGGGTCGGTTTCGGCCGTCTCGACGCGCTCGACGCGCGCCGCCGGTGGACCCTCGTCCAGCCAAGTGCGGAAGGCATCCACGGCCTCGTCCGGCCCGGCAGCGACCACCTCCACCCGACCGTCGGCGAGGTTGCGGGCCCAGCCCGTTAGGCCGAGCTCGTTCGCGCGGCCCTGCGCCGCGGCACGGAAGTTGACGCCCTGAACGCGCCCGCTGATCAGGCAACGGATCGCTCGCGGCATGCTCCCCCCTCTCACTTGCACCCATGCCCCCGTGACCGGGGCTCGGGCGCTGGGCGCGCCCGCGCGACGCAGTATAGCGTCGCTGCGCCGGGCAAGAAAAAGCCCAGCGCAGGGTACCGGCAAAAGCGGGCTCTCGTGGAGTCGCGACGGACGCGGAGACAGGCGGAGCGGTCCATGGACGGTCGTAGGGACAATGCCCCAGCCCCCGCCCCGTACTGCAGGCGCCCGGTCTTCGCGAATGGCGGCCATCGCGGCGGTCCGGCCGGTCGACCCGCCGGACATCGAAATCCGCCATGGCCGCTGGCCGTTCGAACGCCACAAGCGCGTGGGCGAGTCGATGCCACTCGGGCCGAAACCCTGGGGCACACCCGCCCCTGCATTCTCTGCGTTTTCCACGGCTCTGCGAGAACCAGTCCTTTCGCGCTGCCTTGCAAAGGACCCCAAAAAAAAGCCCCGCGCGGGGCGCGGGGCCTTTCTGCCGTCCAGGTAGCGACGCTCGCCGAGGCTCAGTTGTTGCTGAGATAGCGCAGATCCGACTCCTCGGTCACGCCCAGTTCCCACTCACCGCGGTTCTTGGCGTGGCTGATCGCAGCGTCCACCGCCGAAGCACTCGGATTGGCCTCGATCATGAAATCCTGCCCCGGGTAGATCAGATCGGCGTCCTTGATCTTTTCCTCGTTATTCCGATAGATCAGCGGCCACTGGTACGGATCATTGTAACCGACGTCGCTGCCAGCGATGCCCCAGAGCGTGTCCCCGCGCTCGACCGTGTACCGGCGCTCCTTCTTCATCTCCTGCTGGTCGGCTTCCTCCATCTTTTCCTGCTGTTCCGCGCGATAGGCATCGATGGCTTCCTCGGCCATCATCTCGGCCTCGTTGGCGAGGCGCATGGCGCGCGCATCGTCGCACTCGGCGCCGGCGGCCTCGGCCTGGTTGATGATCTTGCGGGCACCGCGCCAGTCCGCACCCATCTCGCGCGCGTCGGTGTTCGCCGAACGGGCCTGATCGATCGCATTCTGCACGTCCGGGCTGATGCCCTCGCACGTCTCGGTCGTCTTCTCCGGCTGCGTCGCGCAACCCGCCGCGATGCCGAGCACAAGCGTCGCAACGCTCAGGCGCTTGATGTAGGCGGAAATCTTCATGATCCGGTTGCCTCCAGGCACAGGGAAAGAGTTCGGGGGCTGTTCTGACTGGTGTTGTCTGACTGCGCTTGTTATCAGGCGTTCGCGTCGAATTGTGTCCGAACGCGCGTCTAACAGGAAGCTATCACCGGCCACTGAACCGGTCAACCTGAGCCCGCCCTCGCGCGGCCATCGTGTGACGCGGTTCGCACTCTGATCAGGGTGAGGAGGAGTCGTCCTCGCGCGCCTGCTCGCGGGCCTCGATTGCGAGCCCCTTGGCCTCCTCGGCCGTCGCGCGCGCCGGCTTGTACTCGCCGGCGTGCAACTGCCGTTCCGCGTCTTCGAGCCGATCGCGAGCACGCTCGAGCAGGGGCGCCGCGTCGCCGTCCCGGTCGACGACGGGCTCTGCCGCCTCGATCGCCTGACGCGCGTCACTCATGGCCTGGTAGGGGACACTGGCACAACCGCCGGAGACGACGAATGTCAGGGCAAGCGCGCCGGCCGCATTTCGCACGCGTCTCGAATCGATTATGCTCACCGTCATTACGGGCTAGCCAGCGGTTGCTGGAAGCTAGCACCCTCTTCATGACCGGTCAAGGCAACCTTGAGGGCGCTCATGGCGCGACTCGCCCGGGCCCTCGGGCGGGCGAGGGCGTGGCCGGCAGCGGCTCGTCGCAATCATTACGGACGGCAACGCATGACCGAAATACTGGTTCTCTATTACAGCGGTACCGGCGTCGTCGCGGCGATGGCCGACCAAGTGGCGCGCGGCGTGCAGTCGGTCGAGGGTGTCAGCGCGCGTGTGCGCACCGTGCCGGCGGTATCGCCGGAGACGGCGCAGGTCGCCGACGAGATCCCCGGCGAAGGGCCGCCGTACGCCACCGAGCAGGATCTGTTCGACTGCGCCGGTCTGGCGCTCGGCTCACCGACGCATTTCGGCAACATGGCTGCGCCGCTCAAGCACTTCTGGGATCACTCGACGAGCACATGGTTCGGTGGCGAACTTGCGGGCAAGCCGGCTGGTGTCTTCACCGCCTCCTCGAGCCCGCACGGCGGCCAGGAGACGACCCTCGTATCGATGATGCTGCCGCTTCTGCATCACGGCATGCTCGTCGTCGGCCTGCCCTACAGCGAGGGCGCGCTCATGGAAACCGGTGGTGGTGGCACGCCCTACGGCCCCAGCCGCGTGAGCGGTTTCGATGGCGCGGGGGAGTTCACGGATGCCGAGAAGGCCCTCTGCCGCGCGCTGGGAGCCCGCGTCGCGGGCGTGGCCGCGCGTCTGGCCACGGACGGCGGGTGATGCGGGCGAGCCGCCTTTGCCGGGGCGCGACGCTGCTGGGGTACTTCGCGCTGCTGGCACTCCTGCTGAACTGGTACACGTGGCTTGCGCCGCCGGCTCGCGTGCCCGTTTCGGTCGCGCTCGCGCTGACGGCCGTGCCGCTGCTGCTCCCCCTGCGCGGACTGCTCCACGGGCGGCCCTATACCCATGCCTGGACCAGCTTGCTGGCACTGCCCTATTTCGCGCTCGGTATCGATGCCGTCGCCGGGGGAATCGGTCCCGTCTGGTTGGGGGCCGCCGTGACCGTGGCGAGCACGCTGTTGTTCGCGGCGAGTGTCGGCTACGCCCGTGCCCGGGGCCGCGAGCTGCGGCACGCTGCCGGCCTCGACGACTGACGGCTGCCGGCCAGCCTGCGCGACAGAGCCGTTGAAGCCAGGACTCCGGCGGCGTCCGGCGATGCCGGGCGGGAGAAGGTCCGGGCAGAGCCGCGCAGCGCACACGCTCAATCAACGGCGCCGGCGCGTCTTGCCCGCAGGCGGAAGTGCGCAGGCGTTCGACAGCCTCCGACCCGTGCGCGCCCTTGCCTGGCCGCAACGCGCCTGCGTTCCCTCGCAGCGATCGTCGTTGACGCAACCTCGGATCGCGAGCAGGCTCCTGTGACGCTGGGGTGGGCTAGCCCTGCGGCAGCGCGCATGAACGCCGGCAACTGCGCGCGAAGCCGGATCTTCGCCCGTGCCCGTGCCCGGCGGCCCGGCGACGCACGCGCAGCGAGCGTTGGGGCACGCGATCATGACGGGTCGCTGCCCGGGGTCACCCGGAGCCGAGCACTTCCTTGACGAAGGGCACGGTGAGACGGCGACCGCGGGCCAGCGACGCGCGGTCGAGCACGTGCAGGCGCTCCAGCTGGCCCGCGAGGTCACGCGGATAATGGCGCAGCAGGTATGCCGCCACGGCCACCGGCATCGCGAGGCCAAGCACGCGGGCGCGCGCGAGCAGCGCCTCGCGCCGCGCCGCCTCATCGAGCGGTGTCAGCTGCAGCACCGGCCCCCAGGCGAGGCGCGAGGCGACGTCGGGCAGGCCCAGGGGCAGCTCGCCGGGCACGGCGCGCGCGGCGAATAACAGCCGCGTACCGCGCTCGCGGGCGGCGTTGACGAGGCCGAACAGGCCGCGCTCCCAGGGCTCTCGTCCCGCGACGGCATCGAGGCCGTCCAGCGCCACAAGGTCGAGCTGCTCCAGGCCCTCGAGGAGTTGAGCGTGCGCGGCCAGGGCGTCGTCGAGCGGCAAGTAGGCACACCGGGCGCCGCGCTCGCCGGCGCGCCGGCAGGCGGCCTGCAGCAGGTGACTCTTGCCGAGACCGGCCTCCGCGGCGACGAACGCCTGGCGCTCACCGCGGCCGGTCGCCATGGCCTCCAGCACACCCACCGCGAACGCATTGGGCCCGTGGAAATAGGCGTCGAAGGTCGCACCGGGCGCGAGCGAGATGCCGAGGGGCATCTGCGGCCCGACGGGATCGGGGCGCTCGTCCACGGCGGGCCTCAGTCGGCCAGGCGAAAGACGAGCTCGGGAACGCGCCGGGCCGCGGTATCGCCAGCGTCGCCCGGCTCGCCGGTCGCGGCCGCGGATGCCTCGCTGCCGGTGACCGCACTCGCCTGTGCCGCACCCTCGCCGCTGTCGGCGCCCGCATCGGGCACCGCGTTCGGGGCCCGCACCAGCGTGTCACCCAGCGCCACCGCGCGCTCGAACGCCTCGACGCGGCCCTGGATGGTCACCGCGAAGGCCAGCGCGTCCGCTTCGGCTCGCCGCAGGTGCGCCGCCTCGACCCGCACGAGACCACGGAAATACTCGCTGACGCGGGCGTAATCCGCGAGCGACGCGACCCCCAGGACACGCGCTTCCACCGAGCGCCGCTCCCCGCCCTCGCCGGCCAGCACCGAGGCGAGGCGGTCGGTCGCGCCGTCGATCCCGGTCGCGACCGCGGCCGCGATCCCGGCCTCCGTGGCGCTCCAGGCGCGGCGCTGGCCCAGGCCCAGCAGCGTCCAGTCGGCGCGCCAGCCGCTGCCCGAGCGACGCACGTGGCCGACCAGGGTGATGTCCGCGCGGTAGCGCTGCGATGCCTCGCCGACCGTGTCGTGGAAGCCGCCGCTGATATCGACGAACTCGACGCGGGAGCGGTCGCTCGCGTCCATCACGGGCAACAGCACCGGCAGCGCGCGGCGCTCAGCAGCAGCCCGGAGGGCCCCGTGGGCCTGCGAGGCGCCATCGGCGGCGAGGATCCGCCGCGCACGCGCGTCGTCCACGGCGAGCCACACCAGGATCTCCGGGCGCTGGCGGCCCCAGACCACCACGTCGAGGGCCTTGAGGCGCTGCTCGATGCGCCCGCCGGCGAAGGTCGCGATCAGGCGGAAGCGCGGGCCCGGCTCACCGTCGCCCTGGGCGCCGGCAGCCGCGTCGCGGTCATCGGTCTCACGCTCGATCGGGGCATAGCGGTACTGCTGCACGAACGGCGCCGGCGACTCGAGCAGCTCGTCGACCCCTTCGCGCGCGAGCACCGCCGGCGTGCCCGCCACCTTGACGAGGACGCGCTCCAGGCCGTCGCGAAACGCCTCGCGCCGAACCTCGCCGCTCTTGTCGGCGACCGCCAGCGACGCCGTGTACAGGTCCTCGACCGTGACCGCCTTCGCCGGCAGCGCGGACAGCGCGAGCAACGGCACGAGCAGCAGCAGGCGAACGCGGGATGACATCGGGCGCGCGTATCCGGTGAGCCAAATGGCGAGGTACAATACCATTTTTGCGCACCGCTGAAGACGCTGCCCGCGCCCATGAACGACGCCCGATCGGACCCTCTCACCTACAGCGATGCGGGTGTCGACATCGACGCCGGCGAACGCCTGGTCGATCGCATCGGCCCCGACGTCGCCGCCACGCACCGGCCCGAGGTCCTCGGGGGGCTCGGCGGCTTCGGGGGCCTGTTCGCGCTCGACGTCGCCCGCTTCCGCAACCCCGTGCTCGTCGCCGGGACCGACGGGGTCGGCACCAAGCTCCGCCTGGCCGGCCAGCTCGAGCGCCACGACACCATCGGCATCGATCTGGTGGCCATGTGCGTCAACGACGTGGTCGTCACGGGCGCCGAACCGCAGTTCTTCCTCGACTACTACGCGACCGGCAGGCTCGACGAGGACGTGGCCGCCGCGGTCATCCGGGGCATCGCCGCGGCCTGCCGCGAGGCCGGCTGCGCCCTCATCGGCGGCGAAACGGCCGAGATGCCCGGGATGTACGCGCCCGGGGACTACGACCTGGCCGGTTTCTGCGTCGGTGCGGTCGAGCGCGACGCCGTCCTCGATTGCGCGCGTGTCGCCCCGGGCGACGTGATCCTGGGCCTCGCGTCCTCGGGCCCGCACGCGAACGGCTATTCGCTGATCCGCCGCGTACTCGAGCACAGCAGCGCCGCCCCGTCGATGCCCCTCGGGGAAGCGACGCTCGGCGAGTCCCTCCTCGCGCCCACGCGCCTCTACGTGCAGCCTGTGCTCGCGTTGCTGGGCGCGGCCGACGTCCACGCGCTGGCCCATATCACCGGCGGCGGCCTGCTCGAGAACCTGCCGCGCGTGCTGCCCCCCGGCACACGCGCGCACCTGGCGCGCGACGCCTGGCCGCGCCCGCCCGTTTTCGACTGGATCCAGCGCGCCGGCGGCATCGCCGAGCGCGAGATGCTCCGGACCTTCAACTGCGGTGTCGGCATGTGCGCCATCGTGCCCGAGATCCAGGCGCCCGCGGCCCTCGCCAGCCTGGCTCGCGCCGGCGAGACCGCCTGGCGCATCGGCCGCGTCGCGGGCTCGGACGAATCCGCGCCCGATGTGATCGTGGCGGGCGTGGATTGAACCGGCCGCTGCCCGTGGTCGCACTGGTCTCGGGCCGAGGGAGCAATCTGGCGGCCCTGCTCGCCGCGCACGCGCGCGGCCGGCTGCCGGTGGACTTCCGCGCCGTGATCAGCAACCGGCCGGGCGCGCCGGCGCTGGAACGGGCAAGCGAGCACGGCGTTGCGGCATCGGTGGTGGATCACCAGGCCTACGCGGAGCGCGCCGCCTTCGACACCGACCTCGCTGCCGCCATCGACCGCCACGACCCGGGCCTGGTCATCATGGCCGGGTTCATGCGCATCCTCACGGACGCCTTCATCGAGCGCTATCGCGACCGCATGATGAATATCCACCCGTCCTTGCTGCCCGATTTCCGCGGCCTGCACACCCACCGTCGCGCCCTGCAAGCGGGCGTGGAGCGCCACGGGGCGACCGTGCACTTCGTCACGCCGGCGCTCGACGGCGGTCCCGCGGTACTGCAGGCGACCTTGCGGGTGGACCCGGACGACGATCCCGAGCGCCTCGCCGCGCGCGTGCTCGAGCGCGAGCACCGCATCCTGCCGCTGGCCGTGCGCTGGTTCGCCCAGGGGCGGCTGGCGTTCGACGGTGTCACCGTCCGCCTCGACGGCGCGCCGCTGACGCACCCGATCGTGGACCCACCGGAGATCGAGCATGAAACGCTGCCCTAGGAGCCTGTCGCTCGCGGCGAGCGGCCTCGCGCTCGTCGTCGCCATCCCGGCTGCGGCCGGCGGTGGCGCGACGCTGCCCGCGCCCCTGGCCGCGTTCACGGCCGAGTACCGCGTCACGAACGGCTCGATCGACCTCGGCAACACCACGATCGAGCTGCAACCCCGCTCCGGGGGCTGGCTCTACCGCAGCGTCACCGAGGCCAGCGGGCTGCTGAGCCTGTTCGTCCGTGGCCGGGCGATCGACGCCACGCACCTGGTGCCCCACGAGGGCTGGCTGCGGCCCGTGCGCTACCGGCACGAGGAACCCGACGCGGACGACAACGTCACGGTCGACTTCGACTGGACGACCTGTACCGCCACCGCCACGCACGCCAAGGGCATGCGCGAGGTCGCACTCGAGCCGGCCACTGTCGACGGCTTCTCGGCGACCCTGGAGCTGGTGCGGGCACTGGCGGCGGGGCGTGACCAGCTCGAGATCCCCACGATCGACGACGAAGGCGAGCCCGAGACCCTGGTGTTCCGGCGCGCGGGGCGCGAGCGCATCGAGGTGCCATTCGGCACCTTCGAAGCCGTGCGCGTGGAGCGGCAACGCCGCGACAGCGATCGCGAAACGATCACGTGGCTGGTGCCTGCGCTGTCGTGGGTGGCACTGCGCATCGACCAGCGTGACGACGGCGAGCTCGAGGGGCGCCTGCTGCTCACGCAACTGGACGGGGACGCCGCCGACCGCCTGGAGACGGCGCGCACCGACTGATTCGGCCGAGCGCGCATGGTGGCGGCTGCAGGGGGCGGCCCGCCCCGTCGACCCGGCATGGCGGCGACGCCGATCCGCCGCCCTTGCGGCGCGGCGCCGGCAGCGGGGGATCAGGCGCCGGCCACCGTCATGCGGTCGATGAGGATCGACGGGCTGCGGATGTTGGCACGGGTGTCGAGGTCTTTGCCCAGGGCCACGATGCCGCCGAACATGGCCTCGAGCGATCCCGCTACCGTGACCTCCTGGACGGGCTTCGCCATGGCGCCGTTCTCGACCCAGTAGCCGGCCGCCCCCCGCGAGTAATCGCCGGTCACGGTGTTCACGCCCATGCCCATCATCTCGGTGACGACGAGGCCCCGGTCCATGCGCCGCACGAGCTCGTCGAACGTCGCCGTGCCGGGCTCCAGGGTGAGGTTGTGCACCCCGCCGGCGTTGCCCGTGGTCTCCATGCCCAGGCGGCGCCCGCTGTAGCTGTCGAGCACGTAGCCCTCGAGCACCCCCGCCCGGACGAGGTCGCGCGGCGCGGTGGCGACGCCCTCGCGGTCGAAATTGCAGGAGCCCAGGCCACGCGCCAGCTGCGGCTGCTCGTGGATGTGCACGAAATCCGGGAACAACTGCGCCCCGCGGCGCCCGAGCAGGAAGCTCGCCTCGCGATAGAGGGCGCTGCCGCGCACGGCGCCGACGAGATGGCCGATGAGCGAGCGTGCCATCTCGGGCACGAACAGCACGGGGCACTCGGTGGTCGCGACCTGCTCGGCCCCGATGCGCGCGACGGTCCGCTCGGCCGCGCGCCGGCCCACGGCGTCGGGCGACTCCAGGTCCGCGGGCGCACGCGCCGTGGTATACCAGAAATCCCGCTGCATGCCGTCGCCGTGGCCCGCGATCACGGCGCAGTCGATGCCGTGGCGCGTGCCGTGCACGCTCTGCAGGAAGCCGTGCGTATTGCCGTAGGCGGACACCGCCGCGTGCGCCGAGACGCCGGCGCCCTCGGTGTTGACGATGCGCTCGTCGGCGCGCGCGGCACGCTCGCACGCCAGCGCCCGCTCGATCGCGCTGTCCGCGTCGAGACCCCAGGGGTGGTGCAGATCGAGGTCCGGGAAGCGCTCCGCCATGCGCTCGGCATCGGCCAGCCCGGCACAGGCGTCGGGCTCGGTGTAGCGGGCGATGCGGCAGGCCGCGGCGACGGTCTCGCGCACGGCACTGTCGCGGAAGTCGCTGGTCGCGGCCGAGCCGCTGCGCTGATCGACGAACACGCTCACGCCGAGGCTGCGATCGCGCTGGTACTCGATCGTCTCGACCTCGTCATTGCGCACCGCGACCGACAGGCCGTCGGCGACGCTCGCCCCGGCCTCCGCCGCGGTCGCGCCCTCGGCGCGCGCGCTGTCCAGGGCCTGCTGCACCAGCCGCTCGAGCTCGTCCGCCGACGGCAACTCGCCCGCGCTCCGATCCGACTGCGCCACCACCGAGCTCATCGCCTCTCCTTCACGTTGCTTGCGCATTGGACTGCACTCAGAACCACAGATGAACACGAATCGACACGAATGCGGCGGCTGGGCCCTGACCACTCCGGGACGCCGCGCGGAAGCCTTCGAGGCAATTCAGCGTTCCCAGAACCACGGATGAACACAGCTGGACACAGATGGACACAGAGAAAAGCGTCGTAAAACAAGTGACCTTCGTCTCGCGGGCAGATGTGTTGCACCGGGCGCGTTCTGCCCAGTGGCGGCATCCGTGTTCATCCATGGTTGTTTGCACCGCACAACCGCATAGTGCCTCCGTGGTTGCGGTGCTCTGCGGCCGCATTCGTGTCGATTCGTGTCCACTCGTGGTTCGACTTCGTTCGAGGTTGTAGACAACGACCGGGCCGGTCTCAGCCGCTCTGCGTGCCGCCCACGGTGATCGCGTCGAGCTTCAGCGTCGGCTGACCGACACCGACGGGCACGCTCTGGCCCTCCTTGCCGCAGACGCCGATGCCGGTGTCGAGCTCGAGGTCGTTGCCGACCATCGACACCTGGTTGAGCGCGCTCGGGCCGTTGCCGATCAGCGTTGCCCCCTTGACCGGCGCGGTCACGCGCCCGTTCTCGATCAGGTACGCCTCCGAGGCGGAGAACACGAACTTGCCCGAGGTGATATCGACCTGCCCGCCACCGAAGTTGACGGCGTAGAGACCGCGGTCGACCGACGCGATGATCTCTTCCGGGGCTTGGTGGCCGGCACGCATGTAGGTATTGGTCATGCGCGGCATCGGCAGGTGGGCGTACGATTCGCGCCGCCCGTTGCCGGTCGAGCGCTGGCCCGACAGGCGCGCGTTCATCTTGTCCTGCATGTAGCCGGTCAGGATGCCGTCCTCGATCAGCGTCGTGCACTGCGTCGCCGTGCCCTCGTCGTCGATCGACAGCGACCCGCGGCGCCCGTCCATCGAGCCCTCGTCGACCACCGTGCAGCCGGGCGCAGCCACGCGCTCGCCGACGCGCCCGGCGAAGGCGGACGTGCCCTTGCGATTGAAATCGCCCTCGAGGCCGTGACCGACGGCCTCGTGCAGCAGCACACCGGCCCAGCCGGAGCCCAGCACCACGGGCATGGTGCCGGCCGGGGCGTCGACCGCGTCGAGATTGGTGACGGCCTGGCGCACCGCCTCGCGCGCGTACTCGCGCGCACGGCCCGCGCCCGCGAACACGTCGTAGCCGAAGCGCCCGCCGCCGCCGGCCATGCCCTGCTCGCGGCGTCCGTTGCGCTCGGCGATGACGCTCACATTGAGGCGCACGAGCGGGCGCACGTCGGCGGTGAGCGTGCCGTCGCTGGCCGCCACGAGTACGACCTCCTGGCTGCCCGCGAGGCTGGCGATCACCTGCTTGACCGCGGGATCGGCGGCGCGCGCCTCGCGGTCGCAGGCCTGCAGCAGCTCGATCTTGTCGGCGTCGCCGAGCGCGGCGAGCGGATCATCGCTGCTGTAGAGCGCGCGCGCGCTACCGCCGCGCCAGGCGGGCACGGCGGCGTCCTGGCCCGCCCGAGCGATCGCGCGCGCGGCGCGGGCCGACTGCTCCAGCGCCGGCAGCGCGATCTCGTCGGAGTAGGCGAAGCCGGTGCGCTCGCCCGCCATGGCCCGCACGCCCACGCCCCGCTCGACGTCGTGGCTGCCCTCGCGGACGATCCCGTCCTCGAGGACCCAGGACTCGCGCCGTGCCGACTGGAAGTAGAGGTCGGCGGCGTCGACGGCGTGGCCCAGCAGGCCGTCGAGCACCTGACCGAGCGCGGTCGGCTCCAGACCGGCCGGCGCGAGCAGATGCTCCTGCGCGAGCTCGAGGGTCGTGTCGCTCATGGGTCACTCTCCATCATTCGCTGAACCGGGGCCGGCCCTATTGCTCCAGCCGGCGGTGGTCGATGGCCGGGAACTGGCGCCGGCGCTGGGCCAGGCGCTCGCGATCGATTTCCGCGCTGACGAAGCCATTGCCGGTCGCCCGCTCGGCGACCACCGTGCCCCAGCCGTCGACGATCATCGTGTGTCCCCAGGTCTCTCGCTTGTTGACATGGTAGCCACCCTGCGCCGGTGCAACCGTCCAGGCGAGGTTCTCGATCGACCGCGCGCGCAGCAGGACTTCCCAGTGCGCACGCCCGGTGGCCCGGGTAAAGGCGCTCGGCACGCAGAAGATCTCGGCCCCGGCAGCGAGCTGGCGCCGGTATAGCTCGGGGAAGCGCAGGTCGTAGCAGATCGAGACCCCGAGCCGTCCGTACGGTGTGTCCACCGTCTCCACGCTGTCGCCGGGCTCGAGGGTCGACGACTCGCGATAGGTCTCGCCGTTGTCCAGCGTGACGTCGAACAGGTGCATCTTGTCGTAGTGGACGACGCCCTCGCCCTGCGGGTCGTGCACGACGAGGCGCTGGCGCACACGATCGCCCGACGCGGTCGCGATCGGCACGGTGCCGCCGATGAGCCAGATACCGTGGCGCGCCGCCGCGTTCGCGAGAAAATCCTGCTGCGGCCCGCGACCGTCCGCCTCGGCATGCTCGAACTTGGCACGTTCGCTCTGGCCGATCAGGCCGAAGTTCTCGGGCAACCCGACCAGGCCGGCGCCGTCCCGGGCCGCGTTCGCGATCAGCTTGCGCGCTTCGTCGAGGTTGGCTGCGACGTTCGGTCCGGAAGCCATCTGGATCGCGGCGACACGGTGTGCCGTCATTGCCGGTCCTCCCGTGTGACGTCGAATTCGAGCCGCCCGGGGTGGCCGCCGGGGACGGTCGCGATGGCGCTGCCGGGCACGCCCAGTGCCACCAGCCAACCCGCGAGCTCGGCGGCCCAGAGTTCACCGGCCTCGCCGCCGGCATGGCGCACGACCAGCGTGGCCCGCTCGCGGCGGGACCAGGCCGCCACGACCGCCGACAGCGGCTGCATCGACGCCACGGCCGCACCGTCGCGCGGGCGCGCCCAGGCCGCGGCCGGCAACGTCCAATTGCCG
>CAZVFN010000033.1:0-25237 GCA_964626335.1 uncultured Ectothiorhodospiraceae bacterium
GAACCAGCTTGAGGGTGTACATGCTCTCGGCCTCGATCTGGCGGCGGACCATGAACGCGACCGCGGTCGTGAGCACGATCGGCAGCACGCTCGCGTAGTGCTGCGAGAGCTCCATGACCATGACCATGGCGGTGACGACCGCGGCCGTGGTGGCGCCGACCATGCCGGCCATGCCGGCGAGCGCGAACAGGGCCGGTTCCGGCGCGAGCCCCGGCCAGAGCAGCCCGAGGCCCTGGGCGTAGGCGGCGCCGAGCGCGGCGCCGAGGAACAGGCCGGGCGCGAACACACCGCCGGAGGCGCCGGTGCCGAGCGCGAGCGTGACGGCGACGAACTTGGCCGCGAACAGCAGCAGCAGGAAGCCGGGATCGGCCAGGACGTTGCGCAGGATGTCCTCGATGGTCGGGTAGCCGATGCCGGCGACATGGTACTGGCCGGCATACACCAGGAACGCGTAGACCATCGCGCCGACGATCAGCATCGCCCCCGCGTGGCGGAGATAATCGTTGCGGGTCAGGCGCGTGCCGAGGGCGCTCACCCACTCGGTGGCTTCCTCGAAGCCCGCGGCGGCGAGGCCGACGAGGACCCCGAGCGGCAGCGCGAGCAGGATATCGTCCAGGCTGACCCAGTACCCGACCAGCGCGCCCAGCTCGGGCAGCGGGAAGACGGCGGCGAAGTCGGTGAACAGCCCCGTCAGCCAGGTGGCGACGAGCACGGCCGTGGCGACGATGGCGACGTTGCGCGCGGTCACCGAGATCAGCAGCAGTTCCACGGCGAACGCGAGGCCGCCGAGCGGCGCATCGAAGGTCGCGGCGATGCCGGCGCCCGCGCCGGCGGCGACCAGGACGACCCGCTGGAACGGCAGCAGGTTGGCGACATAGCCGACGCCGGCGCCCAGGATGGCGCCGATGTGCACGATCGGCCCCTCGCGGCCGACCGATGCACCGCTGCCGATGGACAGCGCCGCGGCGGCGACCTTCGACGCGGCCACGTTCAGGCGGATGCGCCCCCCGTGGTAGTAGATGGCGTACAGGACCTCGGGGACGCCGCTGCCGCGGACCTCGGGCGACAGCGTGCGCGTGATCCAGGTCACGCCGAGCGCCCCGATCGCCGGCACGAGGACGATCCACGCACCCCAGGGGCTCGGGGGCAGGTAGGCGTGCGGGTCGGGCACATCGGTGAGGCGACCGTAGAACAGCACGGACTGCACCAGGGCGATGACCGCGCCGAAGAACGCGGCGCCCAGCGCCGCGAGCAGGCCCGTTCCCGCGGCGAGCGCGACCAGAACGGGCACGGGCAGACGCCGCTCGCCCTCGCCCGCGTCGTGCGCCCCCATGCGCGGTCCGCTCAACGACGCCCCCGTTCAGTCGATGAGCTCGGCATGGTCCCGGGCCGCATGGGCGATCTCGAGCGGCGTGATGACGCCGCGCAGGTCATCGACGGACCGGCGGCTCGCCACGAGCAGCCGGTCCGTGCCGCTGGCCTTGATGGTGCGCATGAGCGCCGGCCAGCGGGTGCGCGGGGCGACCAGGCGGAAGTCGCGGTCGACGAGTGCCTCGACGTCGGGCTCGTCGAGCCGGTCCGCCAGGTCGTCGCGGGCGAGCCCGTGGATCTCGCCGTTGTGCACGACCACGGTGTAGCGGGCGCGCTCGCCGGGGCGGCGCCGCTTCGCCCAGGCGCGCAGCCGGTCGAGCTCGATCACGCGGAAGTCGCGGTTCATGACCTTGCGGGCATCGAACGTCACGGACATGGCGACCTGCAGGCCCTGCGGCACGGCGTGGCCGCGGCGTGCGAGCTTGAGGGTGTAGATGCTCTCCGGCGTCAGGCGCACGCGCACCACGTAGGCGAGCGCCACGGTCGTGACGATCGGCAGGATGACGGAGAAATCGCGCGCCTGCTCGAACACGAGCACGATGGCCGTGATGACCGCGGACGTCGTCGCCCCGACCATGCCGGCCATCCCGGCGACCGCGAACACGACCGGGTCGATCCCCAGCTGCGGCAGCAGCCCGTCGAGGGCATCGGCATAGGCGGCGCCGAGCGTGGCCCCGAGGAACAGCGTGGGCGAGAACACGCCGCCCGATGCGCCCGAGCCCAGCGTGAGGCAGGTGGCCAGCAGCTTGGCGGCGAACAGCAACAGCAGGAACAGCGGATCGGTGAGCACGCCGCGCAGGATGTCGGCGATGGTGGCGTAGCCCACGCCGTCGACGTAGTACGCACCCGTGTACTGCAGGAACGCCCACAGCATCAGGCCGACGACCAGCATGCCGCTCATGTGGCGTAGATAGGTGTTGTCGAAGGCCGACTCGAAGCGGTCCTCGAACGCGTACAGGGCGCGCACGAAACCCGCGGCGGCGACGCCGGCGAGCAGGCCGAAGGGGATGCAGAGCAGGAGTTGGTAACTGCCGGCCAGCCGGTCGGCGAACAGGTCCAGCGCCGGCACGGCGAACGTGGGCCCCATGCCGCCATACAGCCGGCCGACCCAGGTGGCGGTCACCGTCGCACTCGCGACCAGGGCGATGTTGCGCGCGCTGACCGACACCAGCAGCAACTCCATCGCGAAGGCGATGCCGCCGAGCGGGGCATTGAACGTCGCGGCGATGGCCGCCCCCGCCCCCGCGCCCACGAGCACGACGCGCTGGCGCGCGGGCATCGCCCGGACGCGCCCGAGGACCGAGCCGAACGCGGCGCCGATGTGCATGATCGGCCCCTCGCGCCCCACCGAGCCGCCGGAACCGATCGACACCGCCGCCGCGACGGCGCGGGCGAGCGCCGGCAGCGGCCGGATCCGGCCACCGTGGTAGTAGATCGCGTCCATCACCTCGGGGACGCCGTGACCGCGCGTCTCGGGCGCCAGCGTGTTGTTGAACGCGGTGACGACGACCGCGCCGGCAACGGGCACGAGGATCACGCCCCAGCCCCAGGTGCTGGGCGGCAGGTGGAGACCGGGCGCGAGCGCGAGGCCGAGCTCGCCGAAGAAGAACAGGTGCTGGAAGAGCGCGATCGCGGCGCGGAACGCGATCGAGCCGAGGCCGGCGAGCAGGCCCACGCCCAGCGCCAGGCCGAACATCGTCGCCGGCGTGAGCGCCGCCGGTTCCGGCGTCCCTGCGCGTGACTGCGCCGACGCGGGCGGCGGCTGATCGCTCATGCTCCGTCCTCGGGGCAGGCGGTCGCGGGCGCGCTGCCCGGGCGACCCGTTGCGGGCTCAGGGTGCGCTGCAAACGAAACGACCCCGATACGCGGGCGGCGTTATCGGGGCCGGCATCTCAGGGCTGGTGGCCGGCCCTGAAGCGGACCTCAGGCCGCCGGTTCCATGTCGCTCGAGTAGCGCCCGAGCATGGCCTCGCTGTTGAGCTTCGCGCGCTGGTAGAGCGCCTGCTGGGCGGCCTCGACGTTGGCGCGCTCGCCGCGCCAGGCTTGCATGACCGGCTCCTGCAGCGCGCGGGCGTAGGAGAAGCCCAGCTTCCAGGGCTGCTCGCCCAGGCGGTTCATCGCGTCGAGGTGCTGCGTGGCGCGCACCGGCGACTGGCCGCCGGACAGGAAGACGATGCCCGGCACGGCGGCCGGCACGAGCTCGCGCGCGAGCGACACGGTCTCCTCGGCGACTTCCTCGACGCTCGCCTGCTCGGGGCAGGACTTGCCCGACAGGACCATGCTCGCCTTCAGCAGCGCGCCCTCGAGCAGGACGTCCTGGCGGTGCATCTGGGTGAACAGCTGGTGCCAGGTCTCGGCGCTCGCCTGGCGGCACTGCTCGATGGTGTGATCACCGTCGATCAGGACCTCGGGCTCGACGATCGGCACGATGTCGGCCTCCTGGCAGAGCGCGGCGTAGCGCGCCAGGGCGTGGGCGTTGGCCTCGATGCAGGCCGTGGTGGGCATGCCCTCGCCGATGGCGATCACCGCGCGCCACTTGGCGAAGCGCGCGCCCAGCTCGTGGTACTCGGCCAGGCGCTCGCGCAGCCCGTCGAGGCCCTCGGTGACCTTCTCGCCCTCGAAGCCGGCCAGCGGCTTGGCGCCCTTGTCGACCTTGATGCCCGGGATCACGCCCTTGTCCGACAGGACCTCCGGCAGCGGCGTGCCGCCCTCGGCGCTCTGGCGGATGGTCTCGTCGAACAGGATGACACCGCTCAGGAACGCCTCGATCCCGGGCGTGGTGAGCAGCAGGCGCCGGTAGGCGAGGCGGTTCTCCTCGGTCGACTCGACGTCGATCTCCTTGAGCCGCTTGGCGATCGTCGGCCCGCTCTCGTCGGCGGCCAGCAGGCCGCGGCCCGGTTCCACGAGCTGGTTCGCGACCGCGATCAATTGACTGGTGTTCATTGCAGGACCCTTCCCGTTGCAGGCTGGCGTGGCGCCGTCGCCGGCGCTCGCGTGGTGTGCGCGGATCGGCGCGGATTATAGCAGCGCGCCGCTTCGAGCGACCACGCGCTGCACCGCCCGCAGCGGCGTCACTCGCCGGCGACCCACCACCGGGACTGACCCAGCCGTTCGCGGAGCTCGTCGTCACTGAAGTCGGCGAGCATCTGCTGCGCCTCGGCGGCGTTCTCCGCCTCCAGGGCCAGCCAGCACACGGCCGTGTCGCCGGCGACGGCGAACATCAGCGTCATCGCGCCGTAGGATCCGGCCGAGACGGCCGCGGTCCACTCGGCGCCCTGCGCGTCACGGAAACGCCTCATCCCCTGCCCCGTTCAATCGTCGCCCGACGCACGGCGGCGTTCGTCGAGCTCGCTCGCGGGGCGCGACCCCGGGGCGCCCGACCCGTCCGCCGGAGGCGCGTCGCCGGAGCCGGACGTCGTGCCCGCGCCCACCGGCGCCCGGCGCCCGCGCGGGCGCACCCGCCGGTAGAGCCACCAGGCCGGGCCGGTCAGGGCGTAGAGGGCGAAGCCGGCGAAGATCATCATCGGCGGATCGATCGTCGTGAACACGAACACCAGCACGACCGCCACCATGGCGACGAACGGCACCCGGCGATGGCTGCCGAGATCCTTGAAGCTGTAGTACGGCAGGCTCGTGACCATCAGCAGGCCCGTGATCAGCGTCACGGCGAACGCGAGCACGATCAGGTCGCGGCCCGGTATCCCCATGTCGCGCGCGAACCAGACCATGCCGACCATGACCGCGGCCGCGGACGGGCTGGCCAGGCCCTGGAAGAAGCGCTTGTCCGTCGTGCCCAGCTGCGTGTTGAAGCGGGCCAGGCGCAGCGCGCAGCAGGCGGCGTAGACGAAGGCCGCCAGCCAGCCCAGGTTGCCCCAGGCGGCGGCGAAATCAGCGACGCTCTTCAGCGACCACTCGTAGACGATCAGCGCCGGTGCGACCCCGAAGGAGACCATGTCGGAGAGGCTGTCGTACTCGGCCCCGAAATCACTCTGCGTATCGGTCAGGCGGGCCACGCGACCATCGAGGCCGTCGAGCACCATCGCCACCAGGATCGCGATGGCAGCCGGCGCGAACTCGCCCTGCAGGGCGGAGACGATGGCGAAGAAACCCGCGAACAGGGCCCCGGTCGTGAACAGGCTCGGCAACAGGTAGATGCCGCGACGTCGCTTGTGCATCGGACTCACCGGTGACTCCCCGGGGATTCAGCCCCCGTGCATCAGCTGGCAGACCAGCGTCGCGCCGGCCTCGACCGCGTCGCCCTCGTGCACGGCCGGCGTGCTGTCGATCGGCAGATAGACCCGCACGCGTCGCCGCCATCCCGCCAGGCCGCGCCGCTGCCCCTGGCCGACGCGCTCGCCGGGCTGGACCCGCCAGCGCAGCGGACCGCGCAGGCCGTAGGAGCGGCTGACGGCGAACACGACGTTGTCGTCCTCGTCCGTGCGCAGGTGGAGTGCCAGGCGCTCGCCGTCTTCCTGACCGGGCATCTCCGGGCCGGCCCAGATCTGCACGATCCGCCCCTCGGTCGGACTGCACAGGATCGCCGGTGCGATCGCCCCCTGCTGGATCTCGAGCGCGAGGGCCTCGCGCCCGAGGAACGGATCGGTTGCGCGCGCGAAGCGCACCACCCGACCGTCCACGGGGCTTACGATCCCGAGCGGGTGCGAGGGCACGTTGCGCGCCGGATCGCGGCCGAGCACGAAGATCGCCGCCGCGATCACCGCGGCGACCGCGCCGAGGATCCAGGCCCCGCCGACCGCCGCGCCGAGCACCACCAGGACGGCGATGGCGAACGGCAGCCGGAACAGTGTCAGCAGGCGCATGCGGGCGCTCCCCGGGGCCCCCGGTGCGCTCAGTTCTTGCTCTTGTCGACGATCTTCGAGGCGGCGATCCACGGCATCATGGCGCGCAAGCGGTCACCGACCTGCGTGATCTCGTGTTCGTCGGCGAGGCGCCGGTTCGCCTTGAGCACCGGCGCGCCGGCCTGGTTCTCGAGGATGAACTCGCGCGCGAACTCGCCGCTCTGGACCTCGTCCAGGATACGCCGCATCTCGGCCTTGGACGCGTCGTCGATCACGCGGGGGCCGCGCGTGAATCCGCCGTACTCGGCCGTGTTGGAGACCGAGTAGTTCATGTTCGCAAGCCCGCCCTCGTAGAGCAGGTCGACGATCAGCTTGGTCTCGTGCAGGCACTCGAAATAGGCCATCTCCGGGGCGTAGCCGGCCTCGACGAGCGTCTCGTAGCCCTTCTGGATGAGCGAGCCGATGCCGCCGACCAGCACCGCCTGCTCGCCGAACAGGTCGGTCTCGGTCTCCTCGCGGAAGCTCGTCTCGATGACGCCGGCGCGCCCGCCGCCGTTCGCCGAGGCGTACGCCAGCGCGATCTGCCCCGCCTGGCCGGAGGCATCGCGTTCGATCGCGATGAGACTGGGCACGCCCCCGCCCTGGGTGTAGGTCGAGCGCACGAGGTGACCGGGGCCCTTGGGGGCGATCATGATGACGTCGAGATCCGTGCGCGGCTCGATCTGGCCGTAATGGATATTGAAGCCGTGCGCGAAGCCGAGGGCAGCCCCTTCCTTGATGTGGGGCAGGATGCGCTGCTCGTAGATCGATTTCTGGTGCTCGTCGGGCGCGAGCAGCATGACCACGTCGGCGCCGCTCACCGCGTCCTCGATCGATGCCACCTTCAGTCCCGCGGTCTGAGCCTTGTCCGCCGAAGCCGACCCGGGGCGGAGACCGACGGTGACGTCGACACCGGAATCCCGGAGATTGTTCGCGTGGGCGTGGCCCTGCGAGCCGTAGCCGACGACCGCGACCTTGCGTCCCGTGATCAGCGACAGGTCGGCATCTTTGTCATAGAAGACGTTCATCCCGCATCTCTCCGTCTGTTCGTTGTGCGAATTCGCTGGCTCATTCTCGCGCGGCCCGGATGCAGCGAAGCGGAACCCCGGGACGGGCTCCGGGAGCCGGTATCCCCGGGTTCCGCTTCGCTGCACGCGGCCTACGGAATCAGGTGTCGATGGGCGAAGCGGCAGCCCTCAATACCGCAGCACCTTCTCCCCGCGCGCGATCCCGGTCACACCCGAGCGCACGACCTCGAGGATCGTGTGCTCGCCGACCGCCGTCATGAAGGCGTCGATCTTCTCGCCATCGCCGGTGAGCTGGACGATGTAGCTCTTGTCCGTGACGTCCACGATCTGGCCGCGGAAGATGTCGACGAGGCTGCGGATCTCCTCGCGGGCCGTGCCCTCCGCGCGAACCTTGATCAGCAGCAGCTCGCGCTCGACATGGCTGGCTTCGGTGAGTTCCGACAGACGCACCACGTCCACCAGCTTGTTCAGCTGCTTGGTGATCTGCTCGATGATCTCCTCGGTGCCCGAGGTCACGATCGTCATGCGTGACAGCGACCGGTCATTGGTGGGTGCAACGGTCACCGACTCGATGTTGTAGCCGCGCGCGGAAAAGAGTCCGGCCACGCGCGACAGCGCGCCGGACTCGTTCTCCAGCAGGAGAGAGATGATGTGCCGCATCCGTGTTGTCCAGGTTGTTGTTACTCGCCCTGCGGGACGAGGCTCAGGCCAGCTCGCGGTCCGTTGCCAGGTGCATCTCATGGTGGCCCTTGCCCTGGGCAATCATCGGGTACACGTTCTCGGTCTGGTCGGTGATGAAGTCGAGGAACGTCACCTCGCCGCGTCGCTGCAGCGCCTCGCGCAGCACATCCTCGACGTCCTCGCGCTTCTCGACGCGAACGCCGCGGTGCCCATAGCTCTCGGCCAGTGCCACGAAGTCGGGCAGCGCGTCGACATACGAGTGCGAGTAGCGCTTGGAGTAGAAGAACTCCTGCCACTGGCGCACCATGCCCATGTAGCGATTGTTCAGGTTGACCACGACCACGGGCAGGTCGTACTGCTTCATGGTCGACAGTTCCTGGATGCACATCTGGATGCTGGCCTCGCCCGTCACGCAGACGACGTTCGCCTCCGGATGCGCGAGTTTCACGCCCATCGCCGACGGCAGTCCGAAGCCCATGGTCCCGAGCCCGCCGGAATTGATCCAGCGCCGCGGCTCGTCGAACTTGTAGAATTGCGCCGCCCACATCTGGTGCTGGCCCACATCCGAGGTGATGTACGTCTCGGAATCCCTGGTCAGCTCGTAGAGCTTCTCGATGACGTACTGCGGCTTGATCACGTCCGCCTCGCGATCGTAGGCGAGGCAGTCGGTCGCCGCCCAGCGCCGGATCTGGCCCCACCAGGTCTCGAGCGCCCGGGCGTCGGGCCGACGCTCGCTCGCGCGCAGCACCTTGAGCATGTCGCTGAGCACGTGGCGCACGTCACCCACGATCGGCACGTCCACGTGCACGTTCTTCGAGATCGAAGCCGGATCGACGTCGATGTGCACGATCCGCGCATGCGGGCAGAAGTGCTCCAGCTCGCCGGTGACGCGGTCGTCGAAACGCGCGCCCACGGCGAACAGCACGTCGCACTCGTGCATGGCCATGTTGGCCTCGTAGGTGCCGTGCATGCCGAGCATGCCGACGAACTGCGGATCGCTGCCCGGATAGGCGCCCAGGCCCATCAGCGTGTTGGTGATGGGGTAGCCGAGCTCGCGCGTCAGCGCGGTCAGCTGCTCATCGGCGTCACCGAGGACCACGCCGCCACCGGTGTAGATCATCGGGCGCTGCGCCGACAGCAGCATGTCCACCGCCCTGCGGATCTGCCCGGGGTGGCCCTTCACAGTCGGGTTGTACGAGCGCATCCGGATCTCCTCCGGGTACTCGAACGGGATCGTCATGTGCGGCGCCGTCACGTCCTTCGGGATATCCACCACCACCGGGCCGGGGCGCCCCGAGGTCGCGACGTAGAAGGCCTTGCGCATTGTGTCGGCGAGGTCGTCGATCCGACTGACGAGGAAATTGTGCTTGACGCACGGGCGCGTGATCCCGACCGCGTCGCACTCCTGGAACGCGTCCGAGCCGATCGCCTTGGTCGGGACCTGCCCGGACAACACGACCATCGGGACCGAGTCCATGTGGGCGGTCGCGATGCCCGTGACGCAGTTGGTGACCCCGGGCCCGGAGGTCACCAGAACGACGCCGGGCTTGCCGGTCGAGCGGGCGTAGCCGTCGGCGGCGTGTACCGCGCCCTGCTCGTGACGCACGAGGATGTGCTCCACGGCATCCTGCTGGTACAGCGCGTCGTAGATATGCAGCGCCGCGCCGCCGGGATAACCGAAGATGTGCTCGACGCCCTCCCGCCGGAGGGCCTCCATCACGATTTGGCCACCGGACAATTCCACGGTACTCGCCTCCCACAAGGTTTGGACGGAGCCGCCGGGACGGCCCCCGGGTGCGACCGGGCGGAACCCCCGGTCGAACTCCGAAGTGTAATACGCTGAGCGCCTGATTTCACGGCCCCCGCGGCCCGGCGCCCGCGGCGCGGCCCCGGTCAGGGTCGCAAAGAGAACTTCGTGCGGGGGCCGCTGTCGGAGGCACCCGGCACCGCGGGGATTACGCAGCCGTAATCGGCACGCCCGGGCGATCGGCGCCATAATCGGGCCCACAAAGCATGCCGGAGGAACGATCGGGTTGAACAGGCTGCTGCGAATGCTCGCGCCCCTGTGCCTGCTGGCGCTCGCCGCTCCGGCCGGGGGCGAGGTGGACCTGCCCGCCATGGGCGAGCCGGCCAACCAGGTGCTGTCGCCACGCCAGGAGGCCACCATCGGGCGCGAGCTGATGGCGCGGGCGCGCGAGCGGCTCGACCTCAACCAGGATCCGGAGATCGCCGCCTACGTCGACCGCCTCGGGCGCCGGCTGGCGAGCTACAGCGAGCCCAGGCCGATCGACGGCTACACCTTCTTCGTCGTGCGCGCCTCCAGCATCAACGCCTTCGCCGGCCCCGGCGGCTATATCGGGGTCCACTCCGGGCTGATGCGGGCGGCGACCTCGGAGGCGCAGTTCGCCGGCGTGCTGGCGCACGAGATCGCGCACGTGTCGCAGCGCCACATCGCGCGCTCGGTGGCGCGCAGCCAGCAGACCAACTTCACCACGCTCGCCGCCGTGCTCGCCGGGCTGATCATCGGTGCCCAGAACTCGGAGGTCGGCCAGGCGGCCGTGACCGGGGGCATCGCCGCCGGTCGCCAGCAGAGCATCAACTACACGCGCGCGAACGAGTACGAGGCCGACCGCATCGGCATCGCCCTGCTCGCCCGGGCCGGTTTCGACCCCGGCGGCATGACCGAGTTCTTCGACACCATGATGCGTGCGGCCGGCCCCGGCGGCAGCCAGGTACCGGAGTTCCTGCGCACCCATCCGCTGTCCGAGAACCGGCTGTCGGAGGCGGCGGCCCGTGCCGACAACCTGGGCCGCCCCGGCCAGCGCCGCGACTCGCTCGAGTTCCAGTTGGTCAAGGCGAGGCTGATGGCCCTGTACACGAGCCAGCCCGGCAGGCTCCACGACCGCTGGGCACGCAATGAGCCCGGCGACGCGGACGTGGCAACGGCCCGCGAATACGGACTGGCCGTGCTGGAGCTGCGCCTCGACCGCTACGCCGCGGCCCGGCAGCGCCTGGAGGCCCTGTACAACGCGGATCCGTCGAACCTGCACTACGGACTGGCACTGGCCCGCGTGCACCAGGGCGCCGGCCGGGGCGAGCAGGCACTGGCGACCTGGGAGGAGGTGCGGACCTATCACCCGTCGAGCTATCCGGCCGTGGCAACCGGCAGCGACCTCATGATCGCCAATGGCCACCCCACCCGGGCGGTCGAGCGGGTCACCGAATTCCTGCGCAACGGCAGCGCGAGCCCGCCCGAGGCGTGGCGCCAGCTCGCCGAGGCCGCGGAAGCCGCCGGGCAACCCGTGCGCAGCCATGAGGCGCTGGGCGAGTTCTACGTCCGCGTCGGCCGCCTCGGCCAGGCGCTCACGCAGTTCGAGCTCGCGCTGGAGCGTGCGTCCGCGGACACGCCGGAGAAGCTTCGCCTCGAGACCCGGATCGAGCAGATCCGCGAGCAGCGCCGCCAGCGCCTCGCCGAGAATCCGCTCGGCGGATAGCCCCGCGGGAGCAGGCTCGATTTCGCCGGCGGCCGGTTGCGGGCCATGATCGGCGACGGCCCGTTTCCCGCGAGCGCTGGTGCGGGATCCGCCGATCCACGACAGGCAAGGCGATGGCCCATTCCCCGGCTCCGCAGCGTCGCCGTCACCGCCGAGACCCGCGTCTCCGACCGAAGCCGCGGCGCCATCGGGTTCGGGTCGAACCATCCCGGCTTCTCCACCACCGGCGCAGCGTTCGAGACGTTCTCGGGCACACTGGCGTTCCGGGTGGGCGAAAGCGCACGCAGTGCGCTCGGCGTGACGTCGCTCAACAGCGACCTCGAGACCTCCAACGACCATCTGCGCGACAATACGGAATGGTTCGAGACGTGCGCGCATCCACGGGCGATGTTCGCGGGCACCGGGATCGACGGGCCGGGCGAGCGGCGCTGCACGGTCACCGGCCACCCGAGGCTCCAGGGATGGCGCGCCAGGTGATGCTCGAGACCCCGATCAACGGGATCTCCGGGCATGCCTTCAGCGCGGGCGCCACGATCGGCTCCGTCGAGCGCACGACCGTCAGCCGCAGCGCTTTTGGTACGGGCAAGGACGCGCCCGGCATCGGCGACCAGGTGACGATCACCCTGGTGGGCCATGCAACGCAAGCCCGACCGCGACGTCCAGGAGACGAACGGGTCCGGCATACACGGCACCGGCGGCGATCATGCGACTGCGCAACACGTCGGCCAATTGGGGGCGATCGCCAAGCTGTTCCACTGGCTGATCGCGGTGTTCGTCCTCGCCAACCTCGGGCTCGGCTCCTGGGCCGACGGCCTGCCGAGCTCGCCGGGCACGGCCGAGGCGGTCTACTGGCACAAGGCCATCGGCCTGACGGTGCCCTGGCTGGCCGTGCTGCGCCTGCTGTGGCGCTTCACCAATCCCGCACCCCGGTGCCCCCGGGCATGGCCCGCTGGCAGCGCGTGCTGGCGACGACCAGCCACTTCCTGCTCTACGTCCTGATGATCGCCGTGCCCGTGTCGGGCTGGATCGTCAACTCCGCGGCCAATGTCCCGTTCGATCTCTACGGCCTGATCCCGGTGCCCGACCTGGTGCCCGCGACCATGGACGAGGCCGCGATCGAGGCGCTCGCGAAGAGCGCGCACGATTACCGGTTTCTCGCCATCTGCGCCTTGTTCGGGCTGCACGTGCTCGGTGCGCTCGAGCATCACTGGGTCGACGGCGACGCCGTGCTCGAGCGCATGCTGCCCTTCAGCCGCGCGAGCGATCCCATTCGCGGGGAGTGACACGACACGCCCCTTCATCGCGGTCCGCGGGCCGATCGACGCCGCCGCGGCGCATGCCGGCGACTGGCGGGCCGGCGACTGGCGGACGGTCGCCCGACGGAGTCGACCCGGTCCCACGGCGACGCAGACGGGCAGCCGGCTTCGGGGTCCATGCGGGCGTCCCGCGGCCGACCCGCGCACCCGCACGCCCCCGGCGCCCGCCGGTACGCCGCGAGATCGACGTCGCCCGCGTCGAGACCGGCTGCGATGGGCAAGAGGGCAACCCTGGCGAATGGGCCGGGCTGCGCTGCCCGCGGTTGCCGAAGGCCCGCTTCCAGACGCAACGGACCGCGCACCGCGGGGATCACGGCGACGCCGCCGCGACCGACCTCGCGATCAAGTCGCTCGAGCACCCGCTCGCCCTGCCCGTCGTCCCGACCCGCCGCGGTGACGCGGCGCGCATCGAGGGCCGCATGACCGCCGTCGCGGACGACGGCACGCGCATGGAGCGCAGCCGCTGGAATCCCGGCGTGGGTGCGTGGTCGTCGGGCGGCCACGTCGGCCGTCGGCGCGACGCCTCGGTGGCCCCGCCACCGCGGCACACCAGCGGCGAATGCCCGGGGCGGTCTTGCGCGGCCGCGCCCGGGCATGCTTTGCTTGAAGCCGCCACGGGCGCCGGCTGCGCATGCCGCAGCGCCCGAGCGCAGACCGGGGACATCGATGCGCATCACCCTGCCCGAGATCACCGACCTCGACGGCGCCCTGCGCCGCGGCGAAGGGGGCTGGTACTGGGTGGACGGCACGCACGAGCCGCGGGTGCGCGATCTCTTTCTCGAGGAACTCGCACCCGATTGGCGCTGCGTTCGTCGCGGTTCCTGCGCCTGGGTCGAGGTGCCGACCGAGTGGCGTACCCAGGTCCGCGATGCCGAGCTGACGCGCGCGGTCACCGAGCTCGTGCGCCACTACGCCGACATCGGCTCGATCCACGACCGTGGCGCCGCCGCCGCCTTGGGTGAACGCGGCCACGCGCGCTCCGGCTATCGCATCCCGCTCGAGGCGTGGCGCGTCGTCATGCGCCAGCCGTGCGGTGCCACGTGGGATCCGACCGAGGACGCGGACATCCGCGCCGAGGCCCGCGAGCAGCTGCGGCGCCAGCCGGACTGAGGCGTCGCGCCGCGTCGGCGTCGCCAGCGAAGCCGTCGTGGCCCGCGAGGCGCAGGCGCCGAGTAGCGCCGGCGCCGGCCCGGCGAGGCCGGCGCCCCGATCAGGCCGGGTATCCGCCGAACGGAAAGCGCGTGACCTTGCCGTCGTCGGGCCCGTCGTTGCCGCTGGCGTCGCCGCAAGAGCGGTCGGGCAGCGGCTTGAGGCGCGTCGCGCTGCACAGTCGCGCCAGGCATTCCTCGAGCCCGGCGCGCGCATGGCCGGCCCCGTGCTCGACATCCGCATGGAGGCCGCGTGCCTCGCTGCGACCCGCGTTGCGGCGCCGGCAGTAGTCCTCGAAGCCCTGCAACGAGATCAGCAGCTCCGCGACGTGCTGGGTGTACTCGTAGCCGCCCTCGGAAGCACGCTCGAGCACGCCGTGCAGTTCGACGCTGTCGAACCGCCGCGCCGGCGGCGGGCCGGACGGCAGACCATGGGCGCCGTCGACGTCCGCGGCCGGCTCCGCGCCGGCGTTCGGGGTGTGGATCAGTTCCGGCTCGTCGAGCTCGTGGGCCAGCACCCGCCTGAGGCGGGCCGGCGTCACCGCCTCGCGCAGGATGACGAGGTCGGGTCGGCTCTCGATCGCCTGCAGCGTCGCCATGTCGGTGAAGTTGTAGATCACCACCACCACCTTCGGACGGGTGTACTTGCGCAGGTGGTCGATCTGGTGCAGCGGCTCCTCGCCGAGCAGGTCGAGGCTGACCACCAGCGCGTCGATCCGGCGCATGGCGAGATTGCGCCGGAATTCCTGCATTTCCGTCGACGACTGACGCACGACCAGCGCGCCGGGCCCGGCGTCCGCGGCCACCGGCATGAGGCGCGGGAGCGAGGCGTGCAGTATCGCGATGGCGGCCATCGAACGCCCCTCTTGCACGGGACCGCGAGGAGGTGAATACCGCGGCTGCGGTTGATGTTTCGTAGCACCCCATGCATCACGCGGTCAAGCGACCCGGTCCAGCGCACGCCAACGACGATGCCCCTCGACCGCCGTCGCCGCCCGGCTCAGGCCGAGGCGGCCCGGCACGTTCCGCACCCCGGGGAGCCGTGCGCGCCCGTGACGGTGGCTGGTCCGGTGCGGCTCATGAACGAGGCGATGGCCATCGGCATGCGACCGCGTTGCCCGAGTCTCGACCCGCAACCGCGCGCCCGCGCCCGAGGCCTTGAACGGGCGCAACCCATCGCGTTATCTTTTTTATATTGATCATTCTATCTACTGGAGTGTGGATGCGAGCCAGCAAGCGCGAACCCCTGCTCGACACGGCCGAGCGCCTGTTCTACAGCGACGGTTTCCACGCGACCGGCATCGACCGCATCGTCAGCGAGGCCGGTATCGCGCGCATGACACTGTACAACCACTTCGACTCGAAGGAGGCGCTGATCGAGGCCGTGCTCGCGCGCCGCTACGAGCGCTACCTCGAGGATCTGCGCAGCGCGGTCGAGGGCGCCGCGCCGGGCGCGGCGGTTGCGGCCGTCACCGAACGACACTGTCACTGGCTCGAGACGGTCTCGAACCGGGGCTGCATCGTCATTCGGGCCATCGCCGAGTTCGAGCAGCACCACCCGCCGATCGCGGACCTGGGCCGCCGGCTCAAGGGCGACCTGCTGGCCATCATCCGCGCGGCTGCCGAGCGCGACGGCCTGGACGATTCCGCCGAGATCGGTGAGCGCGTGCTCGTCGCGCTCGAGGGCAGCGATACGCTCGTGCCGGTCATCGGCGCGAATGCGGCAGTGCGACATGCGCGCGCGATCATTCCGGCGATTGCGGCGATGGCAGCGAAGGCGGCCCCGGCATGAGCCGTGCGAGCGTCACCGGTTTCGCGCTCGTCGGGTCGGGCCTCACCGCGATCACGTTCGGGCTCGCGCGCTACGCGTTCGGCCTGTTCGTACCTTCGATGCGCGCGGAGCTCGGCCTGACACCGGACACGATCGGCAGGATCGGCTCGCTCGCCTTCATCGGCTTTGCGCTGATCAGCCTCATCGCCCCCGCCGCGGCCGATCGGCTGGGAGCACGCAACGCGGCGGTCGCCGCGGCCGCCCTGGCCGCCACCGGCCTCGGGCTGGTCGCCGCGGCCAGCGGGGCGGTCGTGCTCGGCAGCGGCGTGCTGATCTGCGGCGTATCCACGGGGCTGATGATGCCGAGCCTGACGGCCGGGATGCACGCCGCCGTGCGCCCGGCCTTGCGCGGGCGTGTCACCGCCATCATGAACGCCGGGACCAGCATCGGCATCGTGGCCTGCGCGCCCGCCGTCCTGCTGCTGGGAGACGACTGGCGGTTCGCCTATGCCGGCTTCGCCGGGCTCGCCGCCCTGGGACTCGTCGCCGCCCGGGTGCGGATCCCCTCCGCCGCGCGGGTGGACACGCATGCGAGCGACCCGCTGCCGGCCCTGTCGACGGCGCAGCGGGGCGCGCTCGCGCGGCTGGTGGGCTTCGGCTTCGCCGCCGGCGTCGCCGCCTCCGCGTTCTGGATCTTCGCGCCGGACCTGGTCGCCGAGCGCGGCGGCCTGGGCAGCGCCGCCACCGCCCTGCTCTGGCTGGCGGTCGGCATTGCGGGCATGACGGCTGCGTGGACCAGCGACCTCGCGGACCGGGTCGGGACACCGGCGACGAACGCGCTGGCGCTGACGGGCATCGCCGCGGGATCGGCCTTGCTGGCGGCCTTCCCCGGCAACGGTGCGCTCGCGCTGGCCGCCGCGGCGGTTTTCGGCGCCGCCTTCATGTGCCTGGCCGGGCTGCACCTCGTCACCGCCGTGCGGCTTTTGCCGCGCCGGCCGGCGCTGGCCGGCGTGGCACCGTTCCTCGCGATCACGATCGGCCAGGCCGCGGGCTCGCCGCTCGTCGGCTGGGTCATCGAGCGCACCGGCTACACGACCGCGTTCTTCGTCTTCGCAGGGCTGGCCCTGGCGATCGGCTCGAGCTCGGCCTTCTTCCCCGACCCGCGGCATGGCAGCGACCCATCGTCCGTGGCCGCGGGTGGATACCGGCCGCAGCCGTCGCCGGCCGGCGGCTCCTAGTGCCAGGAAACCCGGCAGCTACGCCCTCGTCGCCGCAGCAGGCGCATGCAGCCCGGCGCTGGGCGCGGCCCACCGGGGATCCGCGGTGAACAGCGCATCCACCAGCGCCGGGGCATGGACATCGCGCACGGCCGTATCGAGGCGCGCCCGCACCGCATCCAGCGAAGCCAGGCGCTCGCCGGCGCTGCGTTCCGCCAGCACGACGTGGACCAGCACATAGAGCGTGCGCCCCGGCCGCACCATGCGGACATGACGCTCGCGCACGGCGAGGCCCGACAGGGCCGCATCGGTTGCCGCCCGGACCCGGGCCTCGAAGGCCTCGTCGGGCGCGCGGTTCAGCAGCTCGAGGATGGAGCGTCGCGCCATCCGCACCGGCACCCCGAGGAACAGGAGCACCACGCCGGCGACGAGCGCCGGGTCGATATAGGGCACGGCCGCCTGCCAGCCCGCAGCGCTGAACAGCGGCGCCAGGCAGAAGCCCGCGAGAACGGCGGCGGAGACGACCGTGTTCAGCTTCCAATTATCGGTGTCGGCCCGTACCAGCGGGCTGTTCAGGCGCCGCGCTGCGCGTGCCAGCACCATGGCGGTTCCACCGCAGATCCCGGTGGCCAGCAGCGCGTAGGCAATCGCCGGCGCGGCGACGATCGCCTGGCCACCCGCTGCGAGCGCGACCACCGCGTCGCCCAGCGCGATCACCGCGATCCCGAGGATGAGCAGGCCCTTGCCCGCGTTCACCAGGGACTCGAAGTAGGCGTGGCCGAACGGGAAGCGCGCATTGTCCGGTTGCCGCAACAGCTGCTCGATGCGCAGGGTCGCCACGCCGGCCGCGACATACACGGCGTTGAACACCCCGTCGAGCAGGATCACGCGCGAATGGCTGGCCAGCACGAACGCGAGCCCGAGCAGGGCCATCGCCAGCGCGGCCGACGACGACAGGACCAGGATGCTGCGCTCGCTCTTCATCGCTGCATGCCTTGCCGGCCGGGATGACCATCATGCTATCGCGGCGCGGCGTCGAGCGCCGCCGGCGCGACTGCGCGCGCGGGCGCAGCGGGGGGAACACGCCCGGCCGACAGCCCCCATGCCTCGCCGGGAAGGCCCGGCGAACGTCCGTTGGCGGGCATTAGAAGCCCACTTCGACGCCCGCGATCCAGCGCCGCCCCGGCGCCGGCTCGAAGAAGCGCCCGGCGCTGGCGTTGACGCGCACGTTCGCCACGTACTCGGTGTCCGTGACGTTGTCGATCCCGCCCCAGAGCTCGACCCGGCGCCCGCCGCTCGTCCACGTGCGGCCGACACGCAGATCGAGCGTCGCGTAATCGTCGACGCGCACCCGATTCGCGTTGTCGGCGAACACCGAGTCCACGTAGCGCGCCGAGGCCCGGGCGTAGCGCCCGGCCGCGTCCTGCCAGTCGGCCTCGACGCTGAGCCGGTGCGCCGGCAGGCCCGGCAGGCGGTTGCCCGCGAAGTCGTTGCCGTCGCGGTCGACGAAGCGCTCGAAGCGGTAGTCCGACCAGGTATAGGCCGCGTCGATCACGAGGCGCTCGGTCGCGATCCAGTCGAGGCCGAGCTCGACGCCGTCGCGCTGCGTCCGGCCGGCGTTGTCGAAGAAGTCGCGGCCGTTGCGCTCGAAGGCGATCAGCTCGTCGTCGACCTCGACGCGGAACACGGCCAGGTCGTAGCGCAGGCCCTCCCCGAAGCGACCGCGCGCGCCGACCTCGACGTTGCGCGCCCGCTGCGGCTCGACGTCGGGATTGAACCCCCCGCTGCCGTCCGGGTCCGCGAACTCGGTGAACGTGGGGGTCTCGAAGGCCGTGGCGACATTGGCGTAGACGCTGTGGGCCGGCGTGAGAGCGAAGCGGGCGCCGAGGCTCGTGCTGGTCTCGTCGAAGCGACGCTGGCCCGAGTCGTCACCGTCGACGAGGAGAGCGTCATCGATCTCGAAGCGCACGCGCTCGAAGCGCGCCCCCGCCGTCAGGTCCAGGCGCGGGGTGAGCGCGAGATCGCCGCGGGCGAACACGCCGGTGGCGGTGGCCTGCTGGCGCTCGTCGGCCGTCTGCGCACCCACGCTGCCGCTCGGGTCGACCGCGAAGCGAAAGCGCTCGTCGACCTGGCGCTCGCTGTCGGCACCGACGACGACGTCGAGCGGGCGCCCGGCGAGCTCGAGCGCGCGCCGGTACTCGGCGGCCGCGCCGAAGAAGTCGCGCGCGTAGCCGAGGCGGCTGCTGCCCGGGAACGGCAGCTGCTGCTCGAAATCGCGACGCGTGTAGAAGCCGCGCAGTCGCAGTTCGCCACCCGCGACCCGGGCGTCGCGCCAGCTCAGGCCGAGGCGCTGCTGCTCCACCGATTGTTGCGCGTCGAGCGCCGCCGCGTTCGGGGCGGCGGCCGTGCGATCGGCCTCGAGCTCGGCGCGGGTGAGACCGCCCGGGTCCTCGGCGACCGGATTGTCCAGCAGCGTGATCACGCCCTGCAGTTCCCGCTCGCCGTCGAACGTGCGCGTGAGCTTGGCGTTGACGCGGGTGCGCCGGGTCTCGCTCTGCTGGCGGTGGCCGTCGATCGTGAAAGCGTCGGCACTGATGTGCCGGGCCCAGTCGCCGCGGGTGCCGCCGGCCTGTACGCCGAGCCCGCGGAAGCCGAAGTCGCCCGCCTCGAACGACACCTCCGGACTGCGGGCCATGTCGCGCCCGTCGGCGGTGGTCACGTCGATCACGCCCCCCGCCGCGTTGCCGTAGGCCACGGCCGCCGGCCCGCGGATCACCTCGATGCGCTCGGCGGCCTCCAGCGCGATGCCGTCGGTCTGCGACTGCCCGTCGGGCAGCGTCTCGGGGAAGCCGTCCACGCGCAGGTGGATGCCGCGGATGCCGAACGGCGCCCGGGCGCCGAAGCCGCGGGTGGAAATGCGCAGGCCCTGCGCGAAATTGAAGTCGTTCTGGAAGAACAACCCCGGGACCTGGCGCAGGGGCTCGGCGAGCGTGCGCCCGGCCCGGCCCTGGCGGATCTCGCGGCGGTCCACCCGGTCGACGGCGGCGGGCGTGTCGCGGCGGTCGCGCTCGATGCGCGGTGCCGTGATCACGATCGGCCCGAATGCCTCGACCGGCTCCTGCCCGGACGCCCGGGCGAGACCCGGCGAAGTCGACAGGGCAAGGGCCAGCAAGGGGGTCGCCAGTCTCCGCAACGGTATTCCTCCGAGCGCGGTCGTCGAGCGGCGCCGGCTGCATGCCGGCCCGTGCGTGCGCTCACCGGAGCGGCGCACGGCGAGGCGATCGGGTCTCAGTCCGCGGAACGGTCCGCCTCGTCATCCCGGGCGTCCGAGCCGCGCAGCCGCTGCAGCAGCGTCTGGCCGCGCGCCGAGATGGTGCGCATGCGCTCCTCGATGCGCGCCATCTCGTGGAAGGCCTCGTCGGCAGCGCGCAGCTCGCGGTCGATCTCCAGCAGCCGGTGGCCGACGCGCCGGTTCTGCTCCACCGCACGCTCGAACTGCTCGACCTGCGCGGTGAACTGGTCGAGCAGGGCATCGAGGCGTGCGCGCTCGTCTGCCGGCAACCGCTCGCGGCGCGCCAGCTCGAGCAGCGACTCGAGCGCCGAGCGCGCGCTCGCCAGCCACTGCTCGTCGAGCCCGTTGTAGTGACCGGCGGCGTCGAAGCTCTCGCCGACGAGGTCGCGCACCGCGCCCTCGAGGCGCGGCTGGCGTTCGTCCATGCGCTCCTGCACCCCCGTCAGGCGCTCGGTCATCTCCGACAACCGCCGCAACACCTCCGACAGATCCTCGATCACCTGCTCGACCCGGTCGAGGAACAGGTTCAGGTCGCGTGCGAGCTCGCCGAACTCGTCGCTCGAGACCACGGGCGCGCGGTGGCTCGTGCGCGAGCCGGACTTGGCGAGCAGGGACACGACCGACTTCAGCGACAGAATCGACTCCATGCGCACGCGCAGCAGCAGGAACAGCACCACCGTGTGCCCGAGGATCTTGCCCATGTTGAGCAGACCGGCGAAGCGCACCTCCTCCCACCAGTGCTTGACCTCGTCGGCGAGGTAGCTGCGCACGGTGATCACGCCGAGCGTGTCGCCCTCCTCCGCGCTCACGTGGCACTGGAGGCAGAACTGGTCCGCCCGGACCTGCTCCTTCGCCTGGACATACTCGCCTTCCTCCGGCCACTCGGCGGGTATGCCCTCGGGCACCATGTCGAACGTCTGGCGGATCGACTCGATCGTCACCGGGCTGGGCTCGATGGCGATCTCCAGGTCCAGCTCCTCGTGATTGCGCCGGATGATCGGGTAGACGGTCTCGGCGGCCACCGGTCCGCCCTTGTTGAGCATGATCGAGCGCACGTTCGAGGCGAGCCGATCGGCCACGACCTGGACTTCCTCCGGCTTCTCGTTGTGGAACGTGTACAGCACGAGGAGGAAGCGCACGCCCATCTCGAGCACGACGACCGCGACCAGGACGAGGAAGAAGTCCCGGACCATCAGGATGACGAACGAGTGATCGAAGCGCTGCGGTTGCTGCGTGCTCTTGGTCAAAGGCTCTGTCCCGCAAAGACGACCTGGAGGTTGACGGCGCCGGGCCGCTCTCCGGGCACCCGCTGCCGCAGGGAGCGCGCGCGCCAGCGAGCCGGCTGCGAGGCGCATCGCCTGCGCCTCGGCCCGGGCGCGGCTTGTGCACGCCATTGCCGCCGGCGATCCGGTCCGGGCGACCGGCAGGCGGCCATCGCGGTGCCATGTGAGCCGGACCACCGCGCACGGGTGCCGCCGTGGCGCGCAGCCGGTATCTGCCTGCAGCCACGGTTTTGCGGAGGGCGACTGCGGTCCAATCCTGCCCCCTTCTCACGCGACGCGGAACCGGGTGGCTCGCACGGTTCCCGGCCATCTCTCCGGCTGCACCCGCCACCGAATGCCACGGCGGCCGGCCTGCCTCGACGCGCGCGCGGCTATATTGGCCCGGACTCGCGCGCCACGCCAAGGCCCGGCCGCGTGCAACACTCCAGGAGCCGGTCCGGGAGACCTGTGCCGTAGCGAGCGCGTGGGACAGCGAGCAGGTCTTGGCGATCGTGAAACGCGCATGGTGGTTCCCCTGTGAGTCGAGCGCTCGCTCAAGATGGCCGCTGCGGAATGCGCACAGTCGGTACATGGTTTCCCGGACAGGCTCCTAGCCCGTGTGCCGCGGGCCCGCCCGGGCGTCGAGCGCGGCCCCGGAACCTTGGTCTCATTCATATCGGGGATCCACCCTGCCGAGCGTGTCCATCGCCACACCGCCGCCACCGCTCGAGGCCGGCCTCGAAGGGGGGCGCCGCCAGGCGCACGACCTGCGCGAGCGCCTGGCCGACAGCCGACTGGCGGCGGCGCTCGACAGGCTGTTCGTGCCGATGGTCATCGACGAGGACCGCCTCCGTCCCGGCGAGTTCGTCGAGCACGCGGATCCGCTCGATTACCAGGCGGCACTGGCCCGGGAGCTGCCGCAGCTCGATCCGATCGTCGCGCAGGTAACCCCGTTCACGCCGAGCGACGCACTCGAGCGCCGCGTCGCGCGCGCTCGCGCCCAGGGCGTCGAGCGCAAGGTGTTCATCGGCGTGCCGCGCGAATTCGATGCCTCGCAGGTCGTCGGCCCGTATCCCGACCAGGCGCTGCACCGCTTCCGGGAAAAGCTCGGCGGCCGCGGCGTGATCACGATCCCCCGCGCGAGGCCGAGCGCGACCGCCTCGGGGCCAAGGTCCACGCCGGCGCCAACTGCGCGATCACCCAGCTGCTGTTCGGCGACGCGGTCGTCGAGATCGCCCGGGCCGTGACCGGCCAGGTCGAGCACCCGCTGGAGCTGATCCTGTCGTTCGGCTGCGTCCCCGCGATCGAGGCCGACAAGGGGCCTGATCCAGTGGCTGATCCAGGACCCGAACGCGACCGCGGGGGTGCAGTGGGTCCGCGAGACGGCCGCCCCGGGGCCACCGGGCGCGCCCGGAGCGCCGGGTCGCGCGCTACGCCCGGATCACCGACCGGGTGCGCGCGCCGGGGCTCGAGCCCGGGATCAATGTCGAGGCGCCCTACGGGCTCTCCCCGGGCGCCATCGCGACCTTCGAACGCATGCTCGCGCACTCCGCGCCCGTGACCGGACATCGCTGAGGCGCAGCCGTCGCCAACCCATCGCGCCCGATTCGCGGGCCGCGCGCGCGCCGGTCGCGTAATCGGGCTGTCGCATCGGGCAGGGGATTCGATAGAGTCCGCCACGGCAACTCGGCCGCGGAGGGCGAATGGCGACAAGGGCGGATTTCCGCATCGACACGGAGCTTCGATTCGAGCGGGACAATCCCGCGGTCGAGGCCGTGCTGTCCGTCATCGAGGACGAGTTCGGCAAGGCCTGGGTGCGGCACTGGCACGACGATGCGACCGGCGAGCTGCACGCGCGCATCCGGTGCAGTGCCCAGCCGGTCGATGCCCGCCGCGGCAACTGGCTGCACGAGCAGATCGCGATCCTTGCCAAATACCTGGTCGCACCCGCCGACGTGGACTGCGCGGACGCCGCGGCCGGCGATCGCTCCTACCGCCTCGAGCCCGCCCGGGCGAGGGCGGACGACCCGACCGCGGACCCGCCCGCGGCGGCCGACCGGCTCGCCGACGGACGCGGGTGACCCGCGGCCACGGCCGCGTCGCCCGGGGGCGCGCATCAACCGGAGTCGATATCCTCGTAGACCGCGAGCCGGAAGCGCGGCGTGCAGACCGCGAGGAACACGAGATCCGCGTCGCCGCGGGCGCTGATGCGCTGGGCCGTGCCCGGCGGGATCAGCACGACCGAACCGGCGCCGACGGCCTCGGGCCGGCGTTCGCCAACCTCCACCCGGCCCTCGCCCGCCAGGATCACGTAGCGCTCGGTGATCCCGTGCAGGCGATGCCAGCGCGTGGTCACGCCCGGCTCGACCCGGGCCCTGACCACCGACGCGGCCGCATCGGCGTCGCTGTTCCACCACTCGGTGATGAAGCAGCCCTCGCGGAAGCGGTACTCGGCGGTGCGGTCGTTGCGGGCAACGCGGATCTCGGTCATGCGGACGCTCCTCGCGCCGTGGCGCCGGGTCATGCGGGCGCGCGGTCGCCGAGGCGCTCGCGCGCTCCGCGAGGGCCTCGATCTCGGGGTCGATCCCGGCGGCCCGCAGCAGCACGACCTCGGACGCGGGCAATTCCGGCGGCGCAGGCTCGCCGCCCCATGGTACCGAGGCCTCGGTGGCCGTCGAGGCCCCCAGCGCACTGGCCGCCAGCCCGGCCCGCAGGCCGTCGTGCTCAAGCGTCGCAAGCAGCGTGAGGCAGCCGCGGCCGTTTATACTGATCGGCGCAGCGGCCCGGGGAGGCGATCGTGGCGAGCGAAGACGAACCGCATCGCATCGTGATCGTGGGCGACGGCTCTGGCGGCCTCAAGCTGGCCACGCGCCTCGGCCGCCGCTACCGCCGCGACCGGTCCGTGCGCGTGACCCTGGTCGACGGCTCGCTCGCGCCCGTGTGGAAACCGCTGCTGCACGAGATCGCCGCGGGCACGCTCGACATCCACGATGACGAGCGCGCTTACATCGCCCACGCTCGCGCCCACCACTTCACGTTCGTCTGGGGCCGGATGGAGGGCCTCGACCGCACCCATCGCCGCATCCACGTCGCCCCCCTGCCGGAGAGCGACGGCCGCGAGGCCCTGCCGCCGCGTAGCGTGAAATACGACACACTGGTCGTCGCCGTTGGCAGCGAGAGCAACGACTCGGCATCCCCGGCGTCGCCGAGCACGGCTTCAGCCTGGACTCGGCGGAAGAGGCGGAGAAATTCCGCCGCTACCTGCTCGAGGCCTAGCTGCGGGCCGGCCAGGGCGGCGGCCCGCGCCGGGAAGGCGAACTCAACGTCGCCATCGTCGGCGGCGGGGCCACGGGCGTCGAGCTCGCGGCGGAGCTCGACAAGAGGCGCCACGCGATCGCCGAGTACGGCGCCCGCGACATCGACAGCGTGCGCGACACGCGCCTGGTGGTCATCGAGCGCGCGGCGCGCCGGCTGCCCGGCCTGCCCGACGACGTCGCCGCCTTGACCCGCGCCCAGCTCGAGCACCTCGGCGTGAGTGTGCGCACCGGCGAGGAGGTCGCCGAGGTCACCGCCGAAGGCATCCGGATCCGCGACGGCGATTCCATCCCGGCGCGTTTCAGCGTCTGGGACGCCGGCGTGCGGGCGCCCGCGTCCCTCGCCGACATCGACGGCCTGGAGCGCAACGCCCGCAACCAGCTGGTCGTGGGCCGCACCCTGCAGAGGACCGCGGACGACCGCATCTTCGCCCTCGGCGACTGCGCCGCCTGCCCGCGCGGTCGCGGCGACGCCGGCGTCGTGCCGCCGCGCGCCCAGGCCGCC
>CAZVFN010000034.1:0-25212 GCA_964626335.1 uncultured Ectothiorhodospiraceae bacterium
TTCTTCATCCATTTGGCGCTCATCCTTGAGGGTATTAGTGTTAACACGCCCTAGGAACCACTAAGGGCCGAAAACGGCGAACCGCTGCACGCGGCGGTGGGCCGTCGCCATCCGTCAGGCGCGTGTCCGGCGCCGAGCGGGTCAGCGGGCCGCACGGCGCCAAGGCGACCCGGCCCCACGTCGCGGGCGGCTCGCTGGGCGAAAGCAGGCGTTCGGGATGGGGTTGAAAACCCCGCGGCTGCGCCCCACTACGCCGGGATACTGCAGACAAGACCGACAACGGAGGCCACCCGCATGTCCACCGGCGAAGCCCAGACCGAGACGCATCAGTTCCAGGCCGAGGTGAACCAGCTGCTCAAGCTGGTGATCCATTCGCTGTACTCGAATCGTGACGTCTTTCTGCGCGAGCTGATCTCGAACGCGTCCGACGCCTGCGACAAGCTCCGCTTCGCGGCACTCACCGACGACGGACTGAAGTCGCTCGCCTCGGATCTGCACATCGGGGTCGACTACGACGCCGACGCGCGCACGGTGACCGTCCGCGACAACGGCATCGGCATGACGCGCGACGACGTCCTCAACAACATCGGCACGATCGCGAAGTCCGGCACGCAGCAGTTCCTCGATCAGCTCACCGGTGACCAGAAGAAGGATGCCCAGCTGATCGGTCAGTTCGGCGTGGGCTTCTACTCGGCGTTCGTGGTCGCCGACCGGGTCGACCTGGTGAGCCGCCACGCGCGCGAAGGTGCCGACGCGGCCGTGCGCTGGTCCTCCGATGGCAGCGGCACGTTCACGCTCGAGCCGACATCGCGCGACGAGCCGGGCACCGACGTGGTGCTGCACCTCAGCGAGGATTGCGCCGAGTTCGCGGACCAGGGGCGCCTGAAGTCGATCATCCGCAAGTATTCCGACCACATATCGTTCCCCATCCGGATGCCGACGCTCGACGACGACGGCAACCGCACGGAGGCGTTCGAGACGGTCAACCGGGCCTCGGCGCTGTGGAAGCGTGCGCGCAAGGACATCTCGGAGGAGGAATACCGAGAGTTCTACAAGCACATCGCCCACGATTTCGAGGACCCGCTGACGTGGACTCACTCGCAGACCGAGGGCAAGTACGAGTACACGACGCTGTTCTACATCCCGCAGCGGGCACCGTTCGACCTCTTCGATCGCGAGCGCGCCAAGCAGGGCATCAAGCTCTACGTGCAGCGCGTCTACATCATGGACGACGCCGAGCACCTGATGCCGAACTACCTGCGCTTCGTGCGGGGCCTGGTCGACTCGAACGACCTGCCGCTCAATGTCTCGCGCGAGATCCTGCAGTCGAACCGCGTGATCGAGCACATCCGCAGCGCCTCGGTCAAGAAGATCCTCGATCTGCTCGAGGACAAGGCGACCAACGACCCCGAGGTCTACGATCAGATCTGGCGTGAATTCGGCCAGGTCCTGAAGGAAGGGCCGGTCGAGGACTACGCCAACCGCGATCGCCTGCTCGGCCTGCTGCGCTTCGCTTCGACGCACCACGACACGTCCGAGCAGAAGGTCGCCCTAGATGACTATATCGCCCGCATGGCCGAGGAGCAGGAGAAAATCTGGTACGTCACGGCCGACAGCTTCGCGGCCGCGCAGAAAAGCCCGCACCTGGAGGTCTTCCGCAAGAAGGGGATCGAGGTCCTGCTGCTGTACGACCGCGTCGACGAGTGGCTGATGTCCCAGGTCGCCGAATACCAGGGCTACAAGTTCGCCTCGGTCGCGAAGGGCGAGCTGGAGTTCGAGCCCGAAGCCGAGGACGAAGCGGACAGCGAGCAGTCCGGCGACCTGGCCGGGCGAATCGGCCAGGCGCTCGGTGACCAGGTCAGCGAGGTGCGCGTGTCGCGCCGCCTGACCAGCTCGCCCGCCTGCCTGGTGCTGGGCGAAGGCGATCTCGCCCTGCACATGCAGCACCTGCTGCGCCAGGCCGGGCACCATGTGCCGGAGAGCCGGCCGACGCTCGAGATCAACCCGGGTCATCCGTTGCTGCAGCGCATGGCCGATCTCGGCGACGAGGTGCGCTTCGGTGAGTGGAGCCGGGTGCTGTTCGACCAGGCCGTGCTCGCCGAGGGCGGGCAACTCGGCGATCCGGCGGCGTTCGTGTCGCGCCTGAACGACCTGCTCGTGTCCTGGCCGGGGACGGTCGCCGGCGATGCGCGCGGCGGCGATGCGTCGAGTGAAGCGGGCGGCACCGGCGCGAGCGACGCCGATGGTCACCAGGCCGAGGACGAGCCGGCCGGCTCCGCCTGACACGGGTCGGCGCGCGGGGCCGCGCCGCGGGCGCCGGCCGGCCCCGGATCACCCGGGCGCGTCCGGGGAACGCGCCCGGCGGTGCGACGCCAGCGCCAGTGCCCCGGCGAGCGCGCCCCCGAGCGCGCCGAACAGGTGCGATTCGGTCACCACGCGGCCGCCGGCCAGCATGGCCGTGCCCGGAGTCGCGCCGGCCGTCGCCTCCCACGCCAGCTTGGCAATCACGGCGACGACAACGACGCCGGCGAACAGGCGCTCTCGCGGCTCGGCGAGGGCGGCGACCGCGCCAGTCACAAGCAGCCCGTGCAATACGCCGGACAGGCCCACGTACCACTCCACCCATGGGGTCCACCACCAGAGGCCGGCCGCGACCGTCACGGCGCACGCGAGCCAGGTGGCCGCCCAGGCCAGACTGCGCAGGTGATGACCCACGAGTGCGGCGACCAGGACGGTGCCGATGGCGTTGAGCGCCAGGTGCGCGGGACCGAGATGCACGAGGTGCGCGGTCACCGGGCGCCAGAGCTCGCCGGCGGCGATGCCCTCGCGGGAGTAGCGCAACAGGGGCGCGAGGTCCGCGACCTCGATGAGCCCTGCCGCCGCGAGGAGTCCGGCCACCGCGCTCCACAGGTAGAGCGGGGCGTTCATGTATCCGCGAAGTCGCGGTCAGGGAGCTGCAGGAAGTAGCCGTTGCGCTCGATGTGCTCGATCACGGTGCGGCCATCCGTGCGTGCGAGGCTGCGCTGCGACGTCAACGCGAACTCGAACGCGAACTCGAGCGGGCCCAGGTGCTCGCGCAGAGCCGAGGGGATGTGGTCGAAGCTCTCGCCGCGGTCGGTGAGCAGATAGGTGCCCGGATGGCGTGTGCTACGGTAAACCAGACATTGCATGGGCGGTCCTGCATCCGTTCGCGAGCCGGGCGGCCCGCCCATTGTAGTGGACGCGCGCCCCGCGGTCGTCGGTCAGCGGGCCCCGAGGGCCCGGGGAACTCGTGCGGGTGCAAGCCGTCGAAGCGGGGTGTGGCGCGCGGTGCGGCCAGGGATCGCGCGCCACTCCATTCACGCAGCCCGGACCGGGGCAGTCGCCGGTCGAGCACGACCATGGAGGCCATCGATGCACGCCACGCTTCCGCACCTGCAGCCGCATTACTTCCCCGAGCTGGCGCGGCGCTCGGTGAGTACGGTGCAGGTCAACATCGGCTACTACTGCAACCAGGCGTGCCTGCACTGCCACGTGAACGCCGGGCCGACGCGCAAGGAGATGATGGATCACGACACGGCGTGCCAGGTGATCGATTTCCTCGCCGCGAGCGACGTCGGCACGCTCGATATCACCGGCGGCGCTCCGGAGCTGCACGGCGAGTTCCGCTTCCTGGTGACCGAGGCGCGCAGGCGCGGCATCCACGTCATCGACCGCTGCAATCTGACGGTGCTCGAGCTCCCCGAAATGTCGGGCCTGGCGGAGTTCCTCGCCGACAACGAGGTCGAGGTCGTCGCCTCCTTGCCGTGCTACTCGAGCGAGAACGTCGACAAGCAGCGCGGCAGCGGGGTCTTCGACGCATCGATTCGCGGCCTGCAGCGGCTCAACGCCCTCGGTTACGGCAAGAGCGACGGGCCACGGCGCCTGCACCTGGTGTTCAACCCGATCGGTCCGGTCCTGCCGCCGGACCAGGAGGCCCTGACCGCGGACTATCGCAAGCGCCTCTGGGCGGATTTCGGGATCGAGTTCACGAGCCTGTTTTGTCTCGCCAACCTGCCGATCCACCGTTTCGGCAGCACGCTGATCTCGCGCAACCAGTTCGACGACTACATGGAACTGCTCAAGTCCGCCCATCGCGATGCCAACCTCGACCAGGTCATGTGCCGCGACCTCATCAGCGTGGACTGGCAGGGCTACGTCTACGACTGCGACTTCAACCAGATGCTGGACCTGCCGCTCGGCGGCCACGACCAGGCGAAGCGCCACATCTCCGAACTCAGCGCCGCGGCCCTGGCGGGCGAGCCCATCAGCGTGAGCGGTCACTGTTACGGCTGCACGGCCGGACAGGGCTCGTCCTGCGGCGGCGCACTCGCATAGGCCGGCACAGGGTGGCCGGGGGGCCGTGACGATCTCGGCGATCGTGCCCGCGCTCGACGAGGGGGCGAGCGTGATCCCGGCGCTCGAGTCGCTCGCCACCGTGCGCGGGCGCGGAGGCGAGGTCCTGCTCGTGGACGGTGGCAGCGGCGACGATACCGTCGCCCGTGCGCGCCCGCTGGTGGACCGCGTGGTCGCCGCACCGCGCGGGCGCGGCGTGCAGATGAATACCGGGGCAGCCGCAAGCGCCGGGTCGATCCTCTGGTTCGTGCACGCGGATTCGCGGGTCGATCCGCGCGCCCCGGACGATCTCGAGCGGGCCTTCGCCGATCCGCGGGTCGCGTGGTCGCGCTTCGGCGTGCGCCTGTCGGGCGAGCGGCCGCTGTTCCGCACGATCGCCTTCATGATGAACCGCCGCTCCTGCCTCACCGGGATCGCCACCGGGGATCAGGCGATCGCCGTGCGCCGCTGCGTATTCGAGGCGGTGGGCGGTTTCCCCGAACTGCCGCTGATGGAGGATGTGGCCCTGTCGCGACGCCTGCGCGCCCGGGCTCGGCCGGCCTGTCTCCCCGTGCGGGTCACCACGTCCAGCCGCCGCTGGGAAGAACGCGGCGCCTGGCGCACGATCTGGCTCATGTGGCGGTTGCGGCTCGCCTACTGGCGCGGCGCCGATCCCGCGTGGCTGGCCCGGCGCTATCGCAGCGGGGGGCGCGCGTGAACGCCCGCGTGCTGGTGTTCGCCAAGGCGCCCGTGGCCGGGCGTGCCAAGACGCGACTGATACCGGCGCTCGGGGCGGCGGGGGCCGCGCGCCTGCAGTCGGCACTGCTGGAGGACGCACTGCGGCGGGCCCGCGCAGCCGGACCGGCCGGGCTGGAATTGTGGGGCACGGGCGATGATCCCGAGGGCGCCCTGGCCGCGGCGGCCCGGCGCCACGGGGCGGAGCTGCTCGAGCAGGGCGACGGCGACCTCGGGGAGCGCATGCATGCCGCGCTCGGACGTGCGACCGCGCGGGGGATCCCGGCGCTGATCCTGGGCACGGATGCGCCGGGTCTCGACGCGCGTGCGATCCGGGCTGCGGATGCCCTGCTGGCGGAGCGCGACGCCGTGATCGGCCCGGCGAGCGACGGCGGCTATGTCCTGCTGGGCGTGCATCGCTGCCCGTGGCGCCTGTTCGACGGGATCGCGTGGGGCGGCGCCCGCGTGCTCGGCGCAACGCGCGCCCGCATGCGGGAACTGGGGTGGCGCCATGGCGAGCTCGACCCCGGCTGGGACATCGATCGTCCGGAGGACCTCGAACGGTTGGCGGCCCTGGGGCCGGGCTGGGCGGCCCTTGCGCGGTGCGCCGATGGCACGGCGCCGGTCCCGCCCGGTCACGGCGGGTCGTAGCGACAGCCTGCGGGGCGTCCCGCAGAAGGCTGCGCCAGCCTGAGTCCGGGTCCACGCCCGGATACCCGACCGCGGAGCCTTATGATCACCGGACCGCGTCCCGAAGCCCGGGCCTTGCCTGAGCGAGTCGCGATGCAGGCCTTGCCGCGGCCGGGCCGGGGCTTGCCCGAATGAGGTCGGGGCACGAGGGTGCGCGGCACGTGCGTGCACAACCCGGTGTGGCGATCCCGTATGCGCGACGGCCCGCCTAGGAGCCTGTCCGAGAGATTGGCGCCGTCGCGAGCGCGTGGTACAGCGTGCGGATCTTGGCGATTGTGAAACGAGCATGGTGGTTGCCATGGGAGTTGAGCAATCGCCAAAAGATGCCGCTGTGGGACGCGCGCCGTCGTTACGGGGCTCTCGGACAGGCTCCTAGACGCGGACGATGCCGTTGAGGCCGTCGTACGCGGTCTCCTTGGCGCGGTAGACGCCGAGGTCGAGGCGCTTGAGCAGGGCCCGGCGCTGCTCGCCCGGGACGTACTCGGTGACGGCGAACGCCGCGCCCAGCGGGCCGAGCGGCGACGCCCGGCAAGCGTGCAGCGTGTCGGCGAGCTTGCGGCAGAGGTGCTCGGCACCGGCGCGCGATGTCTGCGGGCAGAGGATCATGAACTCGTCACCGCCCCAGCGCGCGAACACATCCGTGTCGCGGACCTGCGCCGAGACCATGCCGGCGACGCGATTCAGGGCCTCGTCGCCGGCGTCGTGCCCGTGGGTGTCGTTGACCGTCTTGAAGCGGTTCAGGTCGAACATGATCAGTGCCAGGGGCTGGCCATAGCGCTGGCTGGAACGCAGCTCGTGGTCGAGGTGCTGCTCGAAGTGCGGCCGGTTGAAGATGCCGGTGAGCTGGTCCGTGCTCGCCAGGCGCCGCAGCTCCGCCTCGATCTCCTTGCGCCGGGTGATGTCGCTCATCACCAGCTGCCAGGCGGGCTCGCCGTTGTAGGTGATGGGCATCGCCCGCAGCTCGACATCGATGGTCTCGCCGTCGAGGCGGGCGAAGCGTTCCTCGGTCGGCGTGCTGCACAGCTCGCGCTCGAGCAGTGCCAGGCGGGCGTCGATCGCATCCGCGCGCGCATCCGCGAGGAAGCGCGCGAACGACTGGCCGATGAGGCACCCCACGTTGTCGGCGGCCAGCAGCCGGGCGCCGGCCGGGTTGATGAACAGGATGCGCCCCTCGCGATGGACCGCGATCGCGTCGGGCGAGGCCTCGACGAGCGCGCGGTAGCGCTCCTCGCTCTGGCGCAACTCGAGGTCGCGCTCGCGCAGCGCCAGTTCCAGCTCCTCCACATAGCCCTGCTCGATCGTCTGCATGATCTCGCGGAAGCCGATCAGGCCGACCAGGCCGCCGCGGCTATCGACGACACCGAGGTGGCGAAACGACCCCGCGAGCATGGTGTTGCGGGCCTGGAAGAGGCTGTCACTGTCCGCCACGGTCTGCATCGGGCGGGTGGCAATCTCCAGACACGGGGCGTCGCGGCCCTCGCGGGCGATGTGGTGCAGGATGTCGCGCTCGGTGAGGATCGCGTAATCGCCTTCGCCGGTGTCGATCGCGACGGCGTCGTGGCGCTCGGCCCGCATCCGTTCGGTCGCGCGCGACAGCGGATCGCTGGCGGCGACTGTCGGCGGGGCCTGCGAGAGCACGCTGCTCACCCGCTGCAGGCGCATGAACCACTCGACACCGTGGTTGAGCACGACGTCGCTCTGCGACACGAGCCCGATGGGGCGGTCGCCCGCGTCGATGACGATGAAATGGCGGATGCGGCGCTGCTTGAACTCGGTCGCCGCCTCGCCGATCGAGACATCCGCGCGAATCGTGAGCACCGGGGCGTTCATCGACTCGCGGATGGCGCGCTCACCCTGGCCGTCGGGGCCGAGCTCGGCCCCCAGGGCATCGCGCTCCGTCCAGATGCCGACCACGGCGTCGCCCTCGCGCACCACGATCGAGGAGCAGCGCGCCGCGCTCATGCGGCGTGCAGCCTCGGCCACGGGGGTCTCGGGCGTACACACGAGCATGTCGGCGGACATGACGTCGGCGACCGTCAGATCGGCCGCCGATGTCCGCCGGCCCCCGGTGTTCTCCGCACGCGCGCCCATGATCGCTCCTGTAGCGTGTTGTCGTGCCGGACCGGCGCATCCGTGGCCCGCCGGCAAGCGGCTGCCGGCGGTCGCGCTCGCTCTGTCATGCAGGTCCTGCACGGCCCGCGGCCAGGCGCTGCCCGACCCGGACCCGGGTGCCCGGCCCGGGCACGGCATCCAGCGGTATCGTCGGCGGTGTCAGGACGATCACCGTGGAGCCCATGTTGAAACGCCCCATCTCGGCCCCGCGCTCGAGCCGGGGCGCGTGCCCGCCGTAGTCGCTCGTGCGGACCTCCCGCGCGCCGGGCGGGGTGACCAGCCCGTGCCACACGGTTTCGATCGCGGCCACGTTGATCGCCCCGACCAGGATCATTCCCAGGGGGCCGCGGTCCGTGTCGAACAGGGCAACGACGCGTTCGTTGCGCGTGAACAGCCCCGGGACCGTCGCGACGGTCCATGGTGCCACCGAGTATAGCCGACCCGGGACTTGGCGCATGCGACGCAGCCGTGCGGCGAGCGGCATGTGGATCCGATGATAGTCCCCGGGCGCCAGGTAGAGGGTCGCGAACCCGCCGCCGCGGAAGCCCTCGGCGTCGCCCGCGTCACCGCCGACCAGGTCGGTCAGTGAATAATCGATCCCCTTGGCCTGGTAGAGGCGTCCGTCGCGCACCGGCCCGGCCTGCGAAACGCGGCCGTCGACGGGGCTCACGGGCGTGCCGGGGCCGCCGTCGAGCGGGCGCAGCCCGGCGCGCAGGCCCCGGGTGAAGAACGCGTTGAACGTCGGGTAGGCGGCCGGGTCGGGCTCGACGGCCTCGTCCATGTCCACGCCGTAGCGGCGCGCGAACCAGCGCGCGATCGGGTCCTTCAGGCGCGTGTGCCGCCGCGTCGCCCAGAAAGTGACCCGCGACACCAGGTGATGCGGCAGGGCGGCGAAAAGGGCGCTGCACAGGCGGTCGATGCGCCGGGGTCGGTCGTTCGAGGCTGGGGGCATGCGGGTTTGCGCACCGGGTTGCCGTGAGGGCGATGGCCGCTGATTGTATACTCGTGCGGACGTTGCGAAGAGCCGGTTTCGGCCCGCACTGCGCGGGCGGGCGCAGCCGGGGCGAGCGCGAGGTAGGGCATGGCCGGGAGTGACGACCGCACGACGCTGCTGGCCCTCGTCGAGTGGGCCGAGCAACGGCTGCGCGACGCCGGGGTCTGCTTCGGGCACGGCACCGACAACGCCCGCGACGAGGCGGCCTGGCTGGTGCTCGCGGGCGCCGGGCACGCGCCGGACGATCCGGGCATCGACGCGGCCACGCCGGTGGACGCGGCGGGCGTCGCGGCGGTGCGCGGGCTGCTCCAGCGTCGGGTGCGCGAACGCCGGCCGACCGCCTACCTGACGGGGCAAGCCTGGTTCGCCGGCCTGCCGTTCTGCGTCGACGAGCGGGTGCTGGTGCCGCGCTCGCCCCTGGCCGAGCCCATCGCCGAGCGTTTCGCGCCCTGGATCGGCGACCGGGCGGCGGCGCGCATCCTCGAGATCGGCACGGGCTGCGGCTGTATCGCCGCCGCCTGCGCCCGAGCGTTCCCGGAAGCCCGCGTGGACGCCACCGACCTCGATCCGTCGGTCCTCGAACTCGCGGCGGTCAACCTCCGGAGACTGGGTCTGGACGACCGGGTATCCCTGCACCGGGGCGATCTGTTCGCGGGCCTGGCTCCGGCCAGCTACGATCTGATCGTGAGCAACCCGCCCTATGTCGATGCCGCGGGCATGGCGGCATTGCCGTCCGAATTTCGCCACGAGCCCGCTTGCGCCCTTGCCGCGGGCCCCGAAGGCCTCGACGTCATCGAGCCACTGCTCGAGCAGGCCGCCGAGTGGCTGGCGCCGCACGGCTTGCTGGTGATCGAAACGGGGCGCGCCGGCGGGCCCCTGGCCGCGCGGCACCCCCATCTGCCGCTGGTCTGGCTCGATTTCCGGGCCGGCGGCGACGGCGTGTGCGCGATCGCGGCGGCGGACCTGCAGGCCGGGGAACCCCGCGGCCGCTGAAAGCGGGGACCGCGGGCGATCTGCCGCTCCGGTCGAACAATATCCGTTGCGGCAATGCGGCGGTCGTTCGTAGGCCCTAGAATGGCGGGACCGGGAGCGCACGAGGGAGCACGACATGGCAAGGGACGGGACGTACATCATCGGGCGCAATCCGGGTGACGCCAACCGGCGGCGGCACCACCTCGTGCTCGACCACCCGACCGTGAGCCACCGCCACGCCGAGCTGCTGGTGCTCGCCGGCAGCTACTATGTCACGGACCTGGGCTCGCGCAACGGCGTCTGGCGCGAGCGCGACGGCCGCCCCGAACGGCTTGACGAGGGCTATGTGCGCCTCGATGAACGCCTCTGGTTCGGCCAGCGCGAGACCACCCTGACGCAGCTCCTGAGCGACTCGGTCGCCGCGTGAGGCGGGGTGTCGCCGCGCGCCCCGGGTCAACCGGCCCGGGCGGAGGCGAAGCGCGCCAGAATCGCCGGCACCGCGGACTCCGGCGGCGCGGTCTCCTCGGGCAGGGCACCGGGAAAAGCGGTCGCCCGCAGACGCGTGCGCAGCGGCCCCGGGTCGATGAAGTCCACGCGCAAGCCGGCCTCCTCGGCGACCTCCGCCTCCAGCATCGACGCCAGGGCCCGCAGGCCCGACTTCGACACGCCGTACGCGCCGCGATAGGCGCGCGCGGCGTCCTCGCCGAGGAACAGCAGCGCGGGTGCGGGCGCCGCACGCAGGAGCGGCAGGAGGGCCTGCGTGAGCAGCATCGGCGCGGTCAGGTTCACCTGCAGCACGCGGGCCCACTCGAGCGGGGCGATCTGCTCGATCGGGCTCTGCGGGCCCAGGATCGCCGCGGCGTGGATGACACCGTCGAGGCGCCCGCACTGGCGGGCGACGCGTTCGGCCAGCTCGGCGTAATCGTCCGGACTCGCGCCCTCCAGGTCCAGGGGATAGATGGCGGGCTCCGGTGCGCCCGCGGCCGTGAGCGCGTCGTAGACCGCCTCGAGCTTGCGCACGGTGCGTCCGAGCAGGACCACCTCGGCGCCGGCCTCGGCGGCGCCGCGTGCCAGCGCCGCCCCGAGGCCGTCGCCGGCGCCCGTGACGAGTACGGTGCAGTGGCGCAGGTCGGGTTGATCGGCGTTGCTCATGGCGCTCTCCCGTGTTCGTCGATGGCCGCGGCGCAGTGCTCGCCGGTGCGCACGGCGCCCTCGAGGGTTGCGGGCAGACCGTTGCCGACATGATCGCCGGCGTACCATAGCCCGGGCAGCGGACCGGCGGTGCCCGGGCGCAGGGCATCGACACCCGGGCGAGGGTCGAAGGTGGCCCGCTTGTCGCGAACCACGCCGATCACCTCGGGCCGCCGGGCCACCCGCAGGACTTCATGGACCTGGTCGGCGACGGCCCGGCCCAGCGCCGCCCGGTCCAGGGTCTCGTGCGGGCCGCGACCGCTGAGCACCGCGGCCACGAGCCCGGGGTGACCCGTAAGGCTGCGATCGAAGATCCATTGGGCGGGACCATCGAGCAGCCCCAGCATGGGGGGGTCGAGCCGCTGCGCGACGCCGCAGTCGAGGTAGACGGTCGCGATCGGTGCCGCGCCCAGGGCGCGCAGGCCCTCGGCGTCCGCGCTGCAGGCATCCCCCGCGGGCAGCAGCCGCGCGGCCGCGCCCGGCCCCGTGGCGAGGACCACGGCGTCGAATGGCCGCTCGGCGGCGTCGAGCCGCCAGCCGCCGGGAACCGGCTCGAGCCCGCGGATGCGCGTGCCCAGGTGGACACCCTGGCCGCGACTGCGCAACCACGCCACGGCCGGTCTCGGGTAGAGTCCTCCGAGGTCGGTGCGCGGCAGCAGCAGGTCGCTGGCCGCCCGATCGGCGAAGGCCTCGCGCAGGACTCGGGCCAGCAGGCGCGCCGAGGCGGCCCCGGGGGGCGCGTTCAGCGCCGCCAGGCAGAGCGGCCCCCAGAGACCGTCGATCAGCGATGCGGGCTGCCCGCAGGCGCGGAGCCACTCGTCCGCCGGGCGGTCCGCGTGCGGCGGTCGGCGCAGGCGGGGCATGCGCCACAACGCCCGCAGGCGGTCGCCGGGGCACGGGCCACCGGCGGTGGCGAGGCCCCACGCAAGCGCGGCGCGCCCCCCGCGCGCCGGTACCCGAAGGTGCATCCGCCGGCCGGTGCCGGCCAGTACCAGTTCGAGCGGGCGGCGCTCGAGCACGTCCGCCGGGGTGACATCGACGCCGCGCATGGCCGCCAGCGTGGCGCGGTAGGCCCCCAGCAGGAGATGCTGACCGTTGTCCAGGCTGCGCCCGCGCAGGACCAGCCCGCGCGCGCGGCCCCCGGGTTGCGCGGCGGCCTCGAACAGCGTGACCGTATGGCCGCGCCGGGTCAGTGCCACGGCCGCGCTCAGCCCGGCCCAGCCGCCGCCGACGACGGCGACCGCACGGGTGCCTGCGTTCATGCCGCCCGCGCGAGCCGCCGCCGTCGCCGTTCTTCGGCGCGCACGGTCCGCCAGGCGATCCAGAGCTTGCGCAGCGGGGTGAGGGTCACGCGGTGCTCCAGGACGCGGAAGCCGTCCCGCTCGATCTCGTCGAGCAGCGTCATGTAGATGCGGGCCATGACCAGCCCGCTGCGCTGGGCATGGCGATCCCGGTCCGCCAGCGTGGCGAAAGCGCGCCGGTAGTGGGCCCGGGCCCGTTCGGCCTGGGCGCGGAACAGCTCGCGCACGGCATCGGGGGTGGACGGCTGGGCGAGATCACCGGGCTTGACTCCGTGGGCGTCGAGCTCGTCGCGCGGGATGTAGACACGCCCGCGCATCGCGTCCTCGCGCACGTCGCGCAGGATGTTGGTCAGCTGGAACGCCAGGCCGAGCTCGCTCGCGTAGGTCCGAGTGGCCGCGTCCTCGTAGCCGAAGATCTCCGCCGAGAGCAGGCCCACCACCGAGGCAACGCGGTAGCAGTACTGCTCGAGCTCCTCGAAACTGGCGTAGCCGGCGTGATCGACATCCATTTCCATGCCCGAGATGATCTCGTGGAAGTACTCGCGCGGCAGCTCGAAGCGCTCCAGCATCGGGGCGAGGGCGCGGGCGACCGGGTGGCCCGGCTCGCCGGCGAACATGCGGTCGACCTCGGCACGCCACCAGGCGAGTTTCATGCGCGCGGCGTCGGTTTCGGAGACCTCGTCGACGACATCGTCGACCTCGCGGCAGAAGGCGTACAGGGCCGTGATGGCGCGCCGCCGTTCGTCGGGCAGGAAGAGGAAGCTGTAGTAGAAGCTGGACCCGCTCGCAGCGGCCTTCTGCTGGCAGTACTGGTCGGGCTGCATGGGGCCGGCGCTCGCTGATCCGGGGGTGGCCGCGGCCTCGCGGAAGGCGCCATTGTGCCCGCTTGCAGGGGGGCGGGGCGAGGGCCGGCAGCGACCTGGCCTGCCGAGGCTCCGGGGTCATGTTATAATCCAACTCATCCCTCAGCGATCAGGACGCCCGTCCATGCCCGCGTCCACCAAGAGGTAATCACGAGGAAACGCCACGTTATGACAAGTTCGATCGTCCACGAGAAGCACGAGAGGCCACGTCGTGTAACCTGCCAGATGCACGACGTCACCTCCCGCAGCATCCGCCGGGTCGGGTACAACCCGGATACGCAGCAACTCGTGATCCAGTTCTACGACTCGCTGCCCGGGCTGCGCACCGTGTACTCGCCCGTGCCGCGCGAGGTCTACGACGGCCTGATGAACGCCGACTCCATGGGCAAGTACCTCGAAGACAACATTCGCTATGTCTACGACTTCGCCCTGATCGACGATGAGCACCTGATCGAGCCCGATCGGAACGCTTGAATCTGCGGCCGCGCGCGGTTTGACAGCGCCGGCCACCTTCCGTAGATTTCGCGCGGCTCGCCCACGGCCCCGCCTGCGCGGGCGATCCGTCCCCATCGTCTAACGGTTAGGACACTGCCCTTTCACGGCAGTAATAGGGGTTCGAATCCCCTTGGGGACGCCAAACCAGAAGGCCCGGCCTCTGCCGGGTCTTCTGGTTTGGACTCCCCCGAGGGTGCAGCAGAACCCCTTCGGTTCGACCGATTCGCCGGGAGCGAATCGGCGCGAGCGCATCGAGTCCGAAGGACGCGGGCCATGGAGGGTCCGCGCAATTGCCTCGGCAGAACCCGTCCGGTTCGACCGGATCGCCGGCAGCCACCCATCCGTTCGCAACAGATCGCGACTGCGCAGGCGCGACGGCGATGCGCATCGACGCGCATCGCAGCGGGCACGAGTGGAGCGCGTCACCGTGGACGCGGGTCGGCGCAGGCCCGGGCACGAGGCGAGGCGCCTGCGGGGTTGCCCTGCCGGGGGCGGGGGGGGTTCGCGGCCGCGCTCAGCGGTGCCTGTGCACGTCTTCGGGGACCGGATCGACGCCGCCCGGGCAGAACGGATGGCAGCGCAGGATGCGGCGCACGGCGAGCCAGCCCCCGCGCAGCGCCCCGTGGCGGCGCAGCGCCTCCTCGGCGTATTCGGAACAGCTCGGGAAGAAGCGGCAGTGCGGCGCAGTGAACGGGCTGATGTAGCGCGCGTAGGCGCGAACGACGGCGGCGAGCACGTGTTTCATGCGTCGCCACCGGCCGGCTCGGCGCGGGCGCTGCGGCGCCAGGTGGTGCCGGAAGGCCCGTCCTCGAGCACGACCCCGCGCGTGGCCAGGTCGTCGCGGATGGCATCGGCGCGGGCGAAGTCGCGCCGTGCCCGGGCGGTGCGCCGCTCCTCGATGAGGGCGTCGATCTCCTCGGGGCTCGGTTCCCCCTGTGCGGCCTGCCCGCGGAACCATGCCTCGGGCGATTGCGCCAGCAGACCCAGCGCTTCCGCGCCCCCGAGCAGTTCCGCCTTGCACCGGCGGCGCTCGCTCGACACGCTCGCCTTGTTCAGCGCCGTGGCCGCCTCGTGCAGGTGGCGCAGCGCGACCGGGGTGTTGAGATCGTCGGCCAGCGCCGCGCGGATCGATTCCGGCAGTGGGCGCTCGTCCTCGCCGAGCTCGACGTCCGCGGCACCGCGCAGGCTCTGGTACAGGCGATCGAGTGCCGCATGCGCCTGCTCGATGCCGGCCGGCGACCAGTCCAGCGGCTGGCGGTAATGGCCCGAGAGCAGGGCGAGGCGCAGGACCTCGCCGGGATACGGCTGCAACAGGTCGCGCAGGGTGAAGAAGTTGCCCTCGGACTTGGCCATCTTCTGGCCTTCGACCGTGATGTAGCCGTTGTGGAGCCAGTAGCGGGCGAACTCGGCGCCGTCGTGGGCACACGTGCTCTGGGCGATCTCGTTCTCGTGGTGCGGGAAGATCAGATCCTGGCCGCCGCCGTGGATGTCGATGGTCTCGCCGAGGTGGGCTTCGGCCATCACGGAGCACTCCATATGCCAGCCCGGGCGCCCGCGCCCCCAGGGGCTGTCCCACCCGGGCAGGTCGTCGCTGGACGGCTTCCAGAGGACGAAATCGGCGGGATCGCGCTTGTAGTCCTCGACCTCGACCCGGGCGCCGGCCAGCAGATCCTCGCGCTGGCGTCCGGACAGGCGTCCGTAATCCGGCAGCGAGGGCACGTGGAACAGGACGTGACCGTCGGCCTCGTAGGCGTGCCCGCGCTCGATCAGGCGCTCGATCATGCGGATCATGGCGTCGATGTGCTCGGTCGCGCGCGGCTCGACAGTGGGCGCCAGCGTGTTGAGTGCGGCCACGTCGGCGTGGAAGGCCTCGGTGAAGCGCGCGCTCAGGTGCGCGATCGACTCGCCGTTCTCGCGGGCCGCGGCGTTGATCTTGTCGTCGACGTCCGTGATGTTGCGCGCGTAGGTGATGGCGGGGTAAAGGCGACGCAGCAGGCGGTAGAGCACATCGAACACGACGATCGGCCGCGCATTGCCGATGTGGATGAAGTTGTAAACCGTGGGCCCGCAGACGTACATCGTCACGTGCTCGGGGTCGCGCGGTTCGAAGCGCTCCTTGGTCCGTGTGAGCGTGTTGTAGAGCGTCACTGCCATGGGGTCGTCGTCGCGATGCGCGCGGGCTGTGTTCACGTGCGGCGGGCGTACAGCTCGGCGGGGTCGATGAGGGGCGCCGAGTCGATCTCGACCTCGTCGCCGACGATGCGATGGTAGAAGCAGCTGCGACGCCCGGTGTGGCAGGCGGGACCCGTCTGGTCAACTCGCAGCAGGACCGCGTCCCCGTCGCAGTCGATGCGGGCCCCGATCAGGTGCTGCACCTGGCCCGATGATTCGCCCTTGCGCCAGAGCTCGCCGCGCGAGCGCGACCAGTAGACGACACGCTGCGTCGACAGCGTTTCGTCGAGCGCCGCCGCATTCATCCAGGCGCACATCAGGACCTCCCCCGTATCGTACTGCTGCGCGATGGCGGCGATCAGACCGTCGGCGCCGAAGCGCAGGACCGCGCGCACATCACTCCAGGCGATGCGCGTGCCCTCATCGAGGGCCTCGGTTGCCTTCAGCGATTCCATCCCCGTGATGATACCGCGCAGTCCGCGGCGGGCACAGCCCGGTGCGGCATCTAGTGTCCTTTAACGGAAGTTCTTCGATCTTTCTCGGCGAGGGCCGGCGAAAAGACGGCGAACTTTCGTTGAAGGGCACTAGGGCATCGGGCCGACGAGCTGGGCGGCGTCGAGGCGGCGGTCGAACCAGTTGATGCGCCAGTCGAGGTGTGCCCCGGTAGCACGCCCACCGGCGCCGACCTCGCCGATCGGGTCACCCCGTTCGACCTCGTCGCCCGTGTCGACGGCAATGGAGCGCAGGTGCAGGAATGCCGACGACAGGCCGTGGCCGTGGTCGAGCAGGACCGTGCCGCCGGAGAAATACATGTCGGGGTGGGCGACGGTGACGATCCCGGGGGCGGGAGCGCGCGCGGGCGTCCCCGCCGGGGTCGCGATGTCGATGCCGTAGTGCGGCCGGCGGGGCTCGCCGTTGTAGACGCGCTGACTGCCGTATACGCCCGTGATCCGCCCCTGCACCGGCCAGTGGAAGTCGGCCAGGAACCCGGTGCGGGGGTCGTCGCGCCGCCGCGCCTCGCGCACGCGACGGGTCTCTTCGCGGATCCGGGGCAGCGCCTCCTCGGGGGGCGATACGGTGCGCGGCGGGACACCGTCGATGCGCTGGATGTCGTAGTCCCGGCGGGCGATCTCGAGGCGGCGCTCGATGCGTTCGCCGTCGGCGCCGGTGACCACGAGGGTTTGCTCCTCGGGCGCATCGCGCCCGAAGCCGAGCAGGAACACACCTGCGGGCGAGACGCGTACCTCGCGGTCCTCCAGGCGCACCTCCGCTCCGGGCGCCGTGCGCCCGTACACGAGCCCGCCCTGGACGAGCCGGCCCTGGAGCTCGAGCCGCGGCGCCGCCGGCGCCGGGCCCGCGACGAGCAGCAGCAGGCCGGCGAGCACCGCGGCCCGGGAACGGCAGACACGCCCGGCGGGAGCCGTCATCGGGCGAACGCGCGCCGCGCGCCGGGGATCGCGCCGGTGAGCGCAGCGTCGCAGCACGCCGGTTCCCCGCAGGCCGCCGTCGCGTCGACCCGACCGCGGGAGGTGGATCCCGCGAACGGTGCCCGGCCGCACTGCGAACGCACGCGGCCGGCGCCGACGCGCGTCATGGTCTCGGGGTCGGCCGGTACCCGATCGGCGTGATCGCCCTCTCGGGCGCAGCCCTGCTCGGCGGCATCGAAGCGTTCGGCGACGTTGTGGCCGGCCTCGCGCACCACCTGCGCGATCGAGGGCTCGCCCAGGTGGACGGGCTCGATGAGGGCGGAGAGTAAAGCCTGCATCAGGGGCCGGCCCGCAGCGGATTCGGTCGCGATGTCGGCGTTGTCCTCGAGCCCGCGTTCGCGGGAATGCAGGTGGTCGTCGCCCCACCCGGGCAGGGGCGAACGCCCGCGTGCCTCGATCACGCGCTGCGCACTGCAGCCCGCGAGCTCGCTGTCGACTGCCTCGATGCGCCCCTCGCGGACCAGCAGGTCGCCCGCGCTGATCCGCTTCGCGTTGATGCTGCGAACATCGGTGAACAGCAGGTTCGACATGGTTCCCGCGCGGGCGCTCCGCGCCTCGTTTCCGGCGAGTGACGGCCGCAGTATAGCGGGGCGGGCCCGAATCTCGCGAGGCCGCCCGGCCCCGCGGCCGCGCGGGCCGTCCGCCGGCGCCGACCGGTCGCACCCGCGTGCGCCGGGCCGTGATCCCGGCAGCGCGCCCCCGTGCGCCTCGGCCCTCGCGCGCCCCCGGGCGCACGGCTGAACCCGCGCACCAGCGGTACGCGAATTCCGGGCAGCGGGTCGTGCTCGGGGGACCGCCGCGGGGTGTCGAACCGAGTGGCGGGCGGCGCTTCCGAGGACCGCGCGGGGCCGCGTGAGCGGGCTTCGCCAGTCGCCAAGAGGCAAGGGCACGTCGGTGCCGGGCAACTCGTGTGGCTGCACGGCTGTAAGCACGCGACGCCACCTCGTATAATGGCATGTTCGCGACAGGTTGCGCGCGCCGGTCTCGTCGGCGATCCCGACGGCATCACGAGGTCCGACGTCAAGCAGAAGGCCCGTCGCCGCGTGCGCGGGCCCGGGCTCGGGCGCGTGCGCCTTCCGCGGCAACACATGGCCGGGCGCCAGGGCGCCCGCAGCTTCGGGGAGAAATCCATGTTTAGCAAGAACGAGACCGTGGCCGGCTTCGACGACGAGTTGGCCGCGGCGATCAATGCCGAACGCAGTCGCCAGGAGCAGCACATCGAACTGATTGCGTCCGAGAACTATGCCTCGCCGCGCGTGCTCGAGGCGCAGGGCTCGGTCCTCACCAACAAGTACGCCGAGGGCTATCCCGGGCGGCGTTACTATGGCGGCTGCGAGCACGTCGATGTGGCCGAGCGACTCGCGCTCGAGCGCGTGAAGCAGCTCTACGATGCGCCCTACGCGAATGTCCAGCCGCATTCGGGCGCGCAGGCGAACGCCGCCGTGTTCACCGCGTTGCTGAACCCCGGTGACACGATTCTCGGCATGAGCCTCGACCACGGCGGCCACCTGACCCACGGTGCGTCGGTCAACTTCTCGGGCAAGAACTACCACGCCGTGCAGTACGGCATCGACGAGGAAACCGCCGAGATCCGCTACGAGGAGGTGGCGGCAATGGCGCGCGAGCACAAGCCGAAGATGATCATTGCCGGCTTCTCGGCGTACTCGCGCGTGATCGACTGGCAGAAGTTCCGCGACATCGCGGACGAGGTCGGCGCCTACTTCCTGGTGGACATGGCGCACGTCTCCGGGCTGATCCCGACCGGGCACTACCCCAATCCAGTGCCGGTGGCGGACGTCGTGACGTCCACGACGCACAAGTCGCTGCGCGGACCCCGCGGCGGCATCATCCTCTCGCGCGACAAGGAGCTCGGCAAGAAGTTCAACTCGAGCGTGTTTCCCGGGATGCAGGGCGGGCCACTGATGCACGTGATCGCCGCCAAGGCGGTGGCGTTCAAGGAGGCGCTGGAGCCCGAGTTCAAGGACTACCAGCAACGCGTGGTCGACAATGCCCGCACCATGGCGAAGGCCTTCCAGGAGCGCGGCCTCCAGATCGTGTCGGGTGGTACCGACAACCACCTCTTCCTGCTCGATCTGACACCGAAGGGGGTTACCGGCAAGGATGCGGACGCCGCCCTCGGGCGGGCCCACATCACCGTGAACAAGAACGCGGTGCCGAACGACCCGCAACCGCCCTTCGTGACCAGCGGACTGCGCATCGGCACGCCCGCCGGCACCACACGCGGATTCGGTCAGCAGGAGTTCACCGACATCGCGCACTGGATGTGCGACGTGCTCGAGGACCTGGACAACGAGGAGGTCATCGAGCAGGTGCGCGCCAAAGTCCAGGATCTCTGCCAGCGCTTCCCCGTCTACGGGGACTGATGGGCCGATCCAGCACGGCGGACGGGGCCGTCCCGGCGGCCCCGCCCATTCCCGCCCGCAAGCGCCGGGGATCGACCGCGGCGCGAGCCGATCAGGGGGCATGCCCGGCATGAGGAAATACTCGATTTTCAGTCTGGCGCGCAATGCGCTCAGCCACCACGAGAACTGGTGGCAGGCCTGGCACAGTCCCGAGCCGAAAAAGCACTACGACGTCGTGATCATCGGCGGTGGCGGCCATGGCCTGTCCACGGCTTACTACCTCGCCAAGGAGCACGGCATCACCAACGTCGCCGTGCTGGAGAAGGGGTGGCTCGGGGGCGGCAATACCGGCCGCAATACCACCATCATCCGCTCCAACTACCTCTGGACGGCATCCGCCGGCATCTACGAGAAAGGCCTCGAGCTCTGGGAAAACATCACCCAGGAGGTCAACTTCAACATGATGCTGAGCCAGCGTGGCGTGCTGAACCTCGGTCACAACCTGCAGGACATGCGCACCATCGAGCGCCGGGTCAACGCCAATCGCCTCAACGGGGTGGATGGCGTCGTGCTCAATGCGCAGCAGGTGAAGGCGAAGGTGCCGATCATCAACACCTCCGAGACCAACACGCGCTTCCCGGTGCTGGGATCATCGTTCCAGCCCCGCGGCGGCATCGCCCGCCACGACTCGCTCGCCTGGGGCATGGCGCGGGCCTGCGACGATCTCGGGATCGACGTGATCCAGCAGTGCGAGGTCACGGGGATTCGCCGCGAGGATGGCCGCGTCACCGGGGTCGACACCAGCAAGGGCTTCATCGAGACCAACAAGCTGGGCGCGGTCACCGCGGGCAACTCCGGGGTGATCGCCGACATGGCCGGCATTCGCCTGCCGGTGCAGTCGCGGCCTCTGCAGGCGCTCGTCTCCGAGCCCATCAAGCCCGTGATCGACACGGTGGTCATGTCCGGCGCGGTGCATGTCTACATCAGCCAATCGGACAAGGGCGAGCTCGTCATCGGGGCCGGCGTGGACAAGTACAACGGCTACGGCCACAAGGGATCGATCTCGATCCTCGAGGAGCAGCTCGCGGCGCTGGTGGAACTGTACCCGATCGTCAGCCGCCTGCGCATGCTGCGCCACTGGGCCGGGTGCGTCGATGTCTGCCCGGACGCGTCGCCGCTGCTGACGAAGACGCCGGTCGACGGCCTGTACTTCAACTGCGGCTGGGGCACCGGCGGCTGGAAGGCGACCCTCGGCTCGGGCTGGTGCTTCGCGCACACGGTCGCCAACGACGAGCCGCATCCTCTGAACGAGGCGTTCAGCCTCAAGCGTTTCGAGACCGGGGCCGTCATCGACGAGCACGGCGCCGCCGGCGTGGCGCACTGAGGGGGGTCGAACATGCTCTACATCAAGTGTCCGTGGTGCGGCTGGCGCGACGAGTCCGAATTCGGCTACGGCGGGGAGGCGCACATCGAGCGCCCGAGCGATCCGGATGCCGTATCCGACAGCGAGTGGGCCGCATTCCTGTTCTTCGGCAGCAATACCCGCGGCGATTTCCGCGAGCGCTGGGTGCATACCGCGGGGTGCCGGCGCTGGTTCAACGCCGTGCGCGACACCGTGACCTACGAATTCAAGGCGTTCTACAAGATGGGCGAAGCGCCGCCGGGGGGTGAGCAGTGAGCCAGACGAATCGTCTGCAGTCCGGTGGCCGGATCGACCACAGCAAGCCGCTGAACTTCACTTTCAACGGTCAGCGGCTGCAGGGCTACGCCGGCGATACGCTCGCCTCGGCGCTGCTCGCGAACGGCATCTCGCTGATCAGCCGCAGCTTCAAGCTGCACCGCCCACGCGGGATCATGGGGGCATGGGCAGAGTGCCCGAACTCGCTGATCCAGCTCGGCCGCGGTGCCGGCACGGTGGCAGACGCGCGTGCGACGCAGACCGAGCTCTACGAGGGGCTCGAGGCGAGCAGCGTCAATTGCTGGCCGAGCGTCAAGTTCGACGTCTCCGCGGTCAACGGGCTGTTGTCGCCGATGCTTCCGGCCGGCTTCTACTACAAGACGTTCAAGTGGCCGAAATCCTGGTGGGACAAGGTCTACGAGCCGCAGATCCGCAAGTCGGCCGGTTTCGCCAAGGCGCCGACGGAGCCCGACCCGGACCGTTACGACAAGAAGAACCGGCATTGCGACGTGCTCGTCGTCGGCGGCGGTCCGGCCGGGATGGCCGCCGCGCTGGAAGCGGGCCGGCGCGGCGCTCGCGTGATCCTGTGCGATGACCAGAACGAATTCGGCGGCAGGCTGCTGGGCAACCGCGAGTTCATCGACGGCAAGCCGGGGATCGAGTGGATCGAGGATGCGGTGGCCGAGCTGGAGGCACTCGAGGAAGTGACGCTGCTGCGGCGCACGACGGCGTTCGGCCACTATCATCACGGGTTCGTTTCGCTGATCGAGCGAGTGACCGACCATCTCGGGCTGACCTCGCCGGACGAGCGCCCGCGCCAGCGCCAGTGGCGCATCCGGGCAAGGCAGCTCGTGCTGGCCACGGGGGCGCTCGAGCGCCCGCTCGTGTTCTGCAACAACGACCGCCCCGGGATCATGACGGCGTCGGCCGTGTCCACGTACATCAATCGTTACGGGGTCAAGCCGGGCCACCGGGCGATCGTTTTCACCAACAACGACAGTGCCTACCAGACGGCGCTCGATCTCGACGACCAAGGGGTGGAGGTCGCGGCCATCGTGGATGTGCGCAGCGACGCGCAAGGCGTACTCGTGGATCGCGCACGCAAGGAGGAGATCCCCATCCACGCCGGCTACGCGGTCGTGGATACGCGCGGGGGCCAGCACGTCACCGGCGTGCGCGTGATGCGCCTCAATGGCCGCGGCGACGGGGTCTACGGCGAGGTGCACCATATCGACTGCGACCTCGTGGCGAGCTCCGGCGGCTGGAATCCCGTGATCCATCTGCACTCGCATCCCGGCGGCACGATGCGCTACGACACCTCGATTGCGTCCTTCGTCCCGGACCGGGTCGTGGGCAATACCCGCAACGCGGGTAGCTGCAACGGCAACTTCGCCCTCGGCGGGTGCATCACAGAGGGCTTTTCCGCCGGGGCCTCCGCGGCCTGCGGGGCGGGCTTCGGCAGCGAGGACATCGCGGGTGAAACGCCGGACACGGGACGGCGCAACGATGCCCCGATTCGACCGATGTGGCGGGTGCCGTCCCGCAAGCCGGTGTCGCGCGCACCCAAGCAGTTCATCGACGTGCAGAACGATCAGACGACAGCGGACATCTACCTGGCGGTGCGCGAGGGCTACCGCTCGATCGAGCACATCAAGCGCTACACAGCGATGGGGTTCGGCACGGACCAGGGCAAGCTCGGCAACATCAACGGGGCCGGCGTCGCGGCCGATGCCCTCGGCGAGGACATCGCGGAGATCGGCACGACGACGTTCCGCCCGGCCTACACGCCCGTCGCGATGGGCGCGCTCGCGGGGCGCGACATCGGTCCCGAACGCTTCCATGCGGTGCGCAAGACGGCGATCCACAAGTGGCACGTCGACCAGGGCGCCCTGTTCGAGAACGTCGGGGACTGGAAACGCCCCTGGTACTACCCGAGGCCGGGCGAGTCGATGCGCGAGGCCCTGGACCGGGAGACCTACCGGACCCGTCACGCGGTCGGCATCCTGGATGCCTCCACGCTGGGCAAGATCGACGTGCGCGGGCCGGACGCGGCCGAGTTCCTCAACCGGGTCTACACGAACGGCTGGAAGAACATGGAGGTCGGCAAGTGCAAGTACGGGATCATGCTGGGCGAGGACGGCATGATCATGGACGACGGGGTCTCGGCCCGCATCGCCGACGATCAGTATCACATGACGACCACGACCGGGGGTGCCGCCCGCGTGCTCGCGCACCTCGAGGAGTACCTGCAGACGGAGTGGCCGGACCTGCAGGTCTACCTCACCTCGACGACCGACCAGTGGACGGCGATATCGCTGGCCGGGCCGCATGCGCGCGAGGTCGTGTCGAAGGTGGTGACGGGCATCGACCTGTCCGGTGACGCATTCCCGTTCATGACCTGGCGCACGGGCGAGGCCGCCGGCGTGCCGGCGCGTGTCTTCCGCATCAGCTTCAGTGGTGAGCTCGGCTTCGAGATCAACGTGCCGGCCAATTGCGGCCAGCATGTCTGGGACGCGGTCTGGGAGGCCGGGCAGGAATACGGCATCACGCCCTACGGGACCGAGACGATGCACATACTGCGGGCCGAGAAGGGTTTCATCATCGCGGGGCAGGACACGGACGGCTCGGTGAACCCGATGGACTTCGGCATGCACGGCCTGCTGTCGAAGAAGAAGGACTTCATCGGGCGGCGCTCGCTCAGCCGCCCCGATGCCGTGCGCGAGGATCGCGAGCACTTCGTCGGCCTCGTCACCGTCGACGATGCGACGACGCTCCTCCCGGAAGGGGCGCAGCTGGTCGACGAACCGAACGCGAACGACGCCCCGAAGCCCGTGCCGCTGCAGGGCTACGTGACCTCGAGCTACTACTCGTCGACGCTGGGCCACTCGATCGCGCTGGCGATGGTCAAGCGCGGCCGCGAGCGCATGGACGAGGTGCTGTACGCCCCGCAGGCCGACGGCCGCGTGATCACGTGCCGCATTACCAGCCCGGTGTTCTACGACCCTAAGGGGGAACGGCAGAATGTCTGACGCCATTCGACAGGAATCGCCGCTGGTCGAGCGCATCACGTCCGAGCGCAAGGCGGCTTCGCCCGCGAATGCCGGGGCCACGCTGCGCGAGCGGCCGTTCCTCGGTTGCGTCAACCTGCGAGGCAACCCGGAGGACCCCCAGTTCCTCGAGGGGGTCAAGGGCGTGCTCGGCGTCGACCTGCCGCTGGCGCCGAACACCGTGGCTGCTTCCGGCGACACCACCGTGTTCTGGCTTGCGCCCACCGAGTGGTTCGTGCGCACGGGCGCGGGCCGGGAGCTCGACCTGATCGCGCAGCTCGAGGAGGCGCTTGCGGGCCGGCACATCGCGACCAGCGACGTCACCGGCAACTACACCACGATCGAGCTGACGGGCCCGAACAGCCGCGACGCGCTCGAGAAGGGGTGTACGCTCGACCTGCACCCGCGTGCCTTCGCCCCGGGGCAGTGCGCACAGACGCTGTTGAGCCACTCCGGCATGCTCATCAGCCCCCGTGGTGACGGCAGCGGTTTCGAGCTGGTGGTGCGTCGCAGCTTTGCCGACTACGTCTTCGTCTGGCTCGAGGACGCCTGCGCCGAATACGGGATGGCCGTCACGGACTGATTCGCGACGACGCGTCGCCGTGACCGGCCTGCGGCGGACCGGCGTGCGGTGACCGCTCCCTCACGCGGGCCGGTCGCCGGACTGCGCGCGCACGAACGACATCAATAGCGTACCGGGAGCAGGCCGATGGCCGACGAACAGCACCAGAATCCGAAGAGCGATATCGAGATCGCGCG
>CAZVFN010000035.1:0-25117 GCA_964626335.1 uncultured Ectothiorhodospiraceae bacterium
ATGGCCCTGCACCACCTGGTAGAGCACCGTTTGCGCCGGGCGACGCGGGCGATACCGCTTCGGTTGCGTCGGTTGGCAGTGGACATCCATGTCCGCGACTTCCCTTGTGGTTCAGTTTATCCCCGATCCTTGGACCCACGACGTACCTGTGATTCAGGCCGTCTGCCTGGATTGCCTCGTGCTCCGGCCGACGGCGCACATGCTCGATCCATTCATCGCGGATCAGTGCACGGTCCGGGCGGTGGCGCACATGGTCGAGAGCGCGTTGTCTTCATCGGCAGCTGGCGTGCTTCTCGATTCATGCGCCCCGGCTTCACCCAAGCGCGCGGGACACCACCTCATACGTGTTGTCAGAGCACCCTGTGGCCCGACTGACCCGCTCGAGCTCGGCCTTCATCAGCGCCTGGCGCTGCGCATCGAACCGCTTGTACCGAATCATCGCCTGCACCAGCCGGCTCGCGATCTGGGGATTCACCGGGTCCAACTCGATCACGAAATCCGCCAACAACCGGTAGCCTTCGCCGTCGGCGCGGTGGAACGCCTCGAAGTTGGCCATGGCGAACGCGCCGATGAGTGAGCGGATGCGGTTGGGATTCCTGCGGTTGAATGCCGGGTGCTCCATGAGGCGCTTGACGTCCTCGACGACGCCCTCGCGCCGGGCGGTGGCCTGGAGCATGAGCCACTTGTCGGTGACCAGCGGGTCCTCCTGCCATTTCTCGTAGAAGGCCTCGAGCTCTGCCTCGCGCTCGGGGCGGTCGAGATGCGTGAGCACGCGCAGGCCGGTGATGACGTCGGTCATGTTGGCGGCGACGTTGACCTGGTCGACGGCATGCTGGACGTACTCGTCCTTGTCGAGCCAGCCGAGGTAGCCGAGGCAGAGGTTCTTCAGGCGCCGGCGTCCGATGGCTGCGGGGTCGAGGCTGTACTCGCCCTCGACCGCGCGCAGGCGCCAGGCCCTTCCGAGGTCGTCCTCGAGCGCCTCGGTGAGCTGGCGGACGAAGGCATCGCGGGCCTGGATGAGCTTCTCGACCTCGATGGTCTCCAGGTCCTCGCCGATGGCCTCGGCGCTCGGCAGGGTCAGGGCCTCGGCCTTGAGGGCGTCGTCGAGCTGCTCGCTGTCGAGCACGCCGCGGAAGGCCTCGGCGTCGGCGGCCGGCAGCTTCGGCTCGGCGGCGTTGTCGAGGTCGGCCATGAAAGCGATGACCCGGCGGCGCACCAGGGTCTGCCCGGCGTCCCAGCGGTTGAAGGCGTCCGGGTCGAAGCGCATCTGGAAGCACAGCGTGTCGTCGTCGAGCGTGCGCTCGAGGATGACGGGCGCGGAGAAGCCGCGGAGCAGCGAGGCGACCGGGCGCTCGGGGACGTCCTCGAAGACGAAGGTCTGATCGGCCTCGGTGATCTCGAGCACGCACTCCTGCTCGGTGGTCTCGGTGTGCGCGAGGTTGAGCGTGACGGGCTCGCCGTCGGCGCCGATCAGGCCCATGCGCAGCGGGATGACCAGCGGCTGCTTGTCGGACTGATCCTGCGTGGCCGGCGTCTGCTGGCGCACGGTGAGGTAATACTCGGCGGCCTCGTCGTCGTAGGCCTCCTCGATGTTGAGGCGCGGCGTGCCGGACTGGCTGTACCAGCGCTTGAACTGCTCGAGATCGCGGCCGTTGGCGTCGGCCATGGCCGCAGCGAAGTCGTCGCAGGTGACGGCCTGGCCGTCATGGCGCGCGAAGTAGAGGTCCATGCCCCGGCGGAAGCCGGCGTCGCCGAGCAGGGTATGGTACATCCGGATGACCTCGGCGCCCTTCTCGTAGACCGTCAGCGTGTAGAAGTTGTCGATCTTGATGTAGTGGTCCGGGCGCACCGGGTGGGCCATGGGGCCGTTGTCCTCGGGGAACTGCATGCTGCGCAGCAGACGCACGTCGGCGATGCGCTTGACCGGGGCGGAGCCCATGTCCGCGGAGAAGCGCTGGTCGCGGAAGACGGTCAGGCCCTCCTTGAGCGACAGCTGGAACCAGTCGCGGCAGGTGACGCGGTTGCCGGTCCAGTTGTGGAAGTACTCGTGGGCGATGACGGCCTCGATGGCCTGGAAGTCCGCATCCGTGGCGGTCTCGGGGTTGGCCAGCACGAGCTTCGAGTTGAAGACGTTGAGGCCCTTGTTCTCCATCGCGCCCATGTTGAAGTCGTCGACGGAGACGATCTGGAACAGGTCGAGGTCGTATTCGAGGCCGAAGGTCTGCTCGTCCCAGCGCATGGCCTTCTTCAGCGAGGCCATGGCGTGGTCGGTGCGCCCGACGTTGTGCGCCTCGGTGTAGATGCGCAGCGTGACCTCGCGGTTCGAGCGCGTGGTGAAGGTCTCCTCGTGGCAGGCGAGGTCGCCGGCGACCAGGGCGAACAGGTAGCACGGCTTGGGGTACGGGTCGACCCAGCGGGCCCAGTGGCGGCCGTCGTCGCGCTCACCCGCGTCAACCGGGTTGCCGTTGGACAGCAGCACCGGGTAGTCCGCCTTGTCGGCGACGAGGGTGACGGCGTACTTCGCCATCACGTCGGGGCGGTCGAGGAAGTACGTGATGCGGCGGAAGCCCTCGGCCTCGCACTGGGTGCAGAGGTTGCCGCTGGAGGTGTAGAGCCCCTCGAGCGCGGTGTTGTCCCGTGGGTGGATGTCGGTGACGACGGTCAGCTCGAACGCGGCCGGGGGCTCGACGATCGTCAGGTGGTGCTCGCCGACGCGGTACGCGCCGTGGGCGAGCGCCTCGCCGTCCATGGCGACCGAGACGAGCTCGAGCTGCTCGCCGTCGAGGACGAGCGGCTCGCCGGCGGCCGTGCCGCCCTGGCGCTCGACGCGCATTGTGGCGGTGACGCGCGTGGTGGCCGGGTCCAGGTCGAAGCGCAGGTCGACGTGGTCGATGCGATACGCGGGCGGGGCGTAGTCCGCGAGCCGGATGGGCTGGGGCGTCGCCTGGTCGTTCTTCATCGGCGTCTCCGGGGCGTTCGGCAGTGTATCAGCGTCATGGCGCGCAGGATGGCGCACGGTCGGAGGATTCATGATGCATTGTTCGGGTGGGGTATGTGGAGGTGGCAGGTGGCGGGCGAAGGGCGAAGGGCGAAGGGCGAAGGGCGAAGGGCGAAGGGCGAAGGGCGAAGGGCCATCAGGATGGTCCGGGCCGGTTGTCGCCGGGGCAACGGAGGTAGGCGCATTGGGTCGCAGGCAATGCCGGCATCGCCGGAACGGCCGAGGGGCGGGTTCGGTGCGGGTGCCGGCATTGCCTCGCGATCGTCGCGGGGTCGGTGACGCAACCTCGGGCGAGGCAAAACCGGCCTACGGCCGGGTTGCGTTCGGGGTGGAGCGGTTTTGCCGAAGGCAGTGCCGGCATCGCATGAGTGTCCGTGGGGCGGGTGTGGTTCGGGCACCGGCATTGCCTCGCGATCAGCCGGGGTCGTCGACGCATCGGCGCGCGAGGCAAAGACGGCCTACGTCGCGGGCGCTGGAGCGGGTCGTGACGCGCTTCGCGCTCTGGCAAAGACCCGCATGCGCTCCGTTCGTGCCGGGCCCGCGGTATTTCGGGGGTGGGCATGCATGCGATAGTGCGCGCCCTGCCAGGGGGAAACCGGATGCACGCCGAAGCCATCGTCCACGCCGTTTTCGTCATCTTCACCGGGGCCGCGGTACTGGCGACGTTCGTGCTCTACGCGCGCCAGGCGCTGCCGGTGGCCTATATCGCGCTCGGGCTGCTCACCGGGCCGGTGCTGGGCGAGCTGGGTATCGGCCTCGGGCTGGCGGCGGACCCGGCGATCATCCGCGGCATGGCGGACGTCGGCATCATCTTCCTGCTGTTCCTGCTCGGCCTGAACCTGGAGCCGCAGGAGCTGCGGCGGCTGCTGCGCGAGGTGACCGTGGTGACGCTGGTCACCTGCGCGAGCTTCTGGGTTGTGGGCGCGGCGATCGGGCTGCTGTTCGGCTTCGCCGTGCTCGAGGCGGCGCTGATCGGCGGCGCGATGATGTTCTCCTCGACCATCATCGGCCTGAAGCTGCTGCCGACGTCCGCCCTGCACCACCAGCGCATGGGCGAGATCATCGTCTCCATCCTGCTGCTGCAGGACGTGATCGCGATCATCCTGCTGCTGCTGATCCAGGGCTGGGGCGGCGACGGCGCGCCGATGCAGAACCTGCTGGTGAGCCTGGTATCGGCACCGCTGCTGATCGGCGGCGCATTCGTGTTCTCGCGCTACGTGATCACGCACCTGTTCCTCAAGTTCGACCGGATCCAGGAGTACATCTTCCTGCTGGCGATCGGCTGGTGCCTCGGCCTCGCGGAGATCGCCCACGAGCTCGGCCTGTCCTACGAGATCGGCGCGTTCGTCGCGGGCGTGTCGCTGGCGACCAACCCGGTGGCACGTTTCATCGCCGAGAGCCTGAAGCCGCTGCGGGACTTCTTCCTGATCATGTTCTTCTTCGCGCTGGGCGCGGGTTTCGATATATCGATCCTGCCGGAGGTGCTCTGGCCGGCGCTGGCGCTTGCGGTGGCGGCGCTCGTGATCAAGCCGATCCTGTTCGACAAGGCCCTCGAGCACCACCAGGAGGCGCACGATCTGTCGCGCCAGATCGGCGTGCGCCTCGGGCAGATCTCGGAGTTCTCGCTGCTGGTGGCGATCGCGAGCTTCGACAGCGGCGTGATCTCGGAGCGCGCGAGCTTCACAATCCAGGCGGCAACGATCCTCACCTTCATCGGCTCGTCGTACTGGATCGTGCTGCGGTATCCGACGCCGGTGGCCGTATCGGAGCGCCTGCGGCGGGATTGACGCCCGGTGGCAGGTGGCAGGGAGCACGGAGCAGGGCGGATAGCGGGGTGGGACTCCGTGTGACGTTGGTGGCCGGGGTGGGCCGTGCCGGCGCTGGATTGCCTCGCGTTCGCTCGCAATGACGGCGGCGCGAAGGGCGAAGGCGACGGGGAAGGGAGGGTGGCCGACGGGGTCGTTGGCGGCCGCGTGACGCGTTTCACGAACGCTTGGTTGGGGCGCTGCAGGGGCGCGCTTGCTCGCGAGCCCGGGGCCGGCTTTCGCGACGGGCCGGGGCGTGCTCGTGGATGCGGCGTCGTTGCAGGGCCGAACCGGGCGTGGCCGGCTCGAGGCTCGGTCGCCCGCGAGTTCGCGCTCGCCGGCTTGATCGTGTGGCACACTCAGGTCTCGATCGGGACGACGCCCTCGCTGCGCCGCGGCACGCGCTGGCACTCGTTGAAGATGCGGGCGGTGCAGCGCAGGCAGATCTCGCGTTCGAGGCGCTCGAAGATCCCGGCGATCGCCGCCTCCTTGTGGCCGTAGATCCGGTCGCGGCCGAAAACCGTCGCGTAGCCGCTGCGGCGCAGGAACGCCATCTGCTCCAGGCGCACGTCGCAGAGATAGAGCCCGCCGCCCATGGCCTCGAGGCGCCGGGCCTCCGAGACGAGCATCTGCGCACCCGCGCTGTCGATGTAGCTGATGTTGCTGCACACGAGCAGGATGTGCTTGCGCGCGTCCGCCCCCTCCGTGAGGCGGCCGAGGGTCTCGGCGATCGGCTGCACCGAGCCGAAGAACAGGTGGCCGTCGATGCGCAGGATCTTGAGCTGCGGGCACTCGGTCAGCGGCTTGCGCCGCAGGTTGCGGAAACGCCGCTTCGGGTGCTCCGGGTCGGGTGCCAGGCTGAACACCGATGGGTTCGCCGCGCGGTTCAGGAACAGCACCAGCGACAGCAGCACGCCTGCGAGCACGGCGAACGCGAGATCGACGAACAGTGCGGTGAAGAAGGTCAGCAGCAGGACGATCGTGTCCTGATAGCTCGCCTGCAGGATCTCGCGGATGCGGTCGCGGTCGATCACGTTCCAGGCGACCAGCACGATCATGCCCCCCATTGCCGCCGTCGGCAGGTAGGCCGCGAACGGACCCACGCCGAGCAGGATCAGCACCAGCAGGGCCCCCGAGAACAGCGCGGACATGGGCGTCTTCGCGCCGGCCTCGTAGTTGATGCCGGAGCGCGTGAACGAGCCCGAGCTGGCGTAGCAGGAGAAGAAGGCGCCGACCACGTTCGACAGTCCCTGGCCGACGAACTCCTGGTTGCCGTCGATGCGCTGCTGCGAGCGCAGCGCGATCGCGCGCCCGATCGAGACCGCCTCGATCAGCCCGAGCAGGGCCACTGCCAGCGCCTGCGGCGCGAGGTCGCGCAGGATCTGCAGATTGATCGGCGGCAGGCTGGGGTCGGGGATGCCACTGGGCAGCTGGCCGACCACGGGCACGCCGTTGGCGGCCGCCCCGAGGCCCCAGCCCGCGAGGCCGCCGGCGAGCATCGCCAGCAACAGGTAGGGCCAATTCGGCCGCCACAGGCGAACGGCGATCGCGACGGCGAAGCTGGTGGCGGCGATCGCGACCACGCGGGGTTGCACGGCACCGAGGTGGGTCGCCGCGTAGTACCACACGTCGAGGAAGTCGCCGCCGCGCGGGATGTCGATGCCGAGGACGTGGCGCAGCTGGCTGGTGACGACGAGGATCGCCGCGCCCGCGGTGAAGCCGGTGACCACGGCCGGCGAGACGAAGTTGACCACCTGGCCCAGGCGCGCGAGGCCGAACGCCGCCTGGCAGAGGCCGGCGAGCAGGGTCAGCGTCAGCGCGAGCGCGATGTACTGCTCGCTGCCCGGGGTCGCCAACGGCGCCAGCGTCGAGTACACCATGATCGACAGCGCGAGCGTAGGCCCGGAGATCAGGTGCCAGGAGGAGCCAAACAGGGCGGCCACGATGGCCGGCACGATCGCGGTGTAGAGCCCGTATTCGGGCGGCAGCCCCGCCAGCAGGGCGAAGGCGACGCCCTGCGGCAGGACGACCACGGCGTTGGTGAGGCCAGCCCATGCGTCAGCGCGCACGGTCGCCCGGCTGACGCGCGGCCACCAGCGCAGGAACGGCAGCAGGCGGCGCCAGGGCGGCGCCCGCCGGGCGACGACGCGCCGCGCACGGCTCAAGGCCGACGCCCCACGGGATTGTGGCCTGCCGCCACCGAGCCCAAGCGTTCCCCCCTGCCACTGCCCGATCGACACGGCGTGGAACACCGTGCCCGCGTCCAGTATGACGTTTTCGCCTCGCGGCTGCCGCCCCCGACCCGCCGAGCCTCGCTTGCCCCACCGCGGCGCGTCCACGACAATCATCGATCGGCGCGGCGCCCGCGCCGCGGAACAAGAACGGCCCATGTCCCCCCGCGAGCGTTACCAGCAGGCACTGGAGCGGGGCGAGCTGGAACCCGACACGGCGCAGGCCGAGGCGATCGAGGCGTTCCAGGCCCTGCACGAGCAACTGCTCGCCGAGCGCGAGCAACGCAGCGGCATGCGCGGTCGCCTCGGGCGCGCGCTCGGGCGCAGCCCGCAGCCGGTGCGGGGCCTCTACTGCTGGGGCGGCGTCGGCACCGGCAAGACGCTGCTGTTCGACCTCTTCTACGACGCCCTGCCGTTCGACGACAAGCTCCGCACGCACTTCCACCGGTTCATGTCGCGCGTGCACGAACAGCTGCACCGGCTCGGCGATATCGCGTCGCCGCTGGAGAAGATCGCCGACCACTTCGCCGGACGCGCCTCCGTGGTCTGTCTCGACGAGATGCACGTCAACGACATCACCGACGCGATGCTCATGAGCGGGTTGCTGCGGGCACTGTTCGCGCGCGGGGTCACGCTTGTGACGACCTCGAACACGCAGCCCGACGATCTCTACCGTGGCGGATTGCAGCGCGAGCAGTTCCTGCCGGCGATCGAGCTGATCAAGGCGCACACGCAGCTCGTGGCGGTGCACGGCGGCACGGACTGGCGCCAGCGCAACCTCGCCAATGCCAGCTACTGGATCGTGCCCCATTCCCGCGAGGCCGACCTGCAGCTGCTGTCCACGTTCGAGCGCGCGATCCCGATCAACCGGCGCCGGCGCAACTGGATCAAGGTCAATGGGCGACGGATAGAGCTCGTGGTGTGGTGCGCCGGCGTGGCGTGGTTCGATTTCGGCGCCCTGTGCCGCGGCGCGCGCTCCTCGGACGACTACCTCGAGATCGCCCGCTTCTTCCACACGGTGTTGCTGCGCCGGATCCCCGTGCTCGGTGAGCAGGACGACGATGCGGCGCGGCGTTTCATCAATCTCGTCGACATCCTCTACGACCGCCAGGTGCGCGTATTCGCCTCGGCCGAGGCCGCACCGGGGTCGCTGTACACGGGCGAGCGCTTGGCGGACGAGTTCCAGCGCACGCACAGCCGCCTGCGCGAGATGCAGACCGAAGACTACATGACGCGCCCGCACCTGGGCTGAGCGGGCCGGTCCGGATGCCGCGGGCCCGAAGGACGCCGGCAGGCAGCAAGCCCGCTCGCGATCCCGGGGATGTCGGTAGCGCTGCTGCTGTTCACGCGGGTCATTCCGGGCTCGAAACCGCCCGCGACGGGCACCGCCCCGCCGAGCGCCCGGCAACACCGGTACCCGGGCCCGTTCGCGACCCGCAATCGATCGCCGCGGCGCCCGTACCCGGTCGCGGTCGGCCGGGCGAGCGCCGGCCCTCCGACCGCACTCCCGCTGTCGCCGCGCTGGCCGGTCGCGCGTGCTACGGGCAATCCCTTAGTCGTTTGCAGGAACGGCTTCGCCCGCGTTGCTGACGAAGCGCACGAACCCGCGCCGCTCGAGCGTGGCAACGAGTGCAACACAACGAGGGAGGAATCGCCATGCAATGGGTCAAGGCGGGTGCCGTGGGCGCCCTCGGGAGCCTGATCATCTTCGTCGTGATGTTCCTGGGCATCCACGTTTCGGGCTTCGCCCCGTTCAACATGCCGCCGTCCGCGGCGTTCCTCGAGGCACTGGGGCTGCCGACCCGGCCGCTGGCGCTGATCGCACACTTCGTCTACGGGATCGCCTGGGCGATCATCCTGCTGGCCGTGTTCCGCGAGAAGACGGACGTGTGGCGCGGCATCGGCGTCGCCGTGGTCGCGCAGTGGCTGGTGCTGATGCAGCTGATGTACTCGCCGATCATTGGCTGGGGCGTGTTCGGCGCGCAGGCCGGCACCATGTCGGCGGACGCGGCCCTCGCGCTGAGCTCGATGCCGAAGTACATCGTGATGACGCTGGTGCTGCACCTCGTCTACGGCGCCCTCAACGGCTGGCTGATCCCGAAGTGGATTGGCCTGCGCCGCGCCTGAAGGGCCGGCGCTCGCGTCGCGCGACCGTGCCGGCGCGCGCGGCAGGCGGCAGGCGGCAGGCGGCAGGAAGGATAGCGGGGTGGGACTTCGTGTGGCGATGATGGCCCCGATGGGCCGTGCCATCGCTGGATTGGTTCGCGTGCGCTCGCAATGACGGGGAATGATGGCCCCAGTGGGCCGTGCCATCGCTGGCTTGCTTCCTGCCGCGTGGTTGCTCCACTCTCGTTCGCGATGACGTTCCTGGCGGCTCCTCGCAGTCGCAATGACGGCCTGCGAAGGGCGAAGGGCGAAGGGCGAAGGGCGAAGGGCGAAGGGCGAAGGGCGAAGGGCGAACGTATTGTCGGCCCGGCGGTCGCTGGGCAAGCGTGCTCGCCGGGGCGATTCGGGCATTGTCATCGCGAGCAAGCTCGCTCCCGCACGCGTCCTGAGGCCGCCTGGGTCCGACGTGACGGGCGATGGCGACCTCCTGGTCGCGGGCGCAAGACCGCTCCTGCCCGGGCGCCCCCCTGGGCGGGGTCACAATCCCTGTGGGAGCGGGCCTGCCCGCGATCGGGCGGCCGGGCGTGTCGGTGGGCGCGCGGCCGCCATGCGCTCCCGCCCGGATTTCAGTGCCTGCCGCGCGGGCCCGGCCGCGGCGGCCGTGTCGAGACGGGTTGCTCGGCACTCGCTCGCGCAAGCGCGGACCCGGACGCACAGGCGCCGGCGCGATGCCGGCGTTCGGCGTCTCGGTTCCTGGCGCGGTCGGTCAGAGGAAGTCGACCGCCCCCGCGTCGGCCAGATCGATGGCGCGCTCGCGCTCGTCGCCGGCTTCGTCGGCCTGCAGCACGTCCTTGAGCACGCGCATGTAGACGGTGTAGATCCCGGTCGCCGCGCCGTCGCGCTCGACGACGAAGAACGGCGCGCGCTCCACGCCGTGCTCGGCAGCGATGCGCAGGCCCTCGCTCTCCGGGTCGCGCTCGTCGGCGGTCACGATCCGGTCGATGCGATGCCACACGCCGTCGCGCTCCAGCCGCGCGAGCACGTCGTTGCACTTGGCGCAGGGCGAGCCGTCGGCGAGGACCTTCTTGACCAGCGTGATCGTCATCTCGGCCTCCTTCGCGGTCCGTTCAGGCCGTGGCGGTCGTGCGCGTGTTGCCGGCGTGCAGACCGCATTCCTTGTCCTGCTCGAGCTCCCACCACCAGCGCCCCTCGCGCTCGTGCTGGTTCGGCAGCACGGGGCGCGTGCACGGCTGGCAGCCGATGCTCGCGTAGCCGTGGCGGTGCAGCTCGTTGTAGGGCACGCCGTTTTCGCGGATGTAGGCCCACACGTGCGCCGACGACCAGTGCGCCAGCGGGTTGAACTTCATGAGCCGGCCGTTGGCGCCGGCGAACGCCGGGTCCTCCTGCGCCACCGGCACGTGCACCCGCGTGCCCATGCTCTGGTCGCGGCGCTGGCCCGTGACCCAGGCGTCGAGCTCGGCGAGCCTGCGCTTGAGCGGCACCACCTTGCGGATGCCGCAGCACTCCTTGTGCCCATCGCGGTAGAACGAGAACAGCCCCTTCTCGCGCACGAGCTGCTCGACCTGCTGGTGGTCGGGGAACAGCACATCGATGCGGATGCCGTAGTGATCGCGCACGCGCTCGATGAACTGGTAGGTCTCGGCGTGCAGCCGCCCCGTATCGAGCGAGAACACGTGCACGTCCGGGCGGATGCGCACGGCCATGTCGATCAGCACGACGTCCTCGGCCCCGGAGAACGAGATCCCGATGTTGTCGTAGTGCTCGAGCGCGCTCGCGAGGATTTCCTGCGGCGTGCGCTCGGCGAGATCCTGCGGCAATTGATCGAGGGAAACGACGCTCATCGGCACTCCGGGCCTGCGCGGACCCGTCGCGGAACTCGAAGCCCGGTTTATACCAGCCCGTTCTGAACACGAAAAAGAATGACTTTTTCTAGACGCAGACGGTCAAGTTATATGGCTTTGGCAGGGCGCGGGTCGGGCTGGCCACGAGTCCGGCGCTTCCCCGGTTCTCCGCCACCCGATTCGGTCGGGTGGGAGCGAGCTTGCTCGCGATCGTGCCCGCAGGGCGGTGGGCCGGCACGGACGCCGCGTGCGGGCATCTACTCCAGGTTCTGCACCTGCTCGCGCATCTGCTCGATCTGCACCTTGAGCTCGACGCCGGCCTGCGAGCGCTCTGCATCGGCCGATTTCGAGCTCAGCGTATTGGCCTCGCGGTTGAGCTCCTGCATGAGGAAATCGAGCCTGCGGCCGACCGGCTCGTCGCTGTCGAGCGCGTCGCGGATCGCGGCGAGGTGCGTGTCGAGGCGATCGAGCTCCTCGCTGACGTCGAGGCGCTGGAGCTGGTAGGCGAGCTCCTGTTCCAGGCGGCCCTCGTCGACATCCACCTCGAGCGCCTCGAGGCGATCGTGCAGCTTCGCCCGCAGGCGCTCGCCGACGCGCTCGACGTGGCGCCGCTCCTCGGTGACCAGCTCGGCGATGCGCTCGCAGCGCTCGAGCAGGAAGGTCTTCAAGCGGGCACCTTCCTCATTGCGCGCCGAAGCGAGGTCGTCGAGCGTCGTATCGAGCAGGTCGAGCGCCGGTTCGCCCAGGGCCTTGCGGTCGGGCTCCGGCACGCGCACGACGCCGGGATAGCGCAGCAGGTCGTAGGAGGCCAGCCGGTCGGGATTGGTGATGTAACCGTCGATGGTGTGGCAGGCGCGCACGAGCGCGGCGACGAGCGCCTCGTCGACCTCGACGGAGGCCGTACCGCTCGCCGGCGTGAACCGCAGCGTGCAATCGACACGCCCGCGGCCGATGGTACCCCCGACGCGCTCGCGCACCTCGGGCTCGAGCGCGCGCAGCGTCTCCGGCAGGCGCGGCTGGATGTCGAGGTAGCGGTGGTTGACCGCGCGCAGCTCCCACGTGAACGTGCCGTGCTCGGTCTCGGCATCGCGCGACGCATAGGCGGTCATGCTGGCGGGCATCGGCGCACTCCGACGGCAAGGGTGGGCATTATGCCCTGTGGTTCGGCTCGCCGACCAGCCGGGGCACGCGCCCGGCGCTTCGATGGAGCTTTGCGCCCAGGGCACCGGGGCCCGCGAAAGGGGAGCCGGTTGCGCTCAGGGTCGCGGAGCGCGGCAAGCGTGGCGGGGCGTTGCGGGTCGAGGGGCCCGCGCACAGGATGCGCGCTCGGCGATGCTTCCGGCGCCCGGGGGCCATGGGGTAGTGGCGACCGTGTCATCGCGGGCGAGCCCGCTCCCGCGGGCGGACCGACCCATCCGCGACAGGATGCATGCGGGCGCGGGCCTGCCCGCGATCGGGGCGGGACGGCCACGGAGCCCGATGCCAGCCACCGGGGTCGCCTCCGGGCCCGGGCCCTCGCCGCGGCCTCCGCAACGCTGCGAGTCCGCTTGCCGGCTTCGCGGCCCCCGGCGCATTCCGCGCCCCGGCGAGAATCACCCGAACCACCTCTCCGTACCCCCGGCCCATCGCGTACAATGCGCGCCCCATTCGAGCACCGGAGAAGCGCATGCGCCCGAGCGGTCGCGCCCCCGACCAGATCCGATCCGTGGCCCTGACGCGCCACTACACGAAGCACGCCGAGGGCTCCGTACTCGTGGAGTTCGGCGACACCCGCGTGATCTGCACGGCGAGCGTGGACGAAAGCGTGCCCCGCTTCCTGCGCGGGCAGGGCCGCGGCTGGGTGACGGCGGAGTACGGCATGCTGCCACGCGCCACCGGCAGCCGCTCCAACCGCGAGGCGGCCACCGGCCGCCAGGGCGGGCGCACCGTCGAGATCCAGCGACTGATCGGGCGCTCGCTGCGGGCCGCGGTCGACATGGAGGGCCTGGGCGAGCGCACGGTGCAGATCGACTGCGACGTCATCCAGGCGGACGGCGGCACGCGCACGGCGGCGATCACCGGCGCATTCGTCGCCCTGCACGACGCCATGGACAAGCTGGTGCGCGATCGCAAGCTCCGGGCGAATCCCCTGCACGGCATGATCGCCTCGGTGTCGGTCGGCATCGTCGACGGCGAGGCGGTGGTCGACCTCGACTACGCCGAGGACTCGACCGCGGAGACCGACATGAACGTGGTCATGAACGACCAGGGCGCGTTCATCGAGGTGCAGGGCACGGCCGAGGGCCACGCATTCCGCCGCGAGGAGCTCGACGCCATGCTCAACCTGGCGACCCCGGGCATCGGCGAGCTCATCAGCGCCCAGCGGCAGGCGTTGGTGGACTGATGCGCGTCGTCCTGGCCAGCGGCAACCCGGGCAAGGTGCGCGAGTTCCGGCACATGCTCGCGGGTACCGGGGTCGCCCTCGAGCCGCAGACGGATCACGGCGTGACGCCGCCCCCCGAGGCCGCGGTCACCTTCGTCGAGAACGCGCTCGCCAAGGCCCGCCACGCGGCGCGCGCGACGGGGCTGCCGGCGATCGCCGACGATTCCGGGCTCGAGGTCGACGCGCTCGGCGGAGCGCCGGGGGTGCGCTCGGCACGCTATGCCGGTGAGCAGGGTGGCGATGCGCAGAACAATGCGAAGCTGCTGCGGGCACTGGCCGAGGTCCCGGCCGACCGCCGGACGGCACGCTATCGCGCCGTGCTCGTGTTCCTGCGCGCAGCCGACGATCCCGCACCCATCATTGCCGAAGGCACGTGGAACGGGCGCATCACCGCGGAGCCGCGCGGCGCGGGCGGTTTCGGCTACGACCCGCTGTTCGAGCTGGAGGACCGGCGGAGCGCGGCGGAACTGCCGGGCGAGGAGAAGAACCGGGTCAGCCACCGGGCGCGCGCGCTCGCCGAGCTGCGCCGGCGCCTCGAGGCCCTCGCCGATACCCAGTGATCGCCGTCGGCCGGATACCGCCCCCGCAGTCCGGCGGGTGTGCACGGCGCACGCCGGGAACGGCGGCAAACCGCCCCGGAGCCCGCACCCGGCCGGCCGCTTGGCGCTGCCGCGAGGCCGGCGTCCCGTTGCGGGCCGCGCCCATTCGCCGGCGCGCCACGGGCGGCTGGGCCCTTGCCCCGTCGATCGCCCGGCGCAGCCGGGCAATGCATGGGAATCCTTCGACGTGCCCCGATCATGGCGAATGGAATACCCGCTCCATTGCCCAGCGTAGGTTTTGCGGCTTGGCCAAGTCCCCTTGCGGGGTGGATCTCGCGGCGCCAGTCATCGCCGCCGCCCCGCTCCCGGGGCCCCAATGAACAGCGTCGAGCTCGGCGCGCACGGACTCCGCCACGCGACCGGGTCGCGCAATCCCGACCGCGCCACGCTCCACCGCCACGCGCGCGAACCCGGCAGCGCCGTGGCCGACAGCGGGTCACCGATCGCCCTTTCGGGCGAGCGCACCGGGGGCAGCCCCGGCGACAAGCGCATCGTCGACCGCCCGGAGCCGCACGCAGAGTTCGGGGGGGGCGCCGGCAACATCGCCCCGGGGCCGGACTCGTGTGACCGCCTGCGCGGCCACGCGACCGTGCAGCTGGACGCCCTGGACCGCGTCTACGTCGTCGACGGCTAACCCGGGTGGGACCCGCAGTCACCGCGTCGCGTGCGAGCGCACCCAGCACGCGCGGCTCATGGACAACCTCCTGAGAAAGGACACTTAGCCGCCGAGCACCTGCGCCATGCTGTGGCCGAGTTCGGACGGACGCTCGCAGACGGTGACGCCGCAGCCCCGCAGGATCTCGGCCTTCTCCTCGGCGCTCTCGCCGGCGCCGGATACGATCGCGCCGGCGTGGCCCATGCGACGCCCCTTGGGCGCGGTCAGTCCGGCGATGAAGGCGACCGCTGGCTTGCGCATGTGGTCGCGGATGAACTCGCCGGCCTCGGCCTCCTGCGGCCCTCCGATCTCGCCGATCATCATCACGGCGTCGGTCTCGGGATCGTTCTCGAAGAACTGCAGGATCCGCTGGAACGAGCAGCCGTTGATCGGGTCGCCGCCGATGCCGACCGCCGTCGAGATGCCGATGCCGCGCTCCTGCATCTGGCTGGCAGCCTCGTAGCCGAGCGTGCCGGAACGCGCGACGACGCCGACCCTGCCGGGCATGTAGATATGCCCGGGCATGATGCCCAGCATCGCCTTGCCGGGGCTGATCGTGCCGGCGCAGTTGGGGCCGGTCAGGATCATGCGCCGCGACTCCGGGAACAGCCGCAGGTAGCGCTTGACACGCATCATGTCCTGGGCGGGGATGCCATCGGTAATGGCGACGCAGTACTGGATGCCGGCGTTGGCCGCCTCGCAGATGGAATCCGCGGCATACTGGCCGGGCACGAGGACCACGCTCGCGGTCGCACCCGTCGTGCGCACCGCATCCTTGACCGTGTTGAACACGGGCCGGCCGAGGTGCTCGCCGCCACCCTTGCCGGGGGTGACACCGCCGACCACGTTCGTGCCGTAGTCGATCATCTCCTGGGCGTGGAAGCTGCCGATTCGGCCGGTGAAGCCCTGCACCAGCACGGGCGTTTTTTCGTCGAGCAGGATTGCCATGATTCGCGTTGTCCTCGGCGTATTCGGTTCAGTCGCTGCGCGCCGCGACCACCTTGTCGGCGGCGTCGGCGAGCGTGTCCGCGGTGATGATCGGGTAGCCGCTGTCCTTGAGGATGCGCTTGCCCTCCTGCACGTTGGTGCCCGACAGGCGCACCACCAGCGGCACAGTCAGCTTGATCTGGCCGAGTGCCTGCACGATGCCCTGCGCGACCCAGTCGCACCGATTGATCCCCGCGTAGATATTCACGAGCATCGCGCGGACATTATCGTCGGAGAGCACGAGCCGGAAGGCGTTGGCCACGCGCTCGGGTGAGGCACCGCCGCCGATGTCGAGGAAGTTGGCCGGCTCGCCGCCCGCGTGCTTGATCATGTCCATGGTCGCCATGGCCAGCCCGGCACCGTTGATCATGCAGCCGATGTCGCCATCGAGGCCGACGTAGGACAGCCCCTGGTCCTGCGCCGCGGTCTCCCGAGGATCCTCCTGGGCGCGATCACGCAGCTCGGAAATCCGGGGCTGTCGAAACAGCGCGTTGTCGTCGAAACCGAACTTGGCATCGAGCGACAGCACGCGACCGTCCTGCGTCGTCACCAGCGGGTTGACCTCGACCATGGTCGCGTCGTGGTCGCGCAGCAGGCGGTAGAGCCCGCGGAAGGTCTTGACCGCGTCGGCGATCTGGCCCGGCGCCAGGCCGAGGCCGAAGGCGAGCTCGCGTGCCTGGAAGTCGAGCATGCCGATGGCGGGATCGACGTGCTCGCGCAGGATCGCCTCGGGGTTGTCCTCGGCGAGTTCCTCGATCTCGATGCCGCCCTCGGCGGAGCCCACGACGACGATCTGCTCGGAGGCGCGGTCGAGCACCATTGCCACGTAGAGCTCGCGATCGATGGCGGTGGCGGCCTCGATGTAGAGCGCGGTGCAGACCTTGCCCTCGGGCCCGGTCTGGTTGGTGACGAGCCGCTTGCCCAGCAGCTGGGTCGCCGCATCGCGTACGGCCTGGTCACTGTCGCAGAGCTTCACGCCGCCGAACCTGCCGCGCGCGCCCGAGTGGATCTGCGCCTTGACGACCCAGCGGTCGCCCGCGATCTCGTGCGCCAGGTAGGAGGCCTCGTCGGCCGTGTGCGCGACGCCGCCGTTGGGAATGGGCACGCCGGCCTTCGCCAGCAGGTTCTTCGCCTGGTATTCGTGGATATCCACTGTTCAGCCTCGTCCTCGGGGAATTGGGTTCATCGGTCTTGCCTGTCGGCTACTTGTTCGCGATCGCCTCCGACATGCGCACCACGTTCTCGGCCATCCGCGCCGACGCGGCGTCGATCATGCGGCCATCGAGCTGGGCCGCTCCCCGACCCTCGCGCTGCGCCTCGTCGAGCGCATCCAGGATGCGCCGGGCGCGGTCGATCTCCCTGTCCGGCGGCGAGAACACGTCGTTGGCCAGCTCGATCTGCGCGGGGTGGATCGCCCACTTGCCCTCGATCCCGAGCGCCGCGCCGCGCTTCGCCGCCGCGATGAAACCCTCTTCGTCGTTGAAGTCGCCATAGGGCCCATCAATCGGGCGCAGGCCGTAGGCGCGACATGCCACCGTCATGCGCGACAGCGCCATGTGCCACTGGTCACCCGGGTAGTCGGGCGTCAGGCCGCCGATGGAGACGGTTCGGGCACGACAGCTCGCGGCATAGTCCGCGACACCGAAGTGCAGCGCCTCCAGCCTCGGGCTCGACTGGGCGATCGCCTCGACGTTGGCCATGCCGAGCGCGGTCTCGATCAGCACCTCGAGGCCGATGCTGTGCTCGATGCCGACCCCATGCTCGATCTGGGTGACGAGCGCGTCGACCAGGTAGACGTCGCTCGGCGTGCCGACCTTCGGGATCATGATGGTATCGAGCTTGTCGCCTGCCTGCTCGAGGATCTCGATGACATCGCGGTACATGTAGTGCGTATCGATGCCGTTGATGCGCAGCGACACCGTCTTGCCGTGGCCGTGCCAGTCGCGCCCGTCCAGGGCCTCGATGATGTTGGCCCGGGCGGCGATCTTGTCATGCGGCGCGACGGCGTCCTCGAGGTCCAGGAACACGTAGTCGGCGCCACCGGAGACCGCCTTGTCGAAAAGCTCGGTGCTCGGACCGGGTACGGCGAGTTCGCTGCGCTGCAGGCGCGTGCGCCTGGGCGGATGATACGTGTGGCTCATGGCTCGGCGGGCCTCTCGTTCTCGAATCGATGCCCGCGCCGTCGGTGGACGCGGGCGAAAAGCGCCCGCCGGGTGTGCCGGCGGGCGGCAACCCGACCAGACGAAGATACGGCAAGGCCGGGCCAACAAGAAAGATTTTTAACCTAGCACGCGGTCATGGGCGCGTAAACGGTGACGGTCGCGCATGACGCAACGTCAGGATGTCAGGGTGCCCGGACGCGACCCTGAAGCGATCGGGGCAGGGACCCTACTTAAGGCGGCGCAGGTCCTCCTCCACGGCCGCCAGCGAGGTCTCGAACGCATTCGTTTCGCCCTCATGCAAATCCAGTTCGACGATCTTGTCGAGCCCATGGCGGTTGAGCACGGAGGGCACGCCCATCGCGCAGTTGGCGTGGCCGTACTCGCCGTCGAGGATGGCGACGCAGGGCAGGACGCGCCCGCGGTCATTGACCACGGACTCGACCATCTCGACCGTCGAGGCCCCCGGCGCCAGGTACGCGCTCGAGTTCTCGCGCAGCCCCAGCACCTCGGCCCCGCCCTTGCGCGTGCGCTCGATGATCTCGTCGATCTTTTCGCCATCGAGGAAGTTCTCGACGGGAATGCCGTTCACCGTGGTGAAGCGCATCATCGGCACCATCTGATCGCCGTGCCCGCCCATGACCATGGCATCGATGTCGGCCATGGAGCGCCCCGTGGCCTCGGCGATGAACCACGCCATGCGCGAGGAGTCGAGCACACCGGCCTGGCCGAACACGCGATTGCGCGACCAGCCCGTGCGCTGCCAGGCGCGGTAGGTCATCACGTCCACCGGGTTGGCCACAACGATCATCATGGCATCCGGCGCATGCGCCGTGGCGGCGTCGGCGATCTGGTCCATGATCGCGATGTTCTTATCGAGCAGGTCGGAGCGGCTCATGCCCGGCTTGCGCGGCAGGCCCGCGGTGACGATGATCAGGTCGCTGTCGGCGAGATCGGTGTAGTCCGCCGATCCCCAGACCCGGGTGTCGGAACCGAACACCGGCGCCGACTCGGCGATGTCGAGCGCCGCCCCCCTGGCCGGCCCCTCGGCGATGTCGATCACCGCTACTTCGCGGCACAGGTTCTGCTGCATCAGGTACAGGGCCGCCGATTCACCGACACGGCCCGCACCGCCCACGACCGCAATCTTGTCCATCGCTGTGCCTCCCGCTGGGGTCCGTGCTGCGCGCGCAGCGAGGCTGCCCCGGTTGTCGAATGGGGCTTATTGTACGCCATCAGGGGGCGCCTCCAAGGCGCGCGCCGACGGGCGTGGCGGCCGAACTCGATCCGCGCCCCCGGGCGGCGTGCGACAGCACGAGCGGCGGGGCCCCGGCGGCGGTTCGCCGCGCAACGACGTGACAAGGGGCCCGGGAACATGAGTAAGATCATCGCTGCAGCCCGACACGAGCCGACCGGAGGCCGAACGATGAGCGCACCCGCGTCCGCCGAGGTCCGTGCCTACCAGTTGCGCGAAGACGGCAGCGGCGGCACCTTGACTTCGATCGCCGCCGCCGACGTCGGCGAGGGCGACGTCGTGATCCGCGCCGAGTACTCCAGCGTCAACTACAAGGACGCGCTGGCCGGCACCGGGCGGGGGCGCATCGCGCGCCGCCTGCCCCTGATCGGTGGCATCGACGTCGCCGGCACGGTGATCGACTCGGCCACCGAGGGCATCGCCCCCGGCGATCCGGTGCTGGTCAATGGCTGCGGGCTCTCCGAGGATCGTGACGGCGGCTATGCCGAGATCGTGCGCGTGCCGGGCGAGCTCGTGGTCCGTCGCCCCGAAGGCCTCGACGCGTACACGGCCATGGCCCTGGGCACGGCCGGCTTCACCGCGGCGCTGGCGCTGCAGCGCCTGCAGGAGAACGGGCTCACGCCCGGGTACGGTCCGGTCGCCGTGACCGGTGCCACGGGCGGGGTCGGCAGCATCGCGGTCGATCTGCTCGCCGACCTCGGCTACGACGTCGTCGCGGTCACCGGCAAGGCAGACGCCGAGGCCTATCTCCGCGAGCTCGGTGCCAGCCGGGTGATCGGCCGCGACGCCCTCGCGACCCGGGGCCGAGCGCTGGAGGAGACCGCCTGGGGCGCGGCGATCGACAATGTCGGCGGCGACACGCTCGCGGAGCTGCTGCGCACGCTCGAGCCATGGGGCAGCGTCGCCAGCATCGGCCTCGCCGGCGGCCACCAGTTCGAAACCACCGTGATGCCGTTCATCCTGCGCGGGGTGAGCCTGCTCGGGGTCACTTCCGCGAACTGCCCGCGCGAGCGGCGCGTGCGCGGCTGGCACCAGCTCGCCGGCGAATGGCGGCCGCCGCACCTCGAGCGCATGGTCGCCGGCACGGTGGGCCTCGACGAGCTCGACGCGGTATTCGAGCGCATGCTCGCCGGCGAGACCCGCGGGCGCACGGTCGTGCGCATCGCCTCGTAGGCGTGTCCTCGCCGCCGGCGAATGCGCGCATGCGACCCGTCGATACCGGATGCCCGGGGTCGTCCGGACCCGCGGCATCCCGCGTCACCGCGGGGCCCGGCAGCCACGGGCCTCACCCGACGCGGGATGCCAGGTGTCGCACCGTGACGTACCGCCGCGAGCGGGGCACGGGCTGCACGGCACGGCACGGCACGGCACCGGGCGCCCGCCCGCGTCCGGGCAGGGCCGACAACGCGGGGACCACGGCCTGGCGGGCGCGGTCAGCGCCGCGGTGGCGGGAAGCGTTCACGGGATCGGTCGACGGTTTCGAGCAGGTCCGGCGTCAGATACCCCCGCACGGTGGCGGTGACGTCACCCGGCAGGCCGTGGCGCGCCTCGGCGATGCCGCCCGCGATGCAGGCCTGGGTGTCGGCGTCGCGCACCGCGTCCTCCGAGCTCGGGGCATCGAGCGCGGCGATGACGGCCTCGGGCACGCTGCCCTGTCAGGTCACGTCGAAGCCGTAGTGCGGGCGGATGGCGTCGACGCTGCGCTCGAGGTCGTAGCGGAAGCGCCGGGCGAGCTCGTCCCGGAGCCGCTCGGCGGGGCCGCCCGGCGGGCGCGCAGCACCGCGAGCGCCGTTGCCTGCGGGCCCTGGATCCCCTTGGGATGGTCGTGCGCGATCGCCGCGGCGCGCTCGGCCTCGGCGAGCACGGTGTCGGCGTCGTCGAAGGCGAAGCCCGACGGGCTCACGTCTCGGCGCCGTTGCCGAAGCGGTTGTACGGCCGTGGATCGGCGCGCGCCAGCCAGCCGATGAACGCGGCCCCGTAGCCGGCGTCCGGGTCGCGCCGCCCGTGGGCGCGGACGCTGTCGCGGCAGGCGCGATCCGCGACGAGCGCGTGCGCCCCGGCGACGGTCAGGACCGAGTCGTCGCTGGGGCGCGCGCGGCGGTGGAACAGCGGCAAGTCCCGGCGCTCGGCGGGCCGCGCCTCGGACACCGAGCCGGCGATGTCAGCGGCGATCGCCGCCGGCCTGCGCGCGCGCTCAGATGGTGAAGCCCGCGCTGAAGGGCGTGCTGAAGCCGAGCTGGACCGCGGCGAACAGCATGGCCCACTGGATGAGCACGGCCACGACCGCGATGCCGACAGCGGCGACGAACGACGTGCCCAGCACGAGCGCATAGACCGCCAGGCCCGCCACCACCGCCACCGCCAGGCCGGCGCCGGCGTCGCCGATCAGCGCCAGGGCCAGATGGCCGGCCATCGTCGCCAGCACGACCGCGGCGAACGCGTGCAGGAACCCGTTGCGCCGGGCGCCCGCCCATTTCGCCGCCAGCATCACGGGCACCACCATGATGACCACGATCGCCGCGATCACCAGGAGCGACGCCAGCCACGCTTCGCTGCCCGCTCCCATCCAGCGCTCCGTTCGCCACCGTGCGCCGGTTAACATACGGGCTCGGGCGCCGGTCTGTCACGACATCGTGGAGCGTCGGCCCCGGTGCCCGGCGCCCGATGCCGGGCGATCCGCGGCGTCACGCGCTCGCCGGTTCCGCCTGGCCGGCACTGCCTCGCGCACGGCACCGAACACCGACCGCGGCGCGTTCGCGGGCGCTGGCCGGCATCGGCCGGACCGGGGCCGACGACCGCCGCGTCGCGAAGAACCGCCGGCCGGGGCCGGGCCCCGCCGCGGCTTGCTATCATCGGGCGACGACGAACCGCAGGCGCTGCCCCGATGGAATTCCACGCCAACCCGCCGCTGACACTGTACCTGCACCTGCCGTGGTGCGTGAGGAAGTGCCCGTACTGCGACTTCAACTCGCACGAGGCGCCGGGCGAGATACCGTTCGAGCGCTACATCGACGCGCTCACGGCAGACCTGGAGCAGGAGCTGCCCGAGATCTGGGGGCGGCCCATCGAGGCCATCTTCATCGGCGGCGGCACGCCCAGCCTGTTCCCGCCGGAGGCGATCGCGCGGCTGCTGTCGCGCGTGCGCATGTACCTGAATCCGGCGCCGGACATCGAGGTGACGCTCGAGGCCAACCCGGGCACGGCCGAGGCGGGCCGGTTCCACGGGTTTCGCGAAGCCGGGGTCAACCGGCTGTCGCTCGGCATCCAGAGCTTCGACGATGCCGCGCTCCGCAGCCTCGGCCGCATCCACGATGGCGCGGCCGCGCACGCGGCGGCCGAGGCGGCGCTGGCCGCCGGCTTCGAGCGCATCAACCTCGACCTGATGTACGGGCTGCCGGACCAGGACAGGGCGGGCGCCCTGCGCGACCTCGACACCGCGCTCGACCTGGGCGTCGGCCACGTTTCCTGGTATCAGCTCACGCTCGAGCCGAACACCGTGTTCTGGAGCCGACCACCGGCATTGCCGGACGAGGACGCGATCGCCGAGATCGAGGCGGCCGGCCACGCGCGCCTGCGCGCCGCCGGCTTCCACCGCTACGAGATCTCGGCCTGGGCGCGCGACCGCGCCCGCTGCTGCGAACACAACCTCAACTACTGGCAGTTCGGTGACTACCTCGGCATCGGTGCCGGCGCGCACGGCAAGCGCACCGTGCCCGCGCGGGGCGTGATCGAGCGCATCAGCAAGGTGCGCGCGCCCGGGGCCTACCTCGAGCGCGCCGCGGGCCCCGAACGCGTCGCGCGCGTGCAACGCCTGTCGGCGGCGGACGCGGCGCTCGAGTTCATGCTCGACGCGCTGCGACTGACGGACGGCTTCGCCGCCGCGGAGTTCGACGCGCGCACGGGCGTGCCGCTGCGCTGGCTGGAGCGCCCGCTCGCGGCGGCCGAGGCGGACGGTCTGGTCGCCCGCGATGCCGAGCGGGTCTGGCCCACCGGGCTCGGCCTCGCGTTCCACACCGACGTGCTTGCACGCATCGCCGCCGAGACCGAAACCTGGGGCGCCGGGCGCGAGGCGGCGCTGGACCTGCCGATCGTCAGCGAGTGACGGACGCGCCATCTGACTGCCTGTCGCGGAATCGCGGCGAGCGCGGCGAGGGCTGAAGAAGGGGGTTGCAACGTCAGGCGGCTTGGCCGCCTGTCGCCGTCGCCCTTGGCCCTTGGCCCTTGGCCCTTGGCCCTTCCCCGTTGCCATCCTCCGCGCCCTCGGCGACGCTGCGCGAAGCGGACCCCAGCGCCTTGGCGGGCTTCGCGCCTTGGCGAGAACCGGGACGACCACCTGCCGGAGGCCCGATGCTGGACGAGGCCGAGATCGACTGCCCCTACTGCGGCGCAACGTTCACAGCGCTGATCGAGCCGGACGACGCGGGCGGCGACTACATCCAGGACTGCGAGATCTGCTGCCATCCGATCCGGTTCCGGGTGCGCACGTCGCCGGCTGGGGGGCTCGAGGTCGCCATCGCGCGCGACGATGACTGACCGCGCGCAGGCCTTGCCGGGCCCGGTGGCCAACCCGTACAATCCTCGCCCTTCAGCCGAGCAGGACCGATCCGAGCGAGGACGATCGCGATGAAGCAGGACATCCACCCGAATTACGAGGCCGTCAAGGTGACCTGCAGTTGCGGCAACACCTTCGAGACCCGCTCGACGCTCGGCCACGAACTGCACATCGAGGTATGCTCCAACTGCCACCCGTTCTTCACGGGCAAGCAGAAGCTGATGGACACGGCCGGGCAGGTGGACAAGTTCCGCCGGCGCTACCAGCGCTGAGCCCGATGGCGCGGCCGATGGCCGCCGGCCGGTCCGCGATCAGGGCGCTCCTCGCGAGCGCCCTCTTGTTTGTACTGCCCGCCGCCACGGCGGCCTGCCCCGCCGGCCCGGTCGACGCCCGCGCACGGGTCGACACGGTATACGACGGCGACACGGTGCGCCTGAGCGACGGGCGCGAGGTCCGTCTCGTCGGCCTCAACACGCCCGAGCTCGACCACGGCGACGGCCCCGACCAGCCGCTCGCGGTGCAGGCCCGGCGTGCGCTGCGCGATTTGCTGGCGACGGGCGACGCGCGCGTGGCGCTCGCATTCGGACCCGAGCGGCACGACCACTACGATCGCCTCCTGGCGCACGTCTTCCTCGCCGACGGGCGCAACCTCACCCGCCTCCTTCTGGAGCGCGGACTGGGCTGGCAGGTCGCCATTCCGCCCAACCTCGGTCACCTCGAGTGCTACACACGCGCCGAGGGGCGAGCGCGCTCCGCCGGACGCGGCGTGTGGGGGCACCCGGCGCACGCAGCGCAGCCGGCGGCGGCACTCGACCAGGGCGGCGGCTTCCGGCGGGTGCGCGGGCGCATCGAACACGTCGGTACCGGCGAGCGGGCCTACTGGCTCGATCTGCGCGGGCTGACCCTGCGGCTGGCGCGATCGGATCTGCCATACTTCGACCGCGCCGACCCGCGCACCTGGCGGGGGCGCCGCCTGGTCGTGCGCGGCTGGATCTACCGCGTCGACGGCGAGGCGCGCATGAACCTGCGCCATCCGGCCGCGGTCGAATGGCTGAAGACGGACACCTGAGGCGGCACACCGTGCGATCCCCCCTGGCCCCGCTGCTCGGCGCCGTGCTGGCAATGGCCGGCTGCGCGACCAACCCGGTCACGAAGGAGTCGGACTTCGTCATGCTGACGGAGTCGCAGGAGGTCGAGCTCGGCCGGAACTATCACGAGAAGATCCTCGAGCAGTACGCGGTCCACGACGACCAGGCCCTGCAGGACTACGTCTCGCGCCTGGGCCGCAGGCTCGCGCGCAACAGCCACCGCAAGGACCTCGACTACACCTTCACGGTGCTCGACAGCCCGGAGGTGAACGCGTTCGCCCTCCCGGGCGGCTACGTCTACATCACCCGCGGGATCATGGCCTATTTCAACTCGGAAGCGGCCCTGGTGGGCGTGCTCGGCCACGAGCTGGGCCACGTCACGGCGCGCCACTCGGTCC
>CAZVFN010000036.1:0-24492 GCA_964626335.1 uncultured Ectothiorhodospiraceae bacterium
TCGCAGATCGCCAACCTGCGCGACATCGCGGCCGGCATGCAGGAGGCGGCGCGCCACTACGCCGAGATCAGCCGCCTCGGAGCCCCGCTCGAGGTGGTCGACGTCGGCGGCGGCCTGGCCGTGGACTATGACGGCTCGCGCTCGCGCGCCGACTTCTCCATGAACTACCACCTCGAGCGTTATGCCGACCGCGTGGTCGCCGAGCTCGCACGCGTCTGTGCGGAGCAGGGCCTCGAGCCGCCGGCGATCTACACCGAGGCCGGCCGTGCCATGACCGCGCACCACGCCGTGCTGCTCACCGATGTCATCGACACCGAGGCCGTGCCCGATACCGTGCCGTCGCAGCCAGCCGGCGACGCCCCGGTGGCCATGCACGACCTGTGGTCGCTCTACCGCGACCCGCCGGGTTCCATGGCCGAGCGCTACCAGGACGCCGGCCGGGCCCTGGCCGACGCGCACGCGCTGTACACGGACGGGCACCTCGACATCGCCAGCCGGGCCGAGGCCGAGCGCCTGTTCGTCGCCATCTGTCGCGATACCCGGGACCGGCTCGCACGCCGGCCCTTCCGTGACCCCGAGATCCGTGCGCGGTTGCAGGAGCGCCTCGCGGCGAAGTATTTCTGCAACTTCTCCGTGTTCCAGTCCGCGCCCGACATCTGGGGCATCGACCAGCTCTTCCCGGTCATGCCCCTGACGCGCCTGGATGAGCCGCCCGACACCGACGCCGTCCTCGAGGATCTGACCTGCGACTCCGACGGCCGCATCGATGCATACGTCCATGGCGACGGCGTGTTCAAGACGCTGCCGCTGCACCGGATCAGCCCGGGCGAGGACTACCTGCTGGGCCTGTTCCTGGTGGGTGCCTATCAGGAGATCCTGGGCGACATGCACAATCTGTTCGGCGACACGCACGCGGTCAACGTCGAGCTCACGGGTGACGCCTGGCGCCTGGTCGAGCCGGAACGCGGCGACCGGGTGGACGAGCTGCTGCGCTACGTCCACTACGACCCCGAGAACCTGCTCGCCCGCTTGCGGCAGAAGATGACCGCCACCGACCTCGACGCCGGTGCGCGTGCCGAGCTGCTGCGGGAACTCGAGGCGGGCCTGTCGGCCTACACGTATCTGCAGAACTGAAGATCGGCAAGGGGACGCGTCCCCATGCCGCCGGCAGTGGACCCTGGCGCAAGCCGCTTCGAGCCAGTCGACGTGCCGGCATGTCCGGTGCAACGAGGCCCCCGGCGAGGTGGCCGAGGCGTCGCGGCGGGGACCGGCGCATGCGCGTCCAGGGGCGCGGACAGCGCACTCGGAGGTGCGCTCCCTGTGTGCGTGGCGCCAGCCCGCGCATCTCCGCGGATGGGCCACGCGAATGCCACCGCAGAAACCGTACTGGTGGGCGCCGCGACGCGGGGCGGGCACTGCCGGCGCCTGCACGGCGCTGACGCCGCGACGGCCTCCGGCTCGCTCACGCCGGCGTGTAGCGAGCACGCGCGCCATTGCGCCACGTGCGACCATGACCGGAGGCAGCTCGCGGAGAGGCTGCGGGCCTGCGGTCGGGTGCGGCGAATGCCGCGCGAGGCGGGGAAGGCCGCGCGCGATCGCCGACACCGACCCGCTGCATCGCAAGCTCGCCGGTCATCCGCGAATCGATACCGGGGAATCGGACTGAACGCATGCGCGTCGTGATCGACGAAAACCTCGCCGCCGGCCAGCGCGCCTTCGTGCGCTTCGGCGACGTCGTGCCCGTGGCGGGTCGCCAGATCGACTCGGAAGACGTGTCGCGCGCCGCCGCGCTCATCGTGCGCTCGGTCACGCGCGTCGATCGGACGCTGCTGGGCGGGTCGCAGGTCGATTTCGTCGGTACGGCCACGAGCGGCTGCGATCACGTCGATCTCGACTGGCTCGCCGAGCGCAACATCGCCTTCGCCCACGCGCCCGGCTGCAATGCCACCGCCGTCGCCGACTGGGTGGTCGCGTCGCTCGCGGCCCTGCACGCGAACGCCCGGCATCGCTTCGGCCGTGGCCGCGTCGGCGTGATCGGCGCCGGCTGCGCGGGCGCGCGGGTGGCCCGACGCCTCGCGGCCATCGGCTACGCGGTCCGGGTCTGCGACCCGCCCCGGGCCCGCACCGAGGGCGACGACGGCTTCGTCGAGCTGGCCGAAGCGCTCGCCTGCGACGTCGTCACGCTGCACGTGCCGCTGACCGACCACGGGCCCGACGCGACCCGGGGGCTGGTCGATGCCGACGCGCTGGCATCGATGGGATCCGGCAGCGTGCTGCTCAACGCGGCACGCGGCGGCGTGGTCGACGAGGACGCCCTGGCGACGCGCCTCGACGACGGCCCGGATCTCGTCACCGTCATCGACACGTGGGCCCGCGAGCCGGGGATCGACACCGGGCTCCTGCCGCGCGTGGACCTGGCGACCCCGCACATCGCCGGGCATACGCGCGAGGGCCGCCTGCGCGGGACCGCGATGGTCGCCGCGGCCGCCGGCGCGCACTTCGGCATCGACCCGGCGTGGGACTGGCGCGCCGAGCTGCCTGCGGCGCCGGCCGCCTCGGTCGGCCCGGACCCGGTCGAAGCCGTGCTCGCCGCCTACGATCCGCGCGCCGACGACCGGCGCCTGCGCACGCTGCTTCAGTACGCGCCCGGGGAGCGCCGCATGGCCTTCGACCGCATCCGCCGCGACTGCCCACAGCGCCGCGAGTTCGGCTTCCACGCCGTGGCCGAGGAGGCGCCGGCCGATATCCGCGCCGCCGGCCTCGGTGTCACCGACCCCGCCGACCGGGCCATCTGAGCGCGCGGGTCAGGGCTGCGCCGGGCCGTCGTCGGCCGGTGCGTGCCCGCGCGCGGCGGCGTAGCGCCGCGCGTGCTCGCGGATGAGCCCGGCCAGCTCGCGCGTGCCGGGCCCGGCCGCGTCGCCGGCGACGAACACCAGGCTCAGCGTTGCCCGCCGGGTGCCGCCCGCGTCCAGCGGCAGCGGCCGCAGGTGACCGGATGCCAGGTCGTCGGCGACCAGGTCGCGCGGGATCCAGGCGAAACCCAGCCCGCGCCGCAGCGCGTCCGCGGAGGTGCGCATATGGGCGACCGTCCAGCGCTGCTCCGCCCCGAGCCAGCCGGAATCGAGGCGCTGCGGCCCGGTGTCGCGCACCACGATCTGGCGGCGCATGCGCAGGTCGCCCGCGGTTACCGTCCGCCCGAGCCGGTGCAGCGGATGGTCCGGGTGGGCCACGGCGACGAACTCCACCTCCAGCAGCGGCTCGGCGAGGAAGCCCGGCGGCACCTGCGCACCGATCGCGAGCGCGACGCGGCGCTGGACGATCGCGTCGCGCGTGCCCGACAGCACCGGCTCGAGCACGTCGATCCGGGTCTGCGGCGAGCGCTCGCCCAGCGCGGCCAGGGCCGGCAGGATCACGTCGGGCGGGCAGATCACGTCGACCGCCAGCGCGATCTCCGCCTCCCAGCCCTGCCCCAGCGTCGCCGCCAGCTCCTCCAGCGCCGCCGCCTCGCCGACCAGCGCGCGCGAGCGGCGCAGCAGCGCCCTGCCCGCCTCGGTGAGCACGGTCCGCCGGCCCTCGCGCGCCAGCACGGCGACCGGCAGCTGCTCCTGCAGGCGCTGGACGGCGTAGCTGACGGCGGACTGGCTGCGGCCCAGGGCCTCGGCCGCGGCGTCGAAGCCGCCGTGGTCGGCGACGGCCTGCAGCACCCGCCACTGATCCAGCGATACCCGCGGTTGCGTCATTGATCGAGAAACCCCATGAGTCAATCCCGAAAATCGCGGCCAATCATACCGGAATCCGATCCATCATCCCCTCATCGCTAACCGAACGGGAGACCACAGCGATGACACACGTACTCCAGATCAACAGCAGCATCTTCTCCGACGGCGGCCAGTCGACCGCGCTGGCCGACGATTTCGTCGCCCGGCTGCAGGCCGGCGATCCCGCCGTGCGCGTGACCCGGCGCGATCTGGCGGCCGAGCCGCTGCCGCATCTCGATGCCGAGCGCTTCGGCGCGTTCGTCACCGCCCCGGCCGAGCGCAGCGAGCGCCAGGCCGCGCTCGCGACCGAGTCCGACGCGCTGATCGACGAGCTGCAGGCCGCCGACATACTGGTGCTCGGCGCGCCCATGTACAACTTCAACGTGCCGAGCCCGCTCAAGGCCTGGTTCGACCACGTCGCGCGCGCCGGGCGCACGTTCCGCTACACGGACAGCGGTCCGGAGGGCCTGCTGCAGGTCCGCCATGCGGTGGTCCTCGGTGCCCACGGGGGCATCCACGGCGAGCACGACCGCGCGACGCCGTACGTGCGCCAGTTCCTCGGTTTCCTCGGCATCGACGACGTGCGCTTCGTCACCGCCGAGGGCCTGGCCGTGGGCGAGGACGCGCGCGAGCAGGCGCTCGCGGAGGCCCGCAGCGCACTGGCGGACCTCGCCACGGTCTGGACCGCGGCAGCGGCGTGACCGGCTGCCGCCGCTGAAACGTTGTCGTCGGGTTCGCGCCAGGACGCGAGGAACGCCAAGGTGCGCGAAGAAGAACGGCTTCACGCAGAGTCACAACAACGCGGCGCGACGTAGGCTGGGTTGAGCGAAGCGAAACCCGGCGCGTCCCGCCGTACGAGAATCCGATGCGGGTTCGCGCACGCTCCAACACGGTCTACGGCCCCTCGTGGCCCTCAGCCGTGCGAGGCGCTCCTGCTGGGTTTCGCTCCGCTCAGCCCAGCCTACGCCTGCGCGCCTCTGCGCGCTCGGCGACTCTGCGTGAACCTGTCCCGCTAGGCGTCCCCTGGCGTATTGGGTACCTCGGCGAGAACCGGGATTCACACACATTGGGAGAAACGAAATGGGCAAGTTGATCGACGGTGTCTGGCACGACCAGTGGTACGACACCAGGAGCACGGGCGGGCGCTTCCAGCGCGAGAGCCCGGCATTCCGCAACTGGATCACGCCGGATGGCTCGCCGGGGCCGGCCGGCGAGGGTGGCTTCCCGGCCGAGGTCGGGCGCTATCACCTGTACGTCTCGCTCGCCTGTCCCTGGGCCCATCGCGGGCTGATCATGCGCAGCCTCAAGGGTCTCGAGGACGCGATATCGGTTTCCGTCGTTCACCCGCACATGCTGGAGAACGGCTGGGCGTACGCCGGTGACACGACTGATGACCTGCACCGCTTCGAGGGCACGGGCGACCCGGTCAACGGGGTGCGCTACCACCACCAGCTCTACACGATGGTCGATCCGCACTACACGGGCCGCGTGACCGTGCCGCTGCTCTGGGACAAGCAGCGCGGCACGATCGTCTCGAACGAGTCGGCCGACATCATGCGCATGTTCAACTCGGCCTTCGTCGGCGTCGCCGGCAACGACGACGGCTACTACCCGGCGGAGCTGCGCGAAACGATCGAGGCGATCAATGAGCCGATCTACCATCGCGTCAACAACGGCGTGTACAAGACCGGCTTCGCCACGACCCAGACGGCCTACGAGGAGGCGTTCGATGCACTGTTCGCCGAGCTCGACCGCCTCGACGCGCTGCTGGGCGAGCGCCGCTACCTCTGCGGCGACCGCGTCACGGAAGCGGACTGGCGCCTGTTCACCACGCTGGTGCGCTTCGACGCCGTCTACGTCGGCCACTTCAAGTGCAACCGCCGGCGCATTGCCGACTTCAATCATCTGGCCGGCTACCTGCGCGAGCTGTACCAGTGGCCGGGCGTGCGCGCGACCGTCGACTTCGAGCACATCAAGCAGCACTACTACTACAGCCACCGCACGGTGAATCCGTCACAGATCGTGCCGAAGGGGCCAGCGCTCGACCTCGAGCGCCCCCATGCGCGCGATTGAGTCGCGCGGACGGCGCGCGCGGTCGGGGCAAGCGAGTATCCCGGTGGGACTGGCGCGCTCGTGGCCGGCGCGGCGGGCGCCGCCTGCGTACGCCGCCACCGGGGCGATGGCCATCCGGGTCGACGCGGTCCGCGTGATGCGGTGCCCTACGGGGGGCGGGCTCGTCCGCTTCAGCCGTCGCGCATGGAGCCGACGCTGACGCTGACGCTGACGCGCCCGTACTCGATACGTCCGTCGGTGATGGGTCCTCGCGTTCCCCCGAGGTCGAACCAGCGCATGTTGTGCACGGTGCGGCTGGTGCGCTCGATCGCGCTCTGCACGGCCACCTCGATGCCCGCGGGCGACGAGCCGGTCAGCTCGATGTGCTTGTAGACGTGCTCGCTCATGGCGCTCTGCGGTACTGGAGCTGATGGCCGAAGCGATGGCGCAGTGCCGATCACTTGCCGGCCAGGAGGGCGTTCCAGGGCCCCGAGCCGACCAGGCTGCCGCCGCCATCGACGTCGAGCACGGTTCCCGAAACGTAGCCGGCCGCCCCGGAGGCCAGATAGACGGCCGCGGCCCCGATGTCCACGGTCTGCCCCAGCCGCCCCAGCGGCACGATGCGTGCGGCGCGATCCGCCGCCTCGCCGGGCAGCAGACGGCGCACACCCTCGGTGTCGGAGACCGGGCCCGGGACGATCGCGTTCGCGCGGATGCCATAGGGTCCCCACTCGACCGCGAGCGTGCGCATCAGCTGCTCGACGCCCGCCTTCGCCGCGCCCACGTGGGCCTGGCCGACGTAGGGATCGGTGGCCTGCGGCGCCGAGATCATGAGGATCGAGCCGTCGGTCGCGCGCAGCTGCTCGAAGGCGGCGCTGCAGGCATGGAAACTGCCGTTGAGATCGATGTCGACCACGGCGCGGAAGCCGTTGGCGGTCAACTCGTGGGCCATCGCGGGGAAGTTGCCGGCCGCACCGCAGACCAGGGTGTCGAGGTCGCCGAGCGCCTCGCGCGAGGCGTCCAGGGCGGCGGCGACGGCCTCCGGTTCGCGCACGTCGGCGGGGGTCGCCGAGACGGCGCGGGCGCCGGCCTGCTCGAGGCGCTTGCGCGCCTCGGCCAGGCGTTCCTCGTTGCGCCCGCACAGGCCGACGGCGGACCCGAGGCGCGCGCAGGCGAGCGCCACCCCGAGGTTGATGCCGCTACCGCCGCCCGTGACGAACACGGTGTGATCCGAGAGCAGATCCGGGCGGAAGACGTCGAGGGGATCGGGGGTCATGTCAGCGCATCCGGTGACGGGGTTGCAGCGGCAGCTTGCCGCGCCAGTACAGGATCATCAGCACGCCCGCCGCCATGCCGCCGAGGTGGGCGAAATGGGCCACGCCCGCCTGCGTGCCCGTGATCCCGAGGAAGAGCTCGAGCGCGCCGAACAGGACCACGAAATACTTGGCCTTCATCGGGATCGGCGGGATCAGCAGCAGGATGTACTGGTTCGGGAACCGCAGGCCGAACGCCAGCAGTATGCCGAACACCCCGCCCGAGGCGCCCACGGTGGGATAGGGGATGCCGTCGCCGCCCGAAGCCACGGCGAGCTGGACCAGAGCCGCGCCGATCACGCACGCGAAATAGTAGAACAGCAACCGCCGCGAGCCCCAGTCGAGCTCGATCAGTGTGCCGAACATCCACAGGGCGAACATGTTGACGAACAGGTGCAGCAGGTTGCCGTGCAGGAAGGCGTAGGTCACGAGCTGCCACGGCTGGAACTGCGGCACGCGCTGCAGGCCGATCGCGCCGTCCACGTATCCCGGCGTGCCGAGGGGCCACAGGGCGAACGTCTCGATGAGCGTCCCGGCGCCGCCCAGCCCCTGGACGAGGAACACCAGGCAGTTGCCGATCAGCAGCGCCTGGATGACCGGCGGGAACGTGCCGGAGCGATTCGGATGCTCGAAGTATTGTGCCATGAGGGATGCAGCATGCAGCCACGGCGTGGTCGTTTCAACGCGCCGCGCGCCTGCCGCCACCCGCGGCCATGTGCTCGACCCAGCGTTCCTGCTCCGGCGTCTGGATCGCCCCCGGGCGTGCGCGCCGGACGGCTGCGATGGCATCCGCGGGTGCCAGGCCGCGCTCGATGAGCAACCGCGCGGCGACCGCACCCGAGCGGCCGAGCCCGGCGTGGCAGTGCAAGACGATCCGCTTACCCGCGTCGAGGTGTGACTGCAGCGCGGAGCCCGCACGGCCCCATGCGTCCTCGAAGGCGGCGCCGGGGGCGGCGCCGTCGACCACGGGCAGGTGCCACCACTCGATGCCGGTCACCCGGGCCCGGGTCCCGAGCTCAGCGACGCCGAGCAGGCGGAGCTCGAACGGCTCCACCAGTGTGAGCAGCGCCCGGCCGCCCCAGTCGCGAATGCCCGCGAGGTCGGTCTCGAGTGCCGTCCCCGGCGCCGCGCCCACCCGCGCGCCTTCGATGCCGGGGCAGGCTGTCAGCCCGATCCGACCGCCGCCGGGCGCGATCACGTTGTCCATTGCGGGTTTCAAGGCTTGCCTCGCATCGTCGCCACCGCGTTCATCATCGGGCCTCGGCCCGGGGTGGGCCAGTCCGCTCGCAAGGGCGTCGCGCCCGGGCCCGCACGGCCCACTAGCCCTGAGCGTCCAGCGACGGCGTCATCGCCACTGGCGGCGGCGCTCCGTTCCAGCAGAGACGGCCCGGCAATCGCTGTCGGCGAGGCGCTACTCCCCGGGCGCGGCCGGAACAGCCCACACCGGCATGGTGTCCGGGTTCCGCCTCGGCCATGCGACCGGGTTCTTCGCCGCGCGCGACGGCATCGCCCCACCGCGGCTCATGGACGCGCTCACGCAACGCGTGACCTGGGGTACGCGCGGCGAACCGACGCTCGGGCCTGCCGACGGGCGAGCGGGCGAAGACCCGCCACGCGCATCAACCGTTGGGTGCCTGGCCGTCACGGTCGCTGTGACCGAGGGCGCGCCCGGGGAACAGCGTGTCGCGCAGGCGCTGCTTCAGCTCCTTCGCCTCCGGGAAGCGGCCCTCGGCCGCGCGCGACCAGAGCGTGCGCCCGTCGCCCGTCGTGATCTCGAACTCGCCGCGGCCGCCGGGCGCGAGGGCCACCTCCCCGAGGTCGTCCTCGAATGTCGACAAGAGTTCCTGCGCGAGCCACGCCGCGCGCAGGAGCCAGCGGCAGGCGGGACAATAGGCGATCACGATGCGGGGTTCGTTCGGCATCTATCGCTCCGGGTGCATCGGGAGTCCGCCCACCGGGGCGGAGCCACCAACGGTCGCTCGCCGCGTGGCGAACATTGCAGGCGGCCGACGATGACCACGCAGCTGCGTGCTTGCGGAGCCCACGCGCGCAGCGGGTGGCCCGCGCATCCGCGCCGCGGTCCCGGGCCCGGGCTGCGCGCGTTCGCCAGTGGCTCCCGGGGCCCTGTCCCTGTCCGCGCGCCGAGCCCCGTCACAGCGCCTTGATCCAGAACATCAGCTGTTTCTCGGTCTCCTCCTGATGGCCGATGTCGCGCCACGGGTAGCGGGCCGTGAGCTCCGGGCGCGGCTCATAACCGAAGTGACGCCAGACGGCGTCCAGCGGCTGCGCGTGCGCGGGGCGCTGCGGGTGATCCCCGGGGCGCTGGACGGCGCAGTGCGTGATCCAGTCGTAATCGCCGAAGCTGCGCGCGTGGGCCTCGCGCTCGTCGAAGAACGATCGATAGAGCCCGCGTCCGCGGTAGGCCGGCAACAGTACCGACTCGGCGTTGTAGCACACCCGGGCGACATCGAAGCCGGCACTGCGGAACGGTGCCTTCATCGCGTCGGCCTCGTCGGCCAGCGGCATCGCCGTGGTGGCGCCCACCGCCTCGTCGCCGTCGAACACCACCAGCGCGAAGGCGCGCGGGCTGCGGACGTAGTAGCCCAAGTACTTGCGCTCGTAATCGAGGTCGCCGTCGTACAGGTAGGGCCATTCGCGGAAGACGGTCATGCGCAGTTCCGCCAGCTCGTAGAGGCGTTCGCCGATGTGCCGCCCGTACAGGCGCTCGAATCGCAGGCCGGTCTCGCTCACGGTTGTGCTTGCTCCCCGGGTTGGCTGTCGTGCACGACGACAGTGCCCGCCATGCGATCGTGCAGGCCCCGCTCGCCGTCATCGAGCAGGATGGGGACGAGAGCCGCGACGGACAACAGGGCGCCAACCGGTATGAGGCGCGGATCGATGCCGGCGGCGGCCCCCGTAAGCCACCAGGGCCAGCCGCGCAGGGCAGCGACCGCGAAGTCGAGCCGCCCACCGGCGGGCGGGCGCACGCGCAGGCCGAGCAGGCGTTTCCCGGGTGTGGCCGCGAGCGAGCCACCCTCGGTCAGGACGCGGTAGAACATCGCGACCGCGCCCAGCAGCACCAGCGTGCCCGGCGCCATGAGGGCGGCCGGGGCCTGGCCCGCCGCGACGAGGGTGACGCCGGTGACGGCACCGACCGCGAGGCCGTCGACGACCGCGGCGGCCAGTCGCCGCCCCGCGCCGACGCGGCGGGGCTCCGCCGCCTCCCGTGCTGTGGTCATCCCTTGCTCCCCGGCGTCGGTCGACCGGCTTCAGGCGGTGGCCTTGTTGCGACTCGCCTTTTTGCGCTCGTGCTCCTTGAGCCAGCGCTTGCGCAGGCGCACCGCCTTCGGGGTCACCTCGACGAGCTCGTCGTCGTTGATGAACTCGAGGGCCTGTTCGAGGTCGAGGCGCATCGGCGGCGTCAGGACCACGTTCTCGTCGGAGCCGGCCGCGCGGACGTTGGTCAGTTCCTTGGCCTTGAGCGGATTGACCGTGAGGTCGTTGCCGCGATTGTGGATGCCGATGACCATGCCCTGGTAGACGTCGTCATTGTGGCCCACGAACAGGCTGCCGCGTTCCTGCAGGTTGAACAGCGCGTAGGCGACCGCCTTGCCGTCCTCCTGCGAGATCATCACGCCGTTGCGCCGCTGGCCGATGTTCTGCGGCCCCATCGCCCCGTAGTGGTCGAACACATGGGTGAGGATGCCCGTGCCCGAGGTCAGGCTCATGAACTCGCTGCGGAAGCCGATCAGCCCGCGCGCCGGGATCTCGTACTCCAGGCGCACGCGGCCGGTCTCGTCCGGCTGCATGTCCTTGAGCGTGCCGCGGCGCTCGTTCAGGCGCTCGATGACGCTGCCCTGGTGCTCGGCCTCGATGTCCGCGACGAGGTGTTCGTACGGCTCCTGCTTCTCGCCGTTGACCTCGCGCACGATCACCGACGGGCGTGACACGGCGATCTCGTAGCCCTCGCGACGCATCGTTTCGAGCAACACGGACAGGTGCAGCAGGCCGCGCCCGGACACCTGGAACTTGTCCGGATCGTCCGTGTCGGCGACGCGCAGCGCCACGTTCGACTTGAGCTCGCGCTCGAGGCGCTCACGGATCTGGCGGCTGGTCAGGTACTTGCCCTCGCGGCCGGCAAACGGCGACTTGTTGACCTCGAAGGTCATGTTCACGGTCGGCTCGTCCACGGTGAGCAAGGGCAGCGACTCGGGCTTGTTCGGGTCGCAGATGGTGTCCGAGATGTCGAGGCCGTCCATGCCCGTCAGCGCGACGATGTCGCCGGCCTCGGCGCGCTCGACCTCGACCCGGTCGAGCCCCTGGAAGCCGAGGATCTTGAGCACGCGCGCATTGCGCTGCTTGCCGTCGCGGCCGACCACCTTGACCGGGCTACTCGGCCTGAGCGTGCCCCGGAGGACGCGGCCGATGCCGATCTGGCCGAGGAAGCTGGAGTAGTCGAGCGTCGTCACCTGGATCTGGAACGGGCCGTCCGGGTCGACATCGGGTGCCGGCACGCGCTCGACGATGGTCTCGAACAGCGGCTGCATGCTGCCCCCGCACACACTGTCGTCGAGGCCGGCGTAGCCCTGCAGCGCCGAGGCGTAGACGATCGGGAAGTCCAGCTGCTCGTCGGTCGCTCCCAGGCTGTCGAACAGATCGAACGTCTTCTCGATCACCCAGTCCGGACGCGCCCCCGGGCGGTCGATCTTGTTGACCACGACGATCGGCTTGAGGCCGAGATCAAAGGCCTTCTGGGTGACGAATCGTGTCTGCGGCATCGGCCCGTCGACCGCGTCGACCAGCAGGAGGCAGCAATCCGCCATCGACAGCACCCGCTCGACCTCGCCGCCGAAATCCGCGTGGCCGGGCGTGTCCAGGATGTTGATGCGGTAGCCGTTCCAGTCGATCGCGGTGTTCTTCGACAGGATCGTGATCCCGCGCTCGCGCTCGAGGTCGTTGGAATCCATTACCCGCTCGGCCCCGGCGTCGCGCGCGGACAGCGTCCCCGACTCCTGCAGCAGGCGGTCGACCAGGGTGGTCTTGCCATGGTCGACGTGGGCGATGATGGCGATGTTGCGCAGATTCTCGATCATGGTTGCGGCCGCTCGCGCCCGTCAGTGGGCGATTTTCGGGTAAACCGCCCATCATAACGCGATTGCCTACCCCGCGTGGCACCCCCGGGGCGTCGGCGGCCCGCAGGGCGACGGCAAAAAAGACTGGACGCGGGAACGGCGATTGTGCATTATCGTCGACGCAGTGAGTTTCGAAGGTCCCCGGCAGTACCGCATGGCAGTCACTCCGGTTGGTATTCAGAACGACCTGCAACAACGTCAAATACCCATCATCAAGGAGATGACACCATGACGACCGGTACAGTGAAGTGGTTCGACGACGCGAAGGGCTTCGGCTTTATCCAGCCGAGCGATGGCAGCAAGGACGTATTCGTCCACTTCAGCGCCATCCAGGGCGACGGCTTCCGCAGCCTCACCGAGGGCCAGGAAGTCGAGTTCGAGACCACCACGACGCAGAAGGGCCTCGCGGCGGCGAACGTTCGCCCCGCCTGAATCCCTCTCCGGCCGGCCCGGCAACGGGCCACCGGACGGAAAAGCCCCGCCCCGGCGGGGCTTTTCTCGTTGCGGGCCCGCAACGAATGGTCCTCGCCGAGGCGCGCCGGGCCCCCGGGGGGACTCGAAGGCAGGCCGGGTTCACGCAGGGTCGCGAACGAGACCGGCATCACCGGGGTGCCCGTGCACTCGCCGCGGAGGCCGCATCTGCGGTCGCCCTTCCGGGGGCGCGCCCAGCCAGACGCGTGCCGGCAGCATCGCGGGCGAGCCGCTCCTGCCGGGATCCCGAGGCCGCGGGGGGGGGTCCGCGCGCGGGAGCGGGTTCGCCCGCGATGACAACGGCTGGATCGACCCGATGTCGACCCTTGCCCGGACAGCATCGTTCATCCCGGACCGTCGTTGCGAGCGCATCGACGCAACCCCGCGGCAGCACGGCGCCGCGTCCCCCAGCCACGCGCCAGCAAGTCCCGTTCGGCTCGACTTCGCCCTTCGCCCTTCGCGCCCTCGCGGGAACGCGGTCACCGGTCGGCGAAGCCCGCCGCGGCCCGCTCAGTAGCGCGGCAGCACCAGATCCTCGAACAGCTCGTCGCGCTCGGCGGCGGTCTCGGCCTCGAGCGCGGCGTCGACCACGGCGCGCGTGAGGTGCGGCGCGAAGGCCTCGATGAAGGCGTACATGTAGCCCCGCAGGCGGGTGTTGCGGCGGAAGCCGATGCGCGCGGTGCTCGATTCGACCAGGTGGCTCGCGTCGAGGCGCACGAGGTCGCCGTCGATCTCGGGCTCGTACGCCATGTTGGCCATGATTCCGATGCCGAGGCCGAGACGTACGTAGGTCTTGATGACGTCGGCATCGGTGGCAGTGAGCACCACGTTCGGCGTGAGCCCTGCCGCGTTGAACGCGCGATCGAGGCGCGAGCGCCCGGTGAAGCCGAATACGTACGTGATCAGCGACTCGGCGGCCACGTCCGACAGGGTCAGGTCCGGCTTATCTGCCAGCCGGTGGTCGCGACGCACCACGATCGCCCGGTCCCAGTGGTAGCAGGGCATCATCACCAGGTCCTCGAAGTGCTCCATGGCCTCCGTGGCGATGGCGAAGTCGACCGTTCCGGCCGCTGCCATCTCGGCGATCTGGGTGGGCGTGCCCTGATTCATGTGCAATGCGACCCGGGGATAGGCCGAGGTGAAGCGCTCGATGACCGGGGGCAGCGCGTAGCGCGCCTGGGTGTGGGTGGTCGCGATCGATAGACTGCCTGCAGCGGGGTCGCGGAACTCCTGCGCCACCTGCTCGATGTTCTCGCTCTCGTGCAGGATGCGGTTGGCCAGCTCGATGATCACCTTGCCGGCCGGGGTCACGCGGGTGAGCTGTCGCCCGGTGCGCTCGAAGATCTCGACGCCGAGCTCGTCCTCCAGCAACCGGATCTGCTTCGAGACACCCGGCTGGGACGTGTACAGGTGCTCCGCCGTGGCCGAGACATTGAGACCGTAGCGGGCGACCGCGGCGATGTAGCGCAGCTGGCGAAGGGTCATCGCGTATCCGCCGGGTTCTTGATAACAAAAAGTTATAATACACGGCCCGATCGCCGGTTTTCAATATACGATCGTGCGCCCGTCCCGCCGCCCCCGTATCCCCGTCGCCCCTGCGTGCGCGGGCAATGCGCCGAGGCGTTGCGGACGGCCCCGCGGTCGGGCTCCGCGAACAACCCCATAGCGGTCGCGCGGGTTGCCACCGGCGCGCGTCGCCCGGGCTTGACGTTCGCCGGCGGTATCAGTTCGCGGTGGGAGCAGCACTACCCGGGCGCCGCCCAGCGAGCGGGCCGGCGCCGCCATAATCCGTCACGGTCGGGTGCGGGCTGGGCTGGCAGCGGGGCCAGCAGTCGTTGGTCCAGAGGATATACGCCTGGTAGCGCTCGCGGATCGAGCGCACGTACCCCACGGGCTCGCGCCCGCGGACGTAGCCGAAGCGGGCATGGCGATAGTGCTTCGGCTTCGAGAGCATCAGCATCGCCCGCTCGACGTTATCGAACCACCTGTCCGGGTCGAGGCCCTTGCGCCCGGCGAGCCGGCGCGCGTCGCGCACATGGCCGAGCCCGGCGTTGAACGATGCGAGCGTGAACCACATGCGGTCCTGCACGCTGAGATCCTCCTCGAAGCGATCCCGTAGCCAGTCGAGGTAACGGATGCCGGCGCGGATGTTCACCTCGGGATCGGCGATGGACTTCGTCACGCCCACCTGGCGCGCGGTCGCGGGCATGATCTGCATCAGGCCGCGCGCACCCACCCACGAGCGCGCGTTGGGGTTGAAGCCGCTCTCCTGGAACATCTGCGCCGCGACCAGGCGCCAGTCGAAGCCGTACTCCCGGGCATAGCGCTTGATCAGGGCATCGAAGGGCGACAGCTGCCGCCCGCTGCTGAGGTCGATCCGCTGCGCCTGGTACTGGCGGATCCGGTCGTGATCGCGGAAGTACTTGGCGTACACCGTGTTGTAGAACGTGCCCCGGTAGGTCTGCTCCAGATAGCGGTCGGCGGCTGCCTTCAGCTGATTGCTGTCGGCGCGGAAGGCCCAGCGATGCGCCACCGGCTCGCCCAGCTCCAGGTGAGCGGACACGTTCTCGCGCCATGCCGCTGCATTCTTCGCGATGTGGTCGTCGACCAGCGCCAGGTCGTAGCGGCCACGCGCCACCTTGCGCATGACTTCCTCGGGTGCCTCGTCGCCCGCTAAGGCGCGCAACTCGAAGTCGACCGCGTTCTCTCGACGCAGGCGCTCCGCGAGCTCCCACCCGCGGGTGCCGGACCGCAGGTGCAGCACGCGGCCCTCGAGATCGGCAAGCGACCCGAGCGCGCGATCGGTGCCGTCGGTGACCACCTGCTTGACCGCGTGGTGGTACGGCCGCGACCAGGCGAGGTCGCCTCCACCCGCGCCGGCGCCGCGTGTGAGGAACGCGGCCGCCATGTCGGCCCGTCCCGAGCGCACCATGTCCCGCAGCGATTCCTCCGGGTCCGCGACGACGATCTGGAGCCGCACACCGAGGCGCTCGGCGAAGCGTTTCGCCAGCTCGTACTCGAAGCCGAGGAGCTGGCCGCGCCAGACGAAGTAGTTGGCCGCGCTGTTGCGCGTCGCGACGCGCAGCTCCCGGTTCTGCCGGATCTGCGGCAGGTCGCCGGTGTGCTGCTTGCGTTCGAACTGCACCAGCTTGCGCTGGGTGATGAAGCGATCGAGCACGGCCTTGAGCTGCTCGGCGTTGTCGCGCACGCCCCAGCCGATCCCCGTCTCCGGGGACACGGGGAAGGCCGAGCACAGATCGTCACGGTACTCGAGGATGGGGTCGAGCCTGTTGCCGCTGACGATGGTGAGGTCGATTTCGCCCGCGGCGAGCAGGTCGAGCTTGCGCTCGGTCGTCAGCCCGGGGAGGCTATGGACGCGCAGGCCCTCGAAGCGCTCCTGCAGGCGCTGGGCGGTGTCCCAGTAGCGCGAGGCGAACTCGACGGTGATGTCCCGATCGGCGAGGTCGGCGGGGTGTTCGATGGGGGCGTCGGACCGGGCCACGAGCATCTGCCGGCTGCGATCGAGTGCCACGGTGAAGCCGATCTGCTCGCGGCGTTCCGGCGTGATCGCCATGTTGGCCACGATCAAGTCTCCCCGGCCAGCCTGCAGGGCGGGTACGAGCTCCTCGAAGCGGTCGACCAGGACAACGACCGGCTCGAGGCCCACCGAGCGCGCGAAGCGAGCCGCGGCCCGCAGCTGGGCGTTGACCGGCGAGCCCGCGCGCGGCAGCCGGTTGACCGTGCCAGGCTGGCGCACCATGAGCAGGCGCAACTGGTCGTGGCGCTGGATCGCGTCGAAGTCGCCAGTCTCGACGTAGGGCGAGGCCTCCACCACCCGCGGCGGTTCGAACCGCGTCGGCTCGGGCTGGGCGCACGCGCTCAGCAGCAGCGCGGGCAGGGCCAGCCCGGCGAGGAGCCGGCGGCAATCCCCCGCCATTGCGGCGTTCGTTCGGCACATGACAGCCATGCTAGCACCGTATGGGTGGCCCGCCGCCGTTGAAACCCTTGTACCGCTACCCCACATGAACGTGGGCAAGGCGACACCACAGCCATAGGGAGGACAGGACAATGGCTTCGACCCGCTCGCAGAACCGCAATCCGTGGAGTCAGTTCCATCAGGAGATGAGCCGCATGCTCGGCGAGAATTCGAACGTCGTGACCAGCGACTGGGTACCGGTGGTCGACATCAAGGAGGAGAAGGATCGGTTCGTGCTGCACGCCGACCTCCCCGGGGTGGATCCCGACAAGATCGACATCACCATGGAGGAGGGGGTGCTGAGCATCCGGGGCGAGCGCCAGCTCGAGGACGTCGACGAAGGTGGCGAGTACAAGCGCGTCGAGCGCCTGCACGGCACGTTCTATCGGCGCTTCTCGCTGCCCGAGGAGGCCGACCCGGAAGGGATCCAGGCGCGCCACAGCCAGGGGGTGCTCGCGGTGACCATCCCCAAGCGCCAGTCGGTCACGCCGCGGCGGATCCAGGTCGACACCTGAACATCGGCCCGGGCTCGTACCCACGGGGCGGACACCGCGGTGCCCGCCCCCGGCCGGCCCGCGACCTCCGTCGAGCGACCCAAGATGCGCGTGCTCGCGGCGATCCGCGCCTGCGCCCGGGAACACGGCACCGGCGGGGCGTGGCGGAGCCGTGCCAAGCGGCCCCCTGCCGCCCCGGCGCTCGCCGGCGGACACGGTCAGCCCGGGGTGTTGCCCGAGACCCAGTGGTTGCCCGACGCTGTGGTCTCCCTCTTCCAGAAGGGCGCCCGCGCCTTCAAGGCCTCCATGATCGCCCGCGCGCCCTCGAACGCCGCCCGTCGATGGGCAGACCAGACCGCGACCAGGACGATCGGTTCGCCGACCCGGATCTCGCCCACCCGATGGATCACGTGCGCCGCCAGGAGGTCGTGCTCGGCGGCGACATCGCTCGTCAGCGCTTCCAGCTGGCGCTCCGTCATCCCCGGGTAGTGTTCCAGGTACAGCCCCTCCACATCGACACCCTCGTTGAAGTCGCGCAGCGTCCCCGTGAAGGCGCAGGTGGCGCCGTAGCTGCCCGGTTCCAGGCCACCGTGCGAGTCCGCCTGCAGCTCGGCCCAGGCATCGAAGGGCTCGGTTCGCAGCGACACGCTCATCGCGCGCCCCCGGTGACGGGCGGGAAGAACGCGACCTCGTCACCCGGCCCGACACGGGTGTCCGCGCGCGCGTACTCGAAGTTGACCGCGGCGAGCACGTTGCGCGGCAGCGCCGCCTCATCGGCGACCGCGCGCCAGACATCCTCGACACGGGCTTCGTCTTCGACCTCGGCGGCGGCCTCGGCGAAACCCAGCCGGTCGCGCAGGTGCGCAAACGTCTTCACGGTGACTTGCATCGGCCTCGCTCGATCGACTCCTGCAGGGCACGCCCCGCGTGCATACGGACTGCGCGCCCGACTACAATCCCATGGCATCGGGAGCCGGGCTCCGACCCACGGCGCGTCGGCGCCCCGGGATCCCGCGGGCGGCGCGCTCGCGCGTCCCGACGACAGGATACCGCCGTACCCGCCGCCCCGGAAGATGCCCGCAACGATCGATCGGAGAGCCGCGATGTCCGATTTCACGCACTTCAACAAGCGCGGCGAGGCGCATGTCGTGGACGTCGGCGACAAGGCCGCCACGCGGCGCACGGCCGTCGCGGGTGGGCGCATCGCCATGCACCCGGATACGCTCGAGCGCATCCGCTCGGGCGCCCAGGCCAAGGGGGACGTGCTCGGCGTCGCGCGCGTGGCGGGGGTCATGGCGGCCAAGCGAACGAGCGAGCTCGTGCCGCTGTGCCATCCGATCGCGCTGACGAGCATCGAGGTGTCGTTCGACCTCGAGCCCGAGCCTGCGGCCGTCACCTGTCGCGCCACCGCCGAGACGACCGACCGGACGGGCGTCGAGATGGAGGCCCTCACCGCGGTCCAGGTGGCCCTGCTCACGGTCTACGACATGTGCAAGTCCGCCGACCGCGGCATGACGATCGAGGCCGTGCGCCTGCTCGAGAAGACCGGGGGCAAGTCGGGCGACTGGCAGCACCCGGACGCCGGGGAGTCCGCCCCGTAGGTGCGGGGCCGGGGCACCATGTGCGGTGGCGTTTACGTCCGGGCCGGTGCGCGGGCAGGCCCGTTCCCATACCCAGACGAACCCAACGGGATCCGGAGTCATGCAGACAGGACGTTTTGACCTGCCCATCCCGAACGTACGTGGGTTACGTTAAGGGCGGCAAAACCAACCCCGCAGAGCCACATCGGGGAGGGCAGGTCGCGGCGCCGCATACGGGTGTGAAGCAGGCGAATGGACCGATGTCGACGGTGGGTCAGGTGCTGTCGGCGCTCGAGCACGACGGCTACGGGGCGTATGTCGAGCTGGACGTGCACTCGGAGACGATCGCGGTGGCGGTGGCGCGCCCGGGCCGGGACCCGCCCGAAAACCGGGGCGAAATCCGCCACACGGACAAGGCGCTCGCGGAGCTGGTGCAGCGCCTCGACCGGGCGTTCGGCGGCGAGGTGCTGCTGTTTTGCGAGGAGGCCGGGCCGTGCGGCGACGGGCTGCACCGCCGGCTGCTGGGATGGGGTCACGGGTGCGAGCTCGTCGCGCCATCGCTGATCGCGAACAAGCCGGGCGAGCGGATCAAGACCGAGCGCCGGGATGCGCGCAGGCTGGCGCTGGCGTTGCGCAGTGGCGAGCTCACGGCGATCTGGGTGCCCGACGACGAGGCCGGGGCGATGCGCGATCTCACGCGCACGTGCGAGGACTTCAAGCACCAGCAGCGTCGGGCGCGCCAGACCGCGCATCTCAAGCGCAAGGCGGCGGCGCCCGCCGAGGCGCAGGCGATCGCCTGGCAGGCCCGGCAACGCCTGTGCGGTCGCTATCGCGACCTGCTGCACGCGGGCAAGAACACCAGGCAGACGACCGTGGCCGTCGCCCGGGCACTGGCCGACTTCGTCTGGGCTGTCGCGCGGGTAACCCTACCGGCCACTGCACCGTGCGTGAGCCACTGCACGCGCCTCGGCGCGGCGCGAGCCACGGCAACCCGCAATCCGTAACAGGAGGACCACAGGCGCGTTGACTCAGGCCAGGGTCGGGCCGGTGTGCAGAACCCTTGTCGCTCCTCGATCGGTATCGACGGCGGGCTTCGGCCCGCTTCGATGAACCCTGCCTGTAGAAAGAGGCCAGCTCCGCGACGCAGTGAGGTCTGGTGGTGCCGGCCCACGCATATCCGGTGGATCCACCGTCGCAGTCCGCCCGGCCGTGCCCTGAACCAACGCGTCTGGATCCCAACATAGAAAGATCAGGCACTTGACGGGTCGAAACATATCAGGAGCGGGCTTCCCCGCGATGACCGAGTCGTCTCCGCCCCCGTGCCCGCTCTTGCCCCGGCCGCATGGACAGCCGCCATCGTGTTCGTCGCCTGAGGCCCCGGGCCCCGTCGACCTCGCGACGCTCGGCGCCCGTCGCGACGCCGCAGGGGACGGCTCCGGCCGGGCGTGCCTTGGCGCCCCCGCGCCTTCTCCAGAACCGATCATCCGGCCGTCAGCCCTGCTCGAGCAGCCGCCGCAGGTCGATCAGACTGGCGTTGGCGCGCGAGACATAGGAGGCCATCACGAGCGAGTGGTTGGCGAACATGCCGAAGCCGTTGCCGTTGAGCACGACGGGGCTCGCTACCGGCCGCTGCGCGGCCTCGAGCGAGCGGATCAGCTGATCCATTGTCGCCTCGGCGTTCTTGTTCGCGAGCACGCTCGAGAAGTCCGCACGCACCGCCTTGAGGAAATGCACCAGCGCCCACGTCGCGCCGCGCGCGTGGTAGAACTCGTTGTCGATCTCCAGCCAGGGCGTTTCCTCGCGGACCTGGCGGGCCGGCACCCTGTTCGACTGCTGCGCCGCGGGGTCGTTCGCCAGGTCGGTGTTCGCGCGCCACTCGCCGACGCTCGCCGCCAGGCGCTGCACGATGCCGCCGAGGCGCTGGCCGACGGTGGCCAGGTACTCGCGCAGGTTGTCCGCGCGGGCGTAGAAATTCGCGTCGCCGGCGGCCAGGCGCGTGCGATAGTCGCTCAGGTAGCGCAGGCCGTCCTCGTATTCGCTCTCGGTCGACGGGAAAATCCAGGAATTGGCGTTGAAGTTCAGCCGCGGCTCCGCCTGCGCCAGATCCTCGTCCTCGCGCGACTGCGACTGCGAACGACTCATGTCGTTGCGCAGGGCGCGCGCGAGGTCGCGCATCTGCACCACGGCGCCGTACTCCCAGCTCGGCACGTTGTCGAGCAGCACGCCCGGCGGCAGGACATCGTTGAAGAGATAGCCCCCCGGCTTGTGCAGCAGCACGTCGACGCTGTGGATGAGCGTGGACGTGGTGCGGTAGCCGGGCACCTGCTCCTCGCCCTGCTGCTCGGCGACGGCGTCCGAGCGCGCGATCGGGTCGAACCGCTCGGGTGGCTCGCTCCACCACCAGCCCAGCACGAGGATGACGATGACAACGGCGACCAGCGCGGTGGCCGAGCCGCCGATCAGGCCGCGTCGGCGCCAGACGTAGGGGTTGAAGGAGGCGGCGATGCCGGCGGCGAGCCGGCGAATCCAGTTCAGCAGGCGGCGTAGCATTGGGGGCATCGCTCGACTCCGTGGCAGGGTTGGTCCACTCTAATCGTGCAGCCTCGAAAGGCAAACGTGAAAGCCCGAGGCGTCGCCGGCCGCTCGCCCTGCCGGGGACGCTATCCGCGTGCGAGCGCTGCGCTGGACGACGAGCCGACGGACGACCCGAGTGATGCCCGAAGCATTCGCCGCGCGCATGCTCGCCTGGTACGAACGCCATGGCCGGGACGATCTGCCCTGGCAGAACCCGGCCACGCCGTACCGTGTCTGGGTCTCGGAGATCATGCTCCAGCAGACGCGGGTCGAGACCGTGCGCGGCTACTTCGAGCGCTTCGTCGAGCGCTTCCGGGACGTGCACGCGCTGGCAGCGGCTGCGCCCGACGAGGTGCTCGCGCTGTGGTCCGGGCTCGGTTATTACGCCCGCGCGCGCAACCTGCACCAGGCGGCACGGACCATCGTCGCCGAGCACGGTGGCACGATCCCCGACGACCTCGATGCCCTCGTGGCGCTGCCGGGTATCGGCCGGTCCACGGCCGGCGCCATCCAGAGCCTCGGCCGCGGTCGCGCGAACGCGATCCTCGACGGCAACGTCAAGCGCGTGCTCGCGCGCCACGCCGGGGTCGCGGGCTGGCCCGGGCGCACACCGGTGCAGCGCGAGCTGTGGGCCGTGGCCGAGGCGCGCACGCCGGGCGCACGAACCGCGGCCTACAACCAGGCGATGATGGACCTGGGGGCCATGGTGTGCCTGCGCCGGCCGGCCTGTTCGGCCTGCCCCGTGGCGACGGACTGCCGGGCGCGCCTGGACGGCCGCACGCGCGAGATCCCCGCGCCCCGGCCGAAACGTGCCCTGGCGCAGCGCGAGACCGTGGCGCTCGTGCTTCAGCGGCCGCACGACGGCGCCATCCTGCTCGAACGCCGCCCGGATCGTGGCGTCTGGGGCGGGCTCTGGTCGCTGCCGGAGTTCGCCAGCGACACGGACCTCGAGCAGTGGCTCGCCGCGCGCCTGGGCGACGTCGCGGCCGAGGCGCTCGCGCCGGTCGAGCACGCGTTCACGCATTTCCGCCTGCGCATCCATCCGCGGCGGGTCCGGCTCTGGGCGGCCCTCGCGGACGTCGCCGATGGCGCCCGGCGCGACTGGTACCGCCCGGATGCCGCTCCGGGCGGACTGCCCGCGCCCGTGCGCCGGCTCGCGGAGCGTCTGGGGGCCGAGCCGGCGTCGGCGAGCCTGCCGGGGATGGATCCGCGCGTGGGTTGACGCGGGAACGCGGGGTCGTTGTAATACGCGACCCCGAAGCGGGCCCCGTTCGTGTCGTCCGGGCCAGGTAGCTCAGTCGGTAGAGCACGCGACTGAAAATCGCGGTGTCGGCAGTTCGATTCTGTCCCTGGCCACCATCCCCTTTCGTCGAAGCCGTGAACGCCGGGCAACCGCTGCTCGGCGCCGCTGTGCCGGCCCGCACGCGGGCGCGCTCGCTCGGCACAAGCGGGCACGCGGCACGACACGCCGGCAATGCGGCCGCGGGCGATGGGTACGCTGGCTCGCGCGCGGGCGAGCCGTCAGCGAGGGGTCAATGGAAGCGGTCGGGCGCCTCGACGATGAATGCGCGCGCGACCTCGATGGCGTGGTCGGCGTCGGTGGTGCGGATCGGGTAGAAGTTCTGGAACTGCCCTTCGTCGTCCACGGAGACGCCGTCGTAAACCCCCTCCTGGTCGCAGAAGAGCACCACGCGCGGGGCATCCGGGTTCTGCTCGTAGATCGAGGCGAGCACGGAGTCGATGGCCCGGCTGACGGACGGGCCGCCGTCCTCCTGGTCGAAGATGAGAACCACGTCGTCGCGCACCTGCACGCCTACCGTCACTGTGCTGCCGTCGGCTTCGGTCATCTCGGAACACCCCCGTGGCGCTGTGCGCCTTTGGCCTACCCTTCATGTTAGGGCGCCAGCCCCTCGGTGCAACCCCCGCGCCCGGAGGATCCCCGGCCGCGACCCGCCCCGAGCCTGCGCTCGCGTCGGTGCAACCGCGCCCGGCCGCGTTGGGTTTGCCGCCGCGGCGCCGTTCGGCGCGCCCATGCGCGAACGTCGCCCGCGCTTCACGCGACCAGCTGGTTCAGCTCGAATATCGGCAGCAGGATGGCGAGCACGATCAGCAGGACCACGAGGCCCATGACGAGGATCAGCGCGGGCTCGAAGACGTTGACCAGCACGGTCACGGTCGTGCGGGTCGCGCGCTCCTGGTAGTCGGCCGCCCGGTGCAGCATGGCATCGAGCTGCCCCGATTCCTCGCCGATCGCGATCAGGTGCAGGAACATGGGCGGGAAGCGGCCGCAGTTCTCCAGCGACCAGCTCAGCCCGGCGCCCTCGCGCACCTGCGTCGCCGCGTGGTCGACGGCGGCCCTCAGCGGGCGGTTCGCGACCACCGACGAGGCAATCGACAGCGCCTCGAGCACCGGCACGCCGCTCGCGGCCAGGATCGACAGGGTGCGCGCGAAACGCCCGGTGTCGGCGTCGCGCAGCAGCGGGCCGATCACCGGGATGCGCAGCAGCAGGGCGTGGAAGCGGTAGCGGACGGCCTCGCTCCTGAGCGCCAGGCGGAACGCCACGCCCCCCGCGACCACGATCACCAGCGTGGCCGGGCCCCATTCGCGCAGGAAGCCGCTGAGCGCGAGCAGCGCCTGCGTCAGCAGCGGCAGGTCGGCGTCGAGGGTGTCGAACACACCCACGACCTGCGGCACTACGTACGTCAGCAGCGCGATGACGATGGCGAGCGCGGCCACGGTGAGCACGACCGGGTAGGCCAGCGCCGCGCCCACCGAGCTGCGCGTGTCCTGGCGCTGTTCGGTGAAGTCGGCCAGGCGCTCGAGCACTCCCCCCAGGTGACCGGACTGCTCGCCGGCACGCACCGTCGCGATGTAGATCTCCGGGAAGGTACGCGGGAACTCGGAGAAGGCCGCCGCCAGGCTGTAGCCTTCAACCACGCGGGCGCGCACGGCCAGCATCAGCCGCTGCAGGCGCGCCTTTTCCGAGTAGCGGGCGATCGCCCGCAGGGCCTCCTCGACGGGCATGCCCGACTGCACGAGCGTCGCCAGCTGGCGGGTCACCAGCGCCAGGTCGCCGGCGCCGATGCCGCGCCGCGGTCCGGTCGTGGCGGCTCGCGGGCGGCCGCGCGGCGCGCGCTCCGC
>CAZVFN010000037.1:0-24003 GCA_964626335.1 uncultured Ectothiorhodospiraceae bacterium
CGCTTCGCCGCGCGTGCCGCCGCGCGCTCGCGCCGCCGGCGCTCCAGTCTGCGTTTGCGCGCCGCGTAGCGGGCGCGGAAGTGCTCCGCCCGCGCACGCAGCGGCGTCGGGTCGGGCGCGGGCTCGAGCGAGATGCAGTCGACGGGGCAGGGGGGGATGCAGAGCTCGCAGCCGGTGCACTCGGACGCGATCACGGTGTGCATCTGCTGCGCCGCCCCGACGATCGCGTCCACCGGGCACGCCTGGATGCACTTGGTGCAACCGATGCACACGGACTCGTCGATGAATGCCACCACGGGCTGTTCGACGGGCTCGCCGCACGCCGGATCCATGGCCTTGCGCGGCAGGCCGAGCAGCTCGGCGAGCGCGTCGATTCCCGCATCGCCGCCGGGCGGGCAGCGATTGATGTCGGCTTCGCCGCGGGCGATCGCCTCGGCGTACGGCCGGCAGCCGTCGTAGCCGCACTGGGTGCACTGGGTCTGCGGCAGGAGCGCGTCGATGCGGTCGGCGAGATCGTCCTGCGCTGGCGTGTGCGAATCGCTCATGACGTGGAGGCGGCGCCCCCGGCCCGAATGTCGAATGGTCGAATGGTTCACGCAGCGCCGCGCAGCGCGCGGTGGGCGTGATCACGAAGACGTCGCAGGCGCGCGACTGCAGCCGCCCTTCAGTATGCGACCGGGCCGAGCGGCCGACAACCGGCTCGCAGCGCTGCCCCGGGCCATCCACCGGGCCGGGCCAAGGCGGGCAGCGTTCCCACCGCGGACAGCCCCGGCCGTGGCCCCCGGCAGGACCGGCCCTGCATCCTCTTCGTCGCCTGCCGCCTGCCGCCTGCCGCCTGCCGCCTGCCGCCTGCCGCCTGCCGCCTGCCGCCCTCAGCCCTCAGCCCTCAAAAAACCCCGGCGATGAAGCCGACACCCATCAGCGCCAGGATCGCGGCCGAGGTCAGCGTGAGGGCGCGCTCGGCATGCTCGAGGCGCTGGCTGAAGCGGCGCAGCCCGGCCACCAGGAGCAGGGTCAGCGCGACCAGGGCGGCGATCACCGCGAGTGCGTAGACCAGCATCAGCTCGAGGCAGCGGCTGGAGCCCGTGCACAGGGCAATGATCTGGAACTCCTCCTCGTGGGCGAAGCCGAGGGAGAAGGCGAATACGGCGAGCGCCCACAGGCCGGCCTGCGCCGGCGGTTCGTGCCCGTGCCCGTGCCCGGAGTCCCCGTGGTGGTGATGATGGCGGCCGCGGCGCGCGGCGCGCAGCTGCCAGGCGGCCAGCGCGAGCAGTAGTGCGCCGGCGATCCCGTCCATCCAGCGGGACTCGCCGAACTCGAAGTAGGCCTTCGCCGCGAAGAACACGACCACCACGGCAATGCTGCTGATCAGGTGGCCGAGGCCGATGACGCTGGCGGCCAGCACCCCGGCCCCCCAGCGCCCGCGCCGCGCCGAAGCCCAGGCCGCGGCCACGGGCCAGCCGTGCCCGGGCTCCATGCCGTGCAGCAGACCGAGCCCGGCGGCGCCTAGGAACAGCCCGGTCACGCCTTCGGTCATGGATCGTCCCTTGTGGCCTGTTCGGGCCGCGACTGTGGTCCTCGCCTGGACGCGAAGGGCGCCAGGGTTTGCAAAGGGCTTCGGCATCTCGCAGCGTCGCCGCGGGCTGCGGAGCCGCGCCGGGGCCGAGAGCGCCCCGCGCCCGGCGACCGGCGGCCGAAGCAGGTCGGCCTGCGACGGCACGGCGCCGGCGGTTACCCCCCCGGGGCGCGAACCGAGGGACCATTCCCGGCCCTCACTCTGCCGCCCTTCGCGTCCCGTGGCGTACTGCGCGCCCTGGCGCGGAGCGGGTTCGCGCCGCACAGGCGCCCCGAGTCGTCAGCGGATCCGCATCCCGGGTTTCGCCCCGCTGTCGGGCGACAGGATCTGGATGTCGTCGCCGTCACCCGCGGCCAGCACCATGCCCTCGGATGTACCGAAGCGCATCTCGCGCGGGGCGAGGTTGGCGACCACCACGGTCAGGCGGCCCTCGAGCTCGGCCGGATCGTAGGCCTTGCGGATGCCGGCGAAAACGGTGCGCTGTTCCGTATCGAGGTCGAGGGTGAGCTGCAGCAGCTTGTCCGCGCCGGCGACACGCTCGGCGGCGGCGATGCGCGCGACACGCAGGTCCACACGGGCGAACTCATCGATGCCGATGGTCGCGGCGATGGGCTCGCCGCCGGGCGGTTCGGGATCGGCCGCCCGGGCGCCGCCCGCGCTGCCCCCGAGGCTCGTCTTCGAGTCCTCGAGGATGGCGTCGACCGTCGCCCGCTCGACGCGCGTGATCAGCGGCTTGAAGCGGGCGATCGTGTGGTCGAGCAACGGGCGCCCGGCGTTGCCCCATTCCAGCGCATCGCAGCGCAGGAAGGCCTCGCTGCGTTCCGCCGTTTCCGGCAGCACGGGCTTGAGCCAGGCCATCAGGGTCCGGAAATGATTCAGTCCCTGGGTGCACACTCGCTGGACCTCGGCCTCGCGGCCTTCCTCCTTGACCATCTGCCAGGGCGCGCGCTGTGCGATCCAGGCGTTGGCGTCGTCGGCCAGGTCCATCAGCTCGCGCATCGCGCGGGCGAAATCGCGCCGCTCGTAGGCCTGCGCGATCGAGTCGCCCGCCGCCACCAGTGAATCGAAGCGCGCCGGATCGTCGAGCTCGGGGGCTAGGCGCCCGTCGAAGCGCTTGCCGATGAAACCGGCACAGCGGCTGGCGATGTTGACCAGCTTGCCGACGAGGTCACTGTTCACGCGCTGGATGAAGTCGTCGAGGTTGAGGTCGAGATCGTCGACGTCCGGGGTGAGCTTCGCCGCGAAGTAGTAGCGCAGGTACTCGGGGCCGAGGTGGTCGAGATAGGTGCGCGCCTTGACGAAGGTCCCGCGCGACTTCGACATCTTGTGACCATCGACGGTCAGGAACCCGTGGCAGTACACGCCGTCGGGCGTGCGAAAGCCCGCCCCGTGGAGCATCGCCGGCCAGAACAGCGTGTGGAAGTAGGCGATGTCCTTGCCGATGAAGTGGTACAGCTCGGCGTCACTGCCGGGGCGCCAGACGGCGTCGAAGTCGCGCCCGTGGCGCTCGCACCAGTGGCGATGGGCGGCCATGTAGCCGATGGGGGCGTCGAGCCAGACGTAGAAGTACTTGCCCGGGGCATCCGGGATCTCGAAGCCCCAGTAGGGGGCGTCGCGCGAAATGTCCCAGTCGGCCAGGCCGACCGCGAACCACTCCTCGAGCTTGTTGGCAATCGCGGGCTGCAGGTGCCCCCCGTGCGTCCATTCGCGCAGCATGTCGGTGAAATCACCGAGGCGGAAGAAGTGGTGCTCGGACGCGCGCGTGACGGGGGTGCCCCCGGAGAGCACCGAGACGGGGTTTTTCAGGTCGTTGGGCGAATAGGTGGCGCCGCAGACCTCGCACGAGTCGCCGTACTGTCCGCCGGCCCCGCAGCGCGGGCAATCGCCCTTGATGAAGCGGTCCGGCAGGAACATCCCGGCCGATTCGTCGAAGGCCTGCTCGATGGTGCGTACGCTGATGTGGCCGCCGTCGCGCAGGCGCGTGTAGATCGTCTCCGCGAGCTCGCGGTTCTCGGCGGAGTGGGTCGTGTAATACGTATCGAATCCGATGAGGAAGTCGGCGAAGTCGCGTTGGTGCTCGGCGCTGAAGCGATGCACCAGGTCCTCCGGTGTGGTGTCCTCTTCCTGGGCCTTGAGCATGATCGGCGTGCCGTGTGCGTCGTCGGCGCAGACGTAGACGCACTCGTGGCCGCGCAGGCGCTGGAACCGCGCCCAGATGTCGGTCTGGATGTACTCGACCATGTGCCCGAGGTGGATCGGGCCGTTGGCATAGGGCAGGGCGCTCGTGACCAGCATGCGGCGCGCGGCGTCGTTCATCGGCTCGGGCTTCCGGTTCGATTCGAGCGGCACAGCCGGAAAAAGTAACAGCAATGCCGCCGCGCAGCCACCCGGCATTGGCACCCGGCGCGCTTCCCCGTACTATCGCGGCCTCGAGCGCAACCCCGTACGCTTGCCGGAGCATCACGATGTCACGTGCCGCCCCCGTCGTTGCCTGTCTCCTGTGCCTGACGGCGCCGCTGCCCGCGATGGCCGCGGCGGCGGAGGAGGCCACCGACGACGGGCTCGAGCCGGGCGCGAGTGCACCGGACTATCCGCTCGTGTCGGGGAACATCGGTCTCGGGTTGTTCCGGGCGTCGGGCAGTACCGACAGCTCGAGCACCAATCTCGACGTGGAGGCGAAGCTCGAATACGATCGCTGGCGTCACGATTTCGCCGTGACCGCCTACCTCGCCAGCGAGGAGGGCGAGGAAACGGCGGAACGCTACAGCGGCCGCGTGCAGTCGAATCGCGATATCACGGAACGCACGTACCTGTTCGCCGCCGCGCGCCACGAGGTGGACCGCTTCGGCGCGTTCGACCGGCGTGCGTCCCTCACCACCGGCCTCGGCCGTCGCTTTCTCGACCGCGAGACCCTGTTGCTCGACCTGGAGGCCGGCCTCGGGCGGCGCGTGTCGGAGCCGGACGGCACGAACGATCGCGAGGGCGCAACGATAGGCCTCGTGCGCGGCGACTTCGCCTGGCAGTTCGCCGACACGAGCGAGCTGACGCAGGAACTCGAGGTGTTGAGCGGCTCGGACAACACGGCGACGCGCAGTGTCAGCGGCGTCAAGTCAGAGCTCACGGGCGATCTGGCCCTCAAGGTGACGTACACTGTGGAGCACAACAGCGACGTGTCCGCCGATGCCGAGAACACCGACACGTTCACGGCGATCACGCTGGAATACGGCTTCTAGCGTCGCTTCGACGGGCCCGGGAACCGACGGCCGGGGTTATGCAGCGATGGCCGAGTCGAGCCGCGATGGTTCAACGCAGCAGGGCGAAGCGCTCCGTGCGGCGCTCGCGGCGGTCGAGCGCCGCATCGATCGCGCGTGCGAGCGCGCCGGGCGCGACCGCGCCGAGGTCGCCCTGCTGCCGGTGACCAAGACGGTGGCCCCGGAGCGCGTGGCCGCCGCCGCGGCGGCGGGCTATCGTCGCTTCGCGGAGAACCGGGTCCAGGACGGCGCCGCCAAGGCCGAGGCGCTGGCCGGCGAAGGCCTCGCGTGGCACCTGGTGGGGCACCTGCAGCGCAACAAGGTCAAGCAGGCGCTCGGCTTCGCCGCCTGCATCCAGAGCGTCGACCGGGTGAGTCTCGTCGAGCGCCTGGGCGAGCAGCTCGCGGCGCGCGGCGAGCGCCGCGAGGTGCTGCTGCAGGTCAATACCTCGGGGGCGGAGAGCCAGTACGGGGTTGCACCGGAGGCCGCGCCGGAGCTCGCGGCGACGCTGGCCCGGCGCCCCGAGCTGGAATGGACCGGTCTGATGACCATCGGGCGCTACAGCGAGGACCCGGAAGGCACGCGCGATTGCTTTCGCCTGCTGCGAGGGCTGCGCGATCGCCTGCAGGAGCGCCACGGGCAGGGGCTGCCGGTGCTGTCGATGGGCATGTCCGGCGATCTCGAGGTGGCAGTGGAGGAAGGGGCGACCCTGGTGCGCGTCGGCAGCGCCGTGTTCGGCGCGCGCGAATGATGCAGCGCCGGTTGCCACTGCCCGATCCGCAAATACGACGGAGGAGGCACCCATGAGCGCCATCGAGCGCAGCACGATCGAACAGGCCCTGCGGGAGTGGGTCGACCCCGACCTCGATCGCGATCCGGTCTCGGCGGACTGCGTCCGGCGGATCGAGGTCGATGACGGGCACGTGGTCGTCGACCTCGAGTACGGCTTCCCGCTGGATGCGGAGCGCGAGGAGCGTGGCCGCGAGATCCGCGAGCGCCTCGAGGGGATCGAGGGGGTCGAGCGCGCGGAGGTGGGCATCGACTGGCAGATCGCGCCGGGCGAGGTCCACAGCGAGGCCCAGCGCATCGAGGGGGTGGCCAACATCGTCGCGGTGGCATCGGCCAAGGGCGGGGTGGGCAAGTCGACCACGGCCGCCAACCTGGCGCTCGGCCTGCGGGCGGAGGGCGCGCGCGTGGGCGTGCTCGATGCCGACATCTACGGCCCGAGCCAGCCGCGCATGCTGGGGATCGAGGGCAAGCCGACGAGCCCCGATGGCCAGAACATCGTGCCGATGGAGGGCCACGGCATCCAGGCGATGTCGATCGGCTTCCTCGTGGATACCGAGAGCCCCATGATATGGCGCGGCCCCATGGTGACGAAGGCCCTCGAGCAGATGCTCTACAACACCCGCTGGCGGGAGATCGACTACCTGGTGGTCGATCTGCCGCCGGGCACCGGCGACATCCAGCTCACGCTGGTGCAGAAGGTGCCGCTGTCGGGCGCGGTGATCGTGACCACGCCGCAGGACATCGCCCTGCTGGATGCCCGCAAGGGGCTGAAGATGTTCGAGCAGGTGTCGGTGCCGGTATTCGGGGTGGTCGAGAACATGAGCATGCACGTCTGCAGCCACTGCGGCCACGCCGAGCCCATCTTCGGCGAGGGCGGGGGCGCGCAGATTGCGGCCGACCACGGCGTGCGGCTGCTGGGCCAGCTACCGCTCGAACCCGACATCCGCGAGCAGGCGGACAGCGGCAAGCCGACGGTGATCGCCGACCCCGGCAGCGAAGCGGCTCGCCTCTATCGCCAGATCGCCCGCCGCACGGGGGCGGCCCAGGCGCTCGCGGGCACGTTGCCGAGCAGCTTCCCGAATATCCGGATCGTCGACGACTGACCCGGGCATCCGCGGGTCAGCCGTCGCGCAGGCTGATCAGCGGCCAATTGCGCGCGCGCGCCGTGGCATCCAGGGCCCTATCCGGATCCACGGCGCACGGGCGCTCGACGCGCTCCAGCAGCGGCAGGTCATTGTGGGAGTCGGTGTAGAAAGCGCTGCGCTCGATCGCGGCGCCCTGCTCGCGCCGCCACTGCTCGAGCCGCTGGACCTTGCCCTCGCGGAAGCAGGGGATGCCCGCCACCGAACCGGTGAAACCGCCGTCGCGCCACTCCGGGTCGGTCGCGATCAGGGTGTCGACGCCGAGCATCCGGGCGATCGGTGCCGTGACGAAGCTGTTGGTCGCCGTGATGATCATCAGGTGGTCGCCCGCCTCGCGGTGCCGCGCCAGCAGCGACGGGGTGCCCGGGGCGACGATGGGCGCGATCTTGGCGTCGATGAAGCCGGCGCGCAGGCGCTGCAGCTCGGCATCGTCGTGCTCGCACAGCACGCGCAGCGAGAAGCGCAGGAACTCGTGGATATCGAGGGTACCCGCCTGGTATTGGGCGAGGAAGCGGTCGTTCTCGCGGCGATATCGATCCCCGTCCACGACCCCGCGCTCGGCGAGGTACTCCCCCCAGAGGTGATCGCTGTCGCCGGTGATCAGCGTATTGTCGAGGTCGAAGATCGCCAGTCGCACGGGCGCCTTCCCCAGCCGCGGGCGCCCAAGTATAGCAGAGGGCGTCGGTGGCGCCCTTGGGCAATCTGTGCAACACTGATTTCGCTCAAGAATCCCGCGGTGATCTCCAAGTGATTGATTCTGAAGGGTATAGAGCCAACGTCGGCATCATCCTCAGCAATCCCGAGGGGCAGCTCTTCTGGGGGCGCCGCAAGGGCCAGAACGCCTGGCAGTTTCCGCAGGGCGGCATCCGTGCCCGCGAGTCGGCGCGCCGGGCGATGTACCGCGAGCTCGGGGAGGAGACCGGCCTGCGCCCGCACCACGTCGAGGAGCTGGGCTGCACGCGGGGGTGGCTGCGCTACGATCTGCCCGCGCGCTACGTCCGGCGCCGCTCGCGGCCCGTGTGCATCGGGCAGAAGCAGCGCTGGTTCCTGCTGCGGCTCGCGGTGCCCGAGGACTGCGTCGATCTCGCGGCGAGCGGCGCGCCCGAGTTCGACGACTGGTGCTGGATCGATTACTGGCATCCGCCTCGCAACGTCATCTTCTTCAAACAGGCGGTGTATCGAGATGCTTTGCGCGAGCTTGCCCCACTGCTGTCGGGCGCCTGCGCGCCGGCGGCGGATTCCGGCGGCTAGTGGGCCATGCGGGGCGTTGGGTCGTGCTCTGAGCGCACAGGACGGTTCAGCACAAGGCGCGCCGAGCGCGCGTAGCGCGTCCTGCGTGAGGCAGGCGCAACGCCGTGATGGGCCGTCCTGTGCGCGCCCGAAGGGCGGCGCTGTGCGCACCCGCCGCGGCGTTGCTCGTCACTTGTGTAGTGACGCTACACGCGCTCGGCGCGCCTTGCCGCGAGCACGCACCGCACCGCAGAGCGTGACCCAACTTCCCGCATGGCCCACCAGGAGCCTGTCCAAGAAACTCGTCGCCTACTGCGCGCGTCCCACAGCGGCATCTTTTGGCGATTGCTCAACTCACATGGCAACCACCATGCTCGTTTCACAATCGCCAAGATCTGCACGCTGTACCACGCGCTCGCGACGGCGCCAATTTCTCGGACAGGCGCCTAGGGGGTCGTTGGCGCCGGGATGCGGCATGCCGGCGCTGCCCGCGTGTCGGCAGCGATCGATCCGGGCCCCCCGGTTGCCGTGCCCGGCGGCCGTCATCTGCCTGCCCACTCGCCCGGACCATGCGGCCTCGGCCGTGCCGTCGTGGCGCAGGGCAGTCTGACCCGGAACCGGCATGCTCTCCACGCTGCGACGCATCGTCCAGGAGGTCAGCGCCGCCCCCGGCCTAGAAGCGGCGCTCGACGTCATCGTCAGCCGCCTCTGTGCGGTACTCGGCGTTGATGCCTGCGCGGTTTACCTCACGCAGCTCGAGGACGGCCCGCAGCGCCTCGTCCTGCGGGCCGGGCACGGCATCAACCGCGATGCGATCGGACGCGTCGGCGTCGCGCCGGAGGAGGGCCTGGTGGGCCTCGTCGCGCAACGTGCCGAGCCACTGAACCTCGAGCGGGCGACCAGCCACCCGCGGTTCCTCGAGACCGACGTCTACGGCGACAACAAGCACGACACCTTCCTGGGTGTGCCGATCATCCACCAGAGCCGCGTGTTCGGCGTGCTGGTCGTCACCCAGCGCGAGGGCCGCCGTTTCGGCGAGGACGTGGTGACCTTCATGGTCACGCTGGCCGCCCAGCTTGCCGCCAGCATCATGCACGCGGTCGTCGGCGAGGAGGCCTTCCTGGTGCAGCACGGCCAGGCGGGCGGCGCGGGGATCGTCAAGGGGCTGTCGGGCGCGCTCGGCGTGGCCATCGGCGAGTGCCTGGTGGTGTATTCACCGGCGGCGCTCGACGACATCCCCGACCGCCGGGCCGCCCATCCGGAAGCGGAGCTCGAGCGGCTGCGCGAGGCCATCGAGGCGACCAAGGTCGACATCCGCAACCTCTCGGAGGAGCTGCGCTCCGTGCTGCCCGAGGAAGAGCGGGCGCTGTTCGATGTCTACGTGATGATGCTCGATGGCGAGTCGCTGTGGGCCGAGGCCGAGCGCGTCATCCGGGGCGGGCTCTGGGCACCGGCCGGCCTGCGCGAGAGCATCCTCGCGCATGTCCGCCAGTTCCAGGACATGGACGATCCCTACCTCGCGGAGCGCGCGACCGACATCCGTGACCTCGGGCGGCGCATCCTGGTCAAGCTCGACCGCCACGACGACGAGGGGCCCCGCGAGTATCCGCAGCACACCATCCTGGCCGGTCACGAGGTCAGCGCCGCCCAGATCGCGGAGGTCCCGCAGGAACGCCTCGCGGGCATCGTCTCGATGCGGGGCTCGGGCTCGTCGCACGTCGCGATCCTGGCGCGCGCGCTCGGCATCCCCACCGTCATGGGGGCCTCCGATCTGCCGATCGCCCGGCTCGAGGGCAAGGAGCTGATCATCGACGGCTACCTCGGCTGGGTGTTCGTTCAGCCCGACGACGACATCAAGGAGGAGTTCGTCCGCCTCGAGCGCGAGGAGCGGGAACTGACCGAGCAGCTGCAGGAGCTCAAGCACCTGCCGACGGTCACGACCGATGGGCGCAAGGTGTCGGTGCTGGCGAATACGGGCCTGCAGGCGGAGGTCAGCCCGGCGCTGATCGAGGTGGCGGACGGGCTCGGCCTCTACCGCACCGAAATGCCCTTCCAGGTGCGCGATCGCTTCCCGGGCGAGGACGAGCAGCTACAGATCTACCGGCGCCCGATGGAGGCGTTCGCGCCGGCACCGTGCATCCTGCGCACGCTCGACATCGGCGGTGACAAGACGCTGCCCTATTTCTCGGTGCAGGAGGACAACCCGTTCCTCGGCTGGCGCGGCATCCGGGTGACGCTCGATCACCCCGAGATCTTCCTCACGCAGGTGCGCGCGATGCTGCGCGCCAACGAGGAGCTCGGCAACCTGTCGATCATGCTGCCCATGATCTCGCGCCTCGAGGAGCTGCAGCAGTCGATGGCGCTGATCCAGCGCGCACACCGCGAGTTGCTCGACGAGGGGCTGGACACCCAGCTGCCGCCGATCGGCGTGATGATCGAGGTCCCGGCCGCGGTCTACCAGATCGATGCCATCGCCAAGCGCGTGGACTTCATCTCCGTCGGTACCAATGACCTCACCCAGTACCTGCTGGCAGTGGATCGCAACAACGAGCGGGTCGCCAAGATCTACGACAGCCTCCACCCGGCCGTGCTCATGGCCCTGCAGCAGATCAAGCGGGGCGCCGACCGCCACGGCAAGCCGGTGAGCATCTGCGGCGAGTTCGCCGGGGATCCGCTGGGCGCGCTGCTGCTGCTCGGCATGGGCTTCGACAGCCTGTCGATGAGTGCCGGCAGCCTGCTGCGGATCAAGTGGGTGATCCGCTCGTTCTCCCACGAGCGGGCGCAGGCGATCTCCGAGCGGGCCCTGGCGATGGAGGACGGCCGCGAGACGCGCCAGATGATCATCGCCGAACTCGAGCGCACCGGCATCGGTGGCCTCATCCGCGCCGGCAAATGACCAGCGCGCATGGATGACAACCACGAATGGACACGAATGCGGGTGCGGGGCATGTCGCGTCCGTTCGGCACGAGCGCTCGGGGCAGTCGCTGACAGCGGCGGGTGGCGTTCGACCGGTGGAAGGCAACCCGAGAGGATGGCGTTGCCCGGCGCCGCGATCGTTGCCCTGGGCCGCGCAACCCTCGCGAATCACCGGCGTTCGCGATGTCGAGACAGGTTTGCCTGTGGCGAGGGTGAATCGGTTCGCGCCGGCACGTGTTGATCCGTGGTCATGCGCCCGTGGCACTCGTCCCGCCCCGCCGCGATTCCTGCGAAGCCCCAGCGAGCTCGCGGGTGCCGGGCGGCAGCATTCGCGTCCATTCGTGGTTTCAGAACGGGCGCACGACCGCGAGGATGACGATGGCGACCAGCAGCAGCGTCGGGGCCTCGTTGAAGATGCGGTACCACACGTGATCGTGACGATTGGTGCCGCGGGCGAAGTCGCGCAGCAGGAAGCCACACCAGACGTGGTAGCCGAGCAGCAGGGCGACGAGCACGAGCTTGACGTGCAGCCAGCCCCAGTGAAGCGTCACCGAGCCGTAACCCGCAATCAGGGCCAGCCCGGAGATCACGGTGAGCACGCCCGCCGGCGTCATGATGCCGCGGAACAGCTTGCGCTCCATGGTCCGCAGTCGGGCCTCGCCGCGCTCGTCGTCGGCGTCGATCATGGCGTGGTAGACGAACAGGCGGGGCAGATAGAACAGCGCGGCGAACCAGGTCACCATGAAGATCACGTGAAAGGCCTTGAGCCAGAGCATGGCCGTCGTTCGCATCGCGATGGTCGCAGGGACGGTATCACAGCGTGTGGCTGTGCGCGGGTGCCTCCCGGCGCCGCGTCTGGCCTCGCCCGGGTGGCCGGCAGTATCATCGCCGTCTCGGCTCGATAACGGGGGGACGCGCATGATCCGCATCGGCATCGTCGGCGGCACCGGCTATACGGGCGTCGAGGCATTGCGCCTGCTGTCGGGACGCGGCGACGTCGAGGTCGCGGCGGTGACCTCGCGCGCGGCCGCCGGCCAGCGCGTGGATGCGCGTTTCCCGAATCTGCGCGGCAGCACCGACCTCGTGTTCCGTTCTCCGGAGGCCGCGGGGCTGGCCGAGTGCGACGTGGTGCTGTTCGCGACGCCCAACGGCACGGCAATGGATCAGGCGCCGGCGCTGCTGGAGTCGGGGGTGCGCGTGATCGATGTGTCCGCCGACTTCCGGCTGCGCGATCCCGCCGCGTACGCGCGCTGGTACGGCCAAGAGCACCGTGCGCCCGGTTGGCTCGAGCAGGCCGTCTACGGACTGCCCGAGCTTCACCGGGAGGCGATCCGCGACGCCCGCCTGGTGGCGAACCCGGGCTGCTATCCCACCGCCGTGCAACTGGGCTTCCTGCCGCTCGTCGAGGCCGGGCTGGTGGATGCCGGGCGGCTGGTCGCGAGCGCCGTGTCCGGTGCCAGCGGTGCCGGGCTCAAGGAGCGCGCCGACCTGCTGCTCGCGGAGAGCGCTGACAGCACCCGCGCCTACGCGGCGGGCGTGCATCGCCACCAGCCCGAGATCGCGCAGGGGCTGGCGGAGGCCGCGGGCGCGCCGGTCGATCCGCAGTTCGTGCCGCACCTCGTGGCGCAGGTCCGCGGGATCCACGCGACCCTGTTCGCCGAGCTCACCGGCGAGCCGGGCGACGTGCAGACCCTGTTCGAGAAGCGCTACGCGGGCGAGCCCTGCGTCGACGTGCTCCCCGGCGGCAGCCATCCCGAGACGCGCAGCGTACGCGGTGCGAACGTCTGCCGGATCGCGGTGCACCGCCCGGATCCCGCGGGACGCCGGGTCATCGTGCTCGCCGTCCTCGACAACCTGGTCAAGGGGGCGGCCGGACAGGCAATCCAGAACCTGAATCTGATGTGCGGCCGCGACGAGACGGCCGGGCTCGAACAGGTGGCGCTGCTGCCGTGATGGCCCCGGCCGCCGATCCGCGGGCGGCGGTGCTGGCTCGGTCGTGATCGAGTCGATCCACTCCGGGCCCGGGGGTACGCAATTCCGCGTGCGCCGTCACCGCCCCGTCCGCAACGCGGTCCTGGTGGCGGTCGCGGTGATCGGGCTCGGTGTCGGCGGCTGGTCGCTCTATCGTGCGGGTGTCGAGGCCGGCGGGCATGACGCCCGGGCGGCGCGCGCGACCGAGGCCCACCTGCGCGGCAATGTCTCCGATCTGCGCGAGCGTGTCGCCGAGCTCGGGCGGCGCAATACCCTGCTGCAGCGTGGCCAGCGCGTCGACGAGGACGCGCTGCGCCGCCTGCGGGACACCCTCGCCGAGCAGAAACAGCGGATCGCGCGCCTCGAGGAGGAGCTCGCCTTCTACCGCAACCTCGTCTCGCCCTCCGAGATGCAGCCCGGGCTGCACGTGCGGCGCATGAGCCTTGGCGATGTGCCGGGGGCCGCGCGCGAGTATCGCTACGAGCTGGTGCTGACCCAGCTCAACAGCGATGACACCTATGTCGCGGGTCGCGTAGACTTCCGGGTCGAGGGGCGGGTGCCGGACGGTCCGACCACCCTGGCGTTCGAGCAGATCACCGCCGGTGACGGCGAGGACCGACCGGCCTTCCGCTTCAAGTACTTCCAGACGTTGCGCGGCCGGATCCGCTTGCCCGCTGCGTTCGAGCCGCTCACGGTCCGGGTGCGCGCGAGGCCGTCCGGCGGGCGCCTGGAGCCGGTCGAACGCACCTATCCGTGGAAATCCCTGCTCGCTGGAGGAACTTGAACCATGCTCGGCAGCAATTCGAAGAAGTCGCGGGGCAGCGGCACCAAGGTCGACACGCTGATCGGCCAGGAAACGGAAGTGCTCGGCGACGTCCGGTTCTCCGGCGGCCTCCACATCGACGGCGTGGTCAAGGGCAACGTCTATGCCGACCACGACTCCGATTCGGTCGCCATCGTCAGCGAGCGGGGCCGCGTCGAGGGCGAGCTGCGGGTCCCCAACCTGCTCATCAACGGTTTCGTGGCCGGCGACGTCTACGCCGGAGACCGCCTCGATCTCGCCAAGAATGCCCGCGTCAGCGGCGACGTCTACTACCGCGAGATGGAAATGGCGGGCGGCGCCGAGATCAACGGCCGCCTGGTGCGGACCGATGAGCCGGGGCAGCAGTTCCTCGAGCACCAGGGCGGCGCGGGCGCCGAAGCCTCGGGCACGGCGTCCGGCGCCGTCGATAACGGTTTCGACGACGAAAGCGGCAGCGGGGCGCAATCTTGATCGCCACGGTCGGGAATGCTAGCTTGGGCCCCAGTTCCCGCACAGAGCAAGGGTAGTCGCCATGGCCGCCGAAGCCGAACAGCTCGAAACAGCAGAAACGCCTCTGAACTTCACCGATAGCGCCGCGGAAAAGGTCAAGGGCCTGATCGACGAGGAGGGCAACCCTGCGCTCATGCTGCGCGTGTTCGTCGCGGGCGGCGGCTGCAGCGGGTTCCAGTACGGCTTTACATTCGACGAGGAGGTCCAGGAAGGCGACACCGAGATCGACCGGAACGGCGTCAAGCTGCTGATCGATCCCATGAGCTTCCAGTATCTCCAGGGATCCGAGATCGATTACAAGGAGGATCTCGAGGGGGCCCAGTTCGTCATCCGCAATCCGAACGCCGTCACGACCTGCGGCTGCGGCCAGTCCTTCTCCGCCTGAGGCTCGTCGCCGCGCCGCCGCGCTGCGCTCGAGGCGCGCCGGGAGATCGGGCGCCCGCCGCGCCGCGGCCGCGCCCCTGCCCCCGCTGAAGCGCTACCCGAACACGGTGGCCGCGCTGGCGTACCATGGCGGTCGCTGGATCGCGCGGGCCGCTGCAGCGGCCGCCCTGGTCCGTGGCCCGACGGCAACGCCATCCTGCACACGGTCCATCGAGGTCGCGCGATCCAGCGACCGGCCCGGCCGATCGCGCGTGATCCGATGAGCAACGTCAGCGAGGCGACCATCCTGTTCGCCGACATCAGCGCTAGCACGTCCCTGTACGACACCCTGGGGGATGCGGCGGCGCACGAGCTCGTCAGCGACGCCCTGGGTGCGCTGTCCGGGGTCGCCCAGCGCCACGACGGGCGCATCGTCAAGACCATCGGCGACGAGGTGATGTGCGCCTTCGACGAGGTCGCTGGCGGCGCGGCGGCCGCCTGCGACATGCAGGACATGATGGAGGGGTGCAACGAGGACCACCCGATTCGCGTGGCCGTGCCCGTTCGCATCGGCCTGCAGCACGGACCGGCGATCCTGGAGGGGGTCGATGGACACGGCGACTCGGTCAACGTGGCCGCCCGGATGGTGGCCGAGGCCAAGGCCCGCCAGATCGTGCTGCCGCGGGCGACCGCCGATCGCCTCCCGGCGGGCCTGGCGCGCGACAGGCGGTTCGTGGACCACGCGGCGATCAAGGGCAAGGGCGAGATCGAACTGGTCGAGCTGCTGTGGGACGCGCGTGATCTCACCCACGTGGCGGGCCCGCCGCGCGTCGGTGGCCAGGTGGCTGGCGCTCGCGTGGTGGTGCACCTCGAGTGCGGCGAACAGGCGATCGCCTTCAACGATCGCCGCACGGCCGTGGTGCTCGGGCGCAAGCGCCGCTGCGATCTGGTGGTCGCCGAGCCGCTCGCCTCGCGCCTGCACGCGCGCGTCGAGCGACGCCATGATCGTTTCTACCTGATCGACCAGAGCACCAACGGCACCTACCTGCGCTCGGACGCGACGGAGAAGCGCTATCTCCGCCGCGAGGCGTGGATGCTGACCGGCAGGGGTCGCATCGGGCTCGGTCGCGCTCCGGAGGAGGCGCCGGAGCAGGCGATCCGTTACCGCGTCGAGCGCCGCTGAGCGCGTCCTTTGTCGCCGCGCGCAGCGCCCGCCTATACTGATCCCGCGACAACAGCGCAGGGCCTGCCGGGCAGCCCCTCGCCCGTGGTGCGTGCCCCGCGACGGCCGGGCATGCGAGGTGCGACGGGACACGGTCGCGCCCGGGGCCCGCGCCCGCCCCTCATCCGTCGGGAGTGCCGCATGAAGATCGCCCGGATGGCTTCGCGGCCCGGCGTTGCGCTCGCGGCAGCCGCCGCGGCGCTCGCACTGGTCGGCTGCGGGCAGTTCCGGGCCACGGTCAGTGGCGGCGACCCGCGAACGGCCCGGCTGACCGAGGCATCCATGGCGCAGAGCTGGGAGCGCGCCCTGCAGTTGCTCGCACAGGGCGACGAGGCAATGGCCGAGGCCGAGCTCGTGCTCGCGCGCGAGTCACCCGAGTACCGCGAGCGCGCGCGGATGCTGCTGCGCCAGGTCCGCACGCCGCCCGACGCGTACTTCCCCGACGACTACTTCCACGTGGCGCTGTCCCGCGGCCAGTCGCTGTCCAGTCTCGCCGAGCGCTACCTCGGCAATGCGCTCGCGTTCTACGCGCTCGCCCGCTACAACGCGATCCGCACCCCGGCGCGCGTCACCGCGGGCCAGCGCATCCGCATCCCGCTGACGGCGCACGCGGCGCGCGTGCGACGCGCGGAGACGGGTGCGGTGGACACGGACGACCCGATCGGCGATCCGGCCGCCGCGGCGCGTGCGGGCGGGGATACGGCGACGCAGGGCGATACGGCCGTGCGCGGCCCGCAGACGGAAGCGGATGCCGCGGAGCCCGGCGAGCCCGATCCGGCCGGCGACCCGGATGCCGCCGAGCGCCGCGAGCGGGTCGCGTTCCACTATCGCCGGGCGACCCAGGCGTTCCAGCAGCAGGACCTGCACGCCACCATTCGCCACTGTCGCCGGGTGCTCGAGCTCGATCCGGAGCACGAGAATTGCAAGCTCTACCGGGCCCGCGCCCGCGAACTCGAGCGCCGGCTCGAGGAGATTCCGGGCTCGGGTTAGGCGTCGCCGCGGCACCCGCGGCGACGCGATCGTGACACGGGCCGGGTCATGCCCGCGTGCGTCGAGCGATGACCGGACGATCCCGCCGCGGCGCGCCTTGTGCTGAACCGTCCTGTGCGCTCAGAGCATGACCCAACTTCCCGCATGGCCCACTAGCCCGGGTCGCGGCGGCCCTGCGAGCGCGGCGGGACCTCGGCCGTCGGCGCCTCGTCGGGGCCCGCGACCTCGCCGGTGTCGGTGTCGCCGTCGCCACCCCGCTCAGGCGGCGGCCCCGCGTCGAATTCCATCAGCGTCCGGTCCGGGGCCCGCCCCATGCGTTCGGCCATGTCGTTGAAGGCGTCGTAGAGCACGCCGAACTCGTCGTTGCGCCGCACCGAGATGCGCGTCGAGTCATCGCCCGCCGCGAGATCCTGCATCGCTCGGCGCAGGCGCTCCACCGGGCGCGCGACCAGGGCGCCGAACAGGTACAGGGTCCCGAACACGCACGCCAGCGTGATCAGCGCGAGCAATGTCAGCAGCCAGGCGGTCTGGCTCATGACCTGGTCGAGGCTGGCCCGCGAGAGGCCCAGATCCACCCGCCCGACGCGCTTGTCCTGAAAGCGGGCCGGGGCGGAGAAGTTGAGCGCGTGACCGCCCTCGGGCAGTTGCACGCGCGACACGGTCATGGCGGGCCGGCTTCGCAGGGGCTCTCTCGTGCCCGGCAGTTCGCGCGATCCGCCCACGCGGGCGGGATCGGTGGCAGCGCGCACCGTCCCCGCATGATCGCTGACGATCAGGTACTTGAAGCTCTCGCGGCGCGTCGCCTGGGCGACCATCGCCTCGAGCGTCGGCCAGTCGCGGCTCAGCAGGGGGGTGGCGACGTCGAACGCGACGTAGCGCGCGAGCGAGCTGCCCGAGTCCAGGGCCATGTCCGTGATCGCGCGCTGCTGCAGATGGTAGACAAGGGCCACGGTCGTGAGCATCACCAGCGTGACGACGAGACCCATGGCCGCCGTCCAGCGGAGCTTGAGCGGCACGTAGCGGTTGCGCGCCCGCTCGGTCTCGTGCTCGACCAGCGCGTCGTGCTCCTTCGTCAGCGCCGCGGCGAGTTGGCTGCCGGACTGGAAGCGCTTGTCGGGGCGTTTCGACAGCAGGCGCCCGATGATGCGCGCGGTGCCGACCGGCGTAGCCGGCGCGAGCTTGCGGATCGGCTGTGGGTCCTTGCCCGAGATCTGGACGAGCAGGGCCGTGACCGTGCGCGCGTTGAACGGGCAGCGACCGCTGATCATCTCGTAGAGGATCACGCCGAGCGAGAACAGGTCGGAACGGGCTTCGGCCAGCTCCCCCGCGGCCTGCTCCGGCGCCATGTAGCGGGGCGTGCCCATCACGGCGCCGCCGCGGGTGGGGTCCGCGTCGTCCGCGGCCTCGACCCGCGCGATCCCGAAGTCGGCCAGCTTGACCCGGTCGCTGTCGCCGGTGAACAGGACATTGCTCGGCTTGATGTCGCGGTGGACGACACCGCGCTCGTGGGCATAGTGCAGGGCCTCGGCCACCTGGCGAGCGATCTCGACCGCCCGCCGCGGCGCGAAGCGCTCGCCCGCCCGCAGGCGATCGGACAGCGGGCGGCCCTCGACGCATTCCATCGCGATGTACGGGGCGCCGTCGGCGTCACCGACGTCGAACACCGTCACGATGTGGGGATGCACCATGGCCCCGGCGGAGCGCGCCTCGCGCAGGAAGCGCGCGACGTAGGCGGTGTCGCTCAACAGGTCGTCGCGCAGGACCTTGATGGCCACGGTGCGCCCGATCTCGGGGTCGTGCGCGCGGTACACGCGCGCCATTGCGCCCTCGCCGAGCACATCGACGACCTCGTAGCGCCCGATCGTGTCGCCGCGTTCGTAGACCGCCATGCGTGGGTTCCGGTTGACCGTGCCGGCACGAGGCTAGCCGACGCCGGTGGCCATTGGCGAGCGCGCCGCGGGGCCCCGCATGCCCGTGCCCCGCATCCGCACGCGCCCATTGCCCGCGTGCGCGGGCGGCGCGCGGCGGCCGCTCATGCCCGGTCCATGGGCGCTGCGCGGATCAGGGCACCAAGGACCAGCGGCCGGTCCGCCCCGGTCACGCTCGGCAGGTTGCCCGCGAGTTCGTGGACGCGTCGCTGCGCCAGCCACGCGAAGGCCATCGGCTCGACGTGCTGGGGCTCGATGCCGTGGTCGGCGCTGGTGACGACGCGCACGCGGGGCAGCTGTGCCCGGAGGCGCCGGAGCAGATCGCCGTTGTGGGCGCCGCCGCCGCAGACGATCAGCCGGTCGGGCGTCGGCCCGGCCGCGTCGAGCGCCGCGGCGACGCTATGGGCGGTCAGTTCGGCCAGCGTGGCCTGCACGTCGACCGGCGCCACCGCGTCGCCCAGCCCGGCGAGGTGCTCTTGCAGCCAGCCGAGGTCGAAGCGCTCGCGACCGGTGCTCTTGGGCGGCGGGCGCTCGAACCAGGGGTCCGCGCGCATGCGGGCGAGCAACGGTTCATCGACGCGCCCGCCGGCCGACCACACGCCGTCGGTGTCGCATGCCCGGCCGCATTGGTGCGCGATCCAGGCGTCGAGCAGGATGTTGCCAGGGCCGGTGTCGAAGCCGATCACCGGGGCGTCGGGATCGAGGCGGGTCACGTTGGCGATCCCGCCCAGATTGACGACGGCGCGGCGCTCTCGCGGCGCACGGAAGACGCTCGCGTGGAAGGCGGGCGCTAGCGGGGCGCCTTCGCCGCCGGCGGCGATGTCGGCACGGCGGAAGTCGGCGACGGTGTCGATGCCGGTGCGCAGCGCGATGATGTGCGGGTCGCCCAGCTGGACGCTGCTGGGGGCAGGGTCGGCGGGGCGGTGGAGCACGGTCTGGCCGTGCGATCCGATGGCGCGAACCCGGCTCGGCCCGACCCCGGCGTGCCCGAGCAGGGCGTTCACGGCCATCGCGCTCGCGGTGCCCAGCTCGACGTCGAGCGTGGCCGCCTCGGCCAGGGTGCCGCCACCCCGCGCGAGCTCGAGTATGCGGCGCCTCAGGTCTTCGGGGAACGCCTGGTGGACGTGCGCGTGCTCGTGCGCGCCGCCGGTGTCGTCGAACGCCGCCAGGCAGGCATCGATCCCGTCGACGCTGGTTCCGCTCATCAGGCCGACGTAGAGCAACGGCGGCGCCATGGCGCTCAGTCGCCGCGTTCGGCGTAGGCGCGCTTCAGGGTCTCCAACTTGTGCACCAGCGGCCCGATCGACGCACGGAAGTCGTCGCGGTACTCGGGCGCGACCGGCGCGACGCTCGGGAACTCGACCTTCAGCGGGTCGCGATGCTCGCCGTTGACCCGGAATTCGTAGTGCAGGTGAGGCCCCGTCGAGCGCCCGCTGCTGCCGACGTAGCCGATCACGTCGCCCTGCTCGACGCGGCGCCCTGGTGCCGTGTTGCGGCCGTAGCTCGACATGTGTGCGTAGGCGGTGGAGTAGCGACGCCCGTGGCGGATGACGATCATGCGCCCGTAGCCGCCGTTATAGCCCCGGTAGTCGATGCGCCCGTCGCCGGTGGCCCGGACCGGTGTGCCGCGCCGGGCCGCGTAATCGACGCCGTGGTGATCGCGCATGCGGTGCAGGCTGGGGTGGTAGCGCTGGCCGAATCCCGAACTGATCCGGGTGAATTTCACCGGGGTGCGCAGGAAGGCCTTGCGCATGGACTGGCCGTCGGGCGAGAAGTAGGCGGTGCTGCCTTCGGGGTCGGTGTAGCGCACGGCCCGATAGGCCCGGCCCCCGTTGATGAACTCGGCGGCGACGATGTTGCCCGTGCGTACGCGGTCGCCGTGCTTGTAAAACGTCTCGTAGATCAGGCTGAAGCGGTCGCCGCGGCGGATGTCGAGCACGAAATCGATATCCCAGCCGAAGATGCCGACCATTTGCATGATCAGGCGGTCGGAGAGGCCGGCATCGGCTCCGGCCTCGAACAGGGACGTGCGGATCACGCCGCGCGCGTGCTCGAAGCGCTTTTGCAGCGGGTGCGCGATCTCGCGCCCGTCGAAGCCGCCGTCGGTGCGTTCGAAGCGGAGCTCGCGGTCCGGCTCGGGCTGGTAGCGCAGGCGCACCAGGCGATCGGCACGATCGAAGCCGAGCCGGAGTTCGTCGCCCGGGTAGATGCGCGCCATGGCACGCCCCGCCTCGCCGGCGGACGCGAGCGCGTGGATGGTCTCCGAGCCGATGCCCGAGTCGCGCAGCAGGCGACCGAAGGTGTCACCGTCGTCGACGGTGCGGGTGTTCCAGTAGGCCACGGCCGGCTTGCTCGCAGGCACCGCCGGAGGTGCGTCCTCGGGCACGTCCGGCACGGCCAATTCCTCCTCCACCATGCGCTCGCGCGCGGCGCCGCTCAGGTCGGCGGTCGAACCGGCCGCCGGGTCCTGGGACTTCGCCATGACGACACCGAGCACGATGCAGCCGAGAGCCAGCGCGGTCCATCGAAGGGGCCAGTGAGGATCGGGCCGGTAGGCGGCTCGGCGGAGATTGACGGAGCGGTAGTCGAGCCTGATGCCGGAAGTTCTTTTTTCCACGGGCGTGCGTCGAGTCCAGTACTTGGCGAACGGCATCGGTTTCCTGTTTCATCTTGAACGATGCACCATGCCTGCTTGCGGGTCAATTCGATTATGGCTCGAAAATCATTGAATTCTCTACGCCCTCGATGATGTTCCTGGCGTGACGAGCTACAATCGGGCGTCCTGCACGGCCACCGGTCCGGCGCGCGCGTGGGTGTCGGCGGGCCGGCGACGGAGGAAGCACTGATGGCGGGCGTCGACCCCGACACGCTGGCGCTGATCAAGCGCGGCACCGAGGACATCCTGCTCGAGCAGGAACTGGTCGAGCGCCTTGGCGCCGGACGCGCGTTGCGCATCAAGTGCGGCTTCGACCCGACCGCGCCGGACCTGCACATCGGGCATACGGTGCTGATCAACAAGCTCCGTCAGTTCCAGGATCTCGGCCACGAGGTCCTGTTCCTCATCGGGGACTTCACCGGCATGATCGGCGACCCCACCGGCAAGAGCACCACCCGCCAGGCGCTGTCGGCCGATCAGGTCCGGTCCAACGCGGAGACCTATCGCCAGCAGATCTTCCGCATCCTCGACCCCGACCGCACCCGGATCGTGTTCAACTCGGAGTGGATGAACGCGATGGACGCCGCCGGCCTGATCCGTCTGGCGGCCCAACAGACGGTCGCGCGCATGCTCGAGCGCGACGACTTCCACAAGCGCCATGCCGACGGGCGCCCGATCGCGATCCACGAGTTCCTCTACCCCCTGATCCAGGGCTACGACTCGGTCGCCCTCGAGGCCGACGTCGAGCTCGGGGGTACCGACCAGCGCTTCAATCTCCTCGTCGGTCGCGAACTGCAGAAGCAGGAAGGCATGCCGGCGCAGGTGGTGATGACGCTGCCGCTGCTCGAGGGGACCGACGGCATCGAGAAGATGTCCAAGTCGCAGGACAACTATATCGCCATCGAGGAGGATGCCGGGAGCATCTTCGGCAAGGTGATGTCGATCTCCGACGAGCTCATGTGGCGCTGGTTCGAGTTGCTGAGCCTGCGGCCGGAGGCCGAGTTGCGCCGCCTCCGCGAGGAGGCCGGCGCGGATCGCAACCCGCGCGACATCAAGTTCGAGCTTGCGCACGAGCTGGCGGCCCGCTTCCAGGGGCAGTCGGCTGCGGACGCCGCGCAGGCGGCGTTCATCGCCCAGTTCAGCCAGCGCGGCGGCCCGGCGGAGGTGCCCGACGTCGAGGTGGCCGCCACGGAGGACGGGGCGATCCCGCTGCCGCATCTGCTGCGCGCCGCGGGACTCACGGCCTCGACCTCGGAGTCCCTGCGCATGCTCGCCCAGGGCGCGGTGGGCATCGACGGCGAGCGGGCCAGCGACGGCGATCTGCGCCTCGAGCGCGGCACGACCCGCGTATTCCGGGTCGGCAAGCGTCGCTACGCCCGGGTCAGCGTCGTCTGAGACCCGGGCCGGGCCTGTTGACCGCCGGTCATCCGGCTGTAAAATAAAGCGTGACGCGCCAAGCGGTGGACGCCGGTCCCGGGCAGACGCCGGGGCGGGCGCGTCGGCGGTTGACGCTCGCGCGCGGCGCTGTATAATTTCGCGGCTCGCTCGCTGAGCGAACCGGTGGGGCACATCGCCGGCGCGGGGCCTCGGAGGGCTGCGGCAAGGGCACGAAGGCGTTGACGCCGGGCGCCCTTTTGTGTAGCATTTGTAGGCTCGGCAACGAGGCAGCGCAAGCGCCTCGCGGCTCTTTAAAAAATCGGATCAAGTGACTTGTGTGGGCGCTTGTATCGATGGAATTGCGGTACGCAATGAAATCGATGGAAAGCGTCCCGAAACAGCCTTTGAGCGTTTCGGGTCAATACTTTTCATCAAGCTGTTTGCGTGATCCTCGGATCACATCAGGTTTGAACTGAAGAGTTTGATCCTGGCTCAGATTGAACGCTGGCGGCATGCCTAAGACATGCAAGTCGAACGGTAACGGGCCTTCGGGCGCCGACGAGTGGCGGACGGGAGAGTAATGCATCGGAATCTGCCCAGTAGTGGGGGATAACCCGGGGAAACTCGGGCTAATACCGCATACGCCCTACGGGGGAAAGCGGGGGACCTTCGGGCCTCGCGCTATTGGATGAGCCGATGTCCGATTAGCTGGTTGGTAGGGTAACGGCCTACCAAGGCTGCGATCGGTAGCTGGTCTGAGAGGATGATCAGCCTCACTGGGACTGAGACACGGCCCAGACTCCTACGGGAGGCAGCAGTCGGGAATATTGGACAATGGGCGAGAGCCTGATCCAGCAATGCCGCGTGTGTGAAGAAGGCCTGCGGGTTGTAAAGCACTTTCAGTAGGGAAGACGGGGGAGGCCGTTAACACCGGTGTTCCTTGACGTTACCTACAGAAGAAGCACCGGCTAACTCCGTGCCAGCAGCCGCGGTAATACGGAGGGTGCAAGCGTTAATCGGAATTACTGGGCGTAAAGTGCGCGTAGGCGGTCGAGTAAGTCGGATGTGAAAGCCCCGGGCTCAACCTGGGAATTGCATTCGATACTGCTTGACTAGAGTGCGGTAGAGGAGAGTGGAATTTCCGGTGTAGCGGTGAAATGCGTAGATATCGGAAGGAACACCAGTGGCGAAGGCGACTTCCTGGACCAAGACTGACGCTGAGGTGCGAAAGCGTGGGTAGCAAACAGGATTAGATACCCTGGTAGTCCACGCCGTAAAC
>CAZVFN010000038.1:0-4720 GCA_964626335.1 uncultured Ectothiorhodospiraceae bacterium
CAGCGGCAAAAAGAAATCCCCTTCCTGCGCTTGCCGCGAAGCCGATTGCTCCTAGGAACCTCTCCAAGAAACTCGTCGCCTACTGCGCGCGTCCCACAGCGGCATTTTCTGGCGATTGCTCAACTCCCATGGCAACCACCATGCTCGTTTCACGATCGCCAAGATCTGCACGCTGTACCACGCGCTCGCGACGGCGCCAATTTCTCGGACAGGCTCCTAGTGTCCTTTAACGGAAGTTCTCCGATCTTTCTCGGCGAGGCATCGTGGTGACTGGCAAGGCGCGCCGACGAGCCATGGCGCACCCCATGGTGAGGAGGCGCAACGCCGCCAGGCGCCGCGAGGGCCGGCGAAAAGACGGCGAACTTGCGTTAAAGGGCACTAGGCCATGCGGGAATGCCCGCCCGACCCCCGAAAACCACTTCGCCGCGCGCGCGATCCCCCGCTGCTGTCCGCCCACGAGCCGCCTCGCCGCCGGACCGCATCCGCCGCGGTAGCGGCTTGCACATCCCGAATACCCCGCCGCGGTTGGAGTCAGTCATTGAACGCATGCGAACCGCACGAATCCGGGGTCCGGAGCCACTGCCGGCATTGCCCCGCCGTTTTCAAGCGTGCCCGGGGCGCCCGGATGTGGGACGAGCACGGCGGCGAGTACCTCGATTTCTTCGCGCGGGCAGGGCGCTCGACCACGGCCACGACGATCCCGCCATGCAGCGGGCCGCGTCGACTATGTCAGCGGTGACGGCATCGCCCACGGCCTCGACATATCGACCCGCGCGCGGGGCATTCCTCGAGGCTTTCAACGCGACCATCCTCGGCCCGCGAGGCCTGCGCTACAAGGTCATGTTCCCCGGTCCGACCGGGACCAATTGTGTCGCGGCGGCCCTGAAACGCGCGCGCAATGTGACCGGCCGTCGCACGATCGTGAGCTTCACCAAGGGCTACCGCGGGATGACCCTCGGCTGGCTCGCCGCGACCGGCAATCCGGGCAAGCGCGCCGGCGCCGGCACGGGCCTGCACGATGGGGCCTTCATGCCCTACGACGGGATCATGGGTCCGGGCGTCGACACGCTGGACTACTTCGAGACGATGCTCGACACCACCGGCAGCGGCCTCGATCCCCCGCCGGCGTGATCGTCGAGTGCATCCAGGCCGAGGGCGGACTGACCACCGCGCGGGTCGACTGGCTGCAGCGCCTCGAGCGCATCTGCCACGACCACGACCTGCGCCTGATCATCGACGAGGTCCAGACCGGCTGCGGTCGCACGGGCCCGTTCTTCGCCTTCGCGGCGGCCGGGATCCGCCCGGACATGGTCTGTGTCTCGAGGTCGATCAGCGCTTTCGGGCTGCCGCTCGCGCTGACGCTGATCGCGCCCGAGTACGCCCCCTTCGCGCCGGGCGAGCCCAATGGCACGTATCGGGGCAGAACCTGGCGCTCGTGACCGCTGTCGAGGCACTCGGCAAGGGGCAGGGGCGGGCCTTCAGCCCGAGACCGAGGGCCGCGCCGAGCGCGTGCACCGGGCCCTCGAGGCGATCGCCGTCCCGCCACGGCGGCCCGCTGCGCGGGCGCGGCCTGACGCAGGGGATCGCCCTGTGCGAGGACGTTCGCGCCGAGGCGATCTGCCGGGCCGCGTCCGAGCACGGGCTGATCCTGGAGACCGCCGGCGCCCGCTCGCAGGTGGTCAAGCTGTTCCCGCCGACCCCTATCCGGAGGGACGACCCGGAAGCCGGTCCGGGCATCCTGGACCAGGCGTTCGCCGCGGTGGCCGCCGCGGCCAGTCCCTCGGTCGGATCGCCTGACGAGCGCGCTGCCCGCGGGGCGTGCGGCGGCCCGCGGCGATGGCGCTCACGGCGCCAGGTTGAAGTTGAAGGCCACCGAGATCCGCTCCTCGCTCGAGGCGTTGGGCAACACCAGGTGCTCGACGTAGGCGGGGAACATGATCAGGTCGTTGTCCTTGCAGTGGTACGTGGCGCTGTCCTGAAAGCAGCCGTCGCTGAAGAAGTTGTGGTAATTGTAGGTGTTCTGCACCACGGGGTTCATGAAGCAGATCTCGCCCGAGTTCTCGGGCACTTCCAGGTACCACACGCCGGAGAAGAAATCCGGCGAATGCGTGTGCGGCATGTTGAAGTGGTACCTGGAATTGCTGTTCACCCACAACCCGGTCAGATCGACCCGGAAGTTGCGGTGGATCTGGAAGCTCTTCATGTAACTGGCGATCTCGTCCTTGACCCCGTGCAGGAACTCATTCGCGAACGAATCGCTCGCCAGGTCCTCGGTCTGGAAGCCGCCGCGATTGCTGCGCTGAACCGAGTTGTTCCTGTTCTTCTCCTCCTCGAGGTACTCGAGCAGGCGCCGCCGCAGTTCCGCGTGGTCCAGGCTGGACTTGTAGAAGCGGACGACATCGAAAAGGTGGACGGTCTTCGACTGGGTGCTCATGGGTGTCACTGCCTGCTCGCGGGTGCGCCGGGTCCGGCGACGCGGTCAGGGCGCCGGTTACCGGGCGATTGTCGATGCCGCGGCGCCGGGATTCAACACGGGCGTGGTTGCGGGCTCTCCCGGGCTCACACGGGACGGGCAAAACGATTCGGGCGCAATGCCGCCGTCGCGACGATCGGCGCACGCCCGGCGAGATCGTCCGCCACCAACCGACCCGTGATGCCGGCCAGCGTGAGCCCCAGGTGCTGGTGCCCGCAGGCGTACGTGACAGCGGGGCACGCGGGCGAGCGCCCGATCACCGGCAGCGAATCCGGGGTGGTCGAGCGGCTGCCCATCCAGAATGTCGCCTCCCCGGTCTCGAGCCCGGGGAACAGGTGGCAGCCCCGTTGCAGCAGCAGGCGGAAGCGGCGCCGGTCGGGGGCGCGCTCCGCGCGGGCGAATTCCGACGTGCCGGCCAGGCGCACGCCGGCGGCCATCGGCGTGGTCACGAACTTGTGCTCGCCCGACATCACCGGCATCCGCGGCCCGCCCTGCGCCGATGCCAGCATGGCGTGATAGCCGCGCTCGGCCGCCAGCCCCAGTCGATCACCGAGGCGCGCCGCGAGGCGACCGCTGTGGATGCCGGCGGCGACCACGACGTGGCTTGCCTGCAGGCTGCCCGCGGCGGTCTCGACCCGGACGCCGCCATCGAGCGGCCGGATCCGGCTCACCCGCCCCCGCTCGAACGTCCCCCCGGCGGCGCGCACGTCGTCGGCGAGATGTTCGACGAAACGGGCCGGATCGGTGCACATCCAGATCCCGGTCGATTCCGCGGCGGCCACCACGCGCCGCGTGAGCCCGCCGATGCGCTCGAACAGCGTCGCGCCCTCGAGCCACCGCACCGGCCAACCATGCGCCTCGCGGGCCGCAAACTCGGCGTGCGCGGCGCGGGCCGTCTCGGCGCGTTCGAAGACCGTTGCCCAGCCGGTGGGTTGCATCAGCGCGCGCGCACGGCTGGCGTGCGTGATCGGCTCGAAGGCCGGCAGCGCCTGCTCGCACAGCGCGGCGAGGCTCGCCGTCGCCGCCGCGCGCGGCGCACGCCGCGCCCGCAGGGCGAACGCCGTAAGCCAGGGCGCCAGGCGCGGCAGGTCCCGGGCGACGACGCGCAGCGGGCTGCGGCGCGATGCCAGCATCCGCGGCACGGCCAGCAGGGTGGCCGGGGTCGCCATCGGGGTCACGCCGTCGACGGCGAAGACGCCGGCATTGCCGTAGGAGCAGGCCTGGCCGGGCGGCAGGGGATCGACCACGCAGACCCGGTGACCGTCGAGCTGCAGCCAGCGCGCGCAGCTCAAGCCGATCGCGCCGGCGCCGATGACGATCACGCGGTCATCGGTCATGCGCGAACGGCCACCGCTGCCGCGACGGCGCAGCGGCGCAGCGACGGTGGACGAGCGTGGTGAAGCGCCTCCGCGGCGAACGGGTGGCGATCATGCCCGGCGGGCAGCAGGTGCGATCGTTTCATGGCGCGGTCGTTTCATGGCTTGGCGTCGGCTCGGCTACAGCGAGGGCGGGGCGTTCGCGCTGATGATCTCGCACGGCGCCTGCCCGGGGTTGCGGAACCGGTGCGGCAGCCGGCTCTCGAAATAATAGCCATCGCCGGGCCCCAGCCGGCGCGACTGGCCGGCGACGGTGAGCTCGATCTCGCCGCGGATCACGACCCCGCCCTCCTCGCCTGCATGCGAGAGCATGGTCTCGCCGGTGTCGGCACCCGGTGCGTAGTGCTCGTCGAGCAGTGTCAGTGCGCGCTGGTGCCGATCCGCGCCGACCAGGCGGAAGACGATGTCGCCGCTGCCCACGTCGGGCAGTTCGTCGGCCGCGTAGAAGATCCGGCGGCTCTCGTTGGCGTCGAAGGTGAAGAATTCCGCCAGGGAAAGCGGGATGCCGTCGAGGACCTTTTTCAGCGAGGCCACAGACGGGCTCACGCGCTCGGATTCGATCAGCGATATGGTGGCATGGGTGAGCCCGGCGCGACGCGCCAGCTCGCGCTGCGACAGGCCGTAGAGCCGGCGCACCACGCGCAGGCGAGGGCCCACGCCCGTGGGTGGCTCGACCGCTTTCGCCTCCTCGACCTCGCTCGCCATTGCCGGGATTTCCTTAACAGTCTGGTTGCCTGCCCTCAGCATTCCGCCGTCAGCCGGAATATTTGTCAAATATATTCACCGTGCTACGCTGGTTCGAATCGTAGTCACGAAGGCAACGCTCATGGCCCGCGCAGCGAACCCGAGCGCCGATGAGATCGGCCTCGAC
>CAZVFN010000038.1:4820-23876 GCA_964626335.1 uncultured Ectothiorhodospiraceae bacterium
TCGGCCTCGACAGCTTCTGGATGCCGTTCACGGCCAGCCAGTACTTCCGCGCGGATCCGCGCATGCTGGTGGCGGCCGAGGGCATGTACTACACCGCCGACGACGGTCACACGGTCCTCGACGGGACCTCGGGCCTGTGGTGCGTCAACGCCGGCCACGGGCGCGCGGCGATCGCGGACGCGGTCGCCGAGCAGCTGCGCACGATGGACTTCGGTCCGACCTTCCAGATGGGGCACCCGCTGCCGTTCCGGTTCGCGGAGCGCCTGGCGCAATACCTGCCGGAAGGCCTCGACCGCGTGTTCTTCACCAATTCCGGCTCGGAGTCGGTCGACACCGCACTCAAGATCGCCCGCGCCTATCAGCACGCGCGCGGCCAGCCCGGGCGCTGGCGCCTGATCGGGCGCGAGCGCGCGTATCACGGCGTCAATTTCGGCGGCATCTCCGTCGGCGGCATCGGCAACAACCGCCGCCGCTTCGGCCCGCTGGTGAGCGGGGTCGACCACCTGCGGCACACCCACGATCCGCAGCGCAACGCCTTCAGCGTCGGCCTGCCGGCGCACGGAGCGGAATACGCCGACGAGCTCGAGCGCATCGTCGCGCTCCACGGCCCGGAGACGGTCGCCGCGGTGATCGTCGAGCCCATCGCCGGCTCGACCGGCGTGCTGCTGCCGCCGCAGGGCTATCTCGAGCGCGTGCGCGCGATCTGCGATCGCCACGACATCCTGCTGATCTTCGACGAGGTCATCACCGGCTTCGGACGCACGGGCGACGCCTTCGCCGCGCAGCGCTTCGGCGTGACGCCCGACATGATCACCATGGCCAAGGGCATGACCAACGGCGCGGTCCCGATGGGGGGCGTGGCCGTGCGCCGCGAGATCCAGGACGCCTTCATGCACGGGGATGCCCGCGGCCCCGCGATCGAGCTGTTCCACGGCTACACCTACTCGGGCCATCCGACGGCCTGCGCCGCCGGGATCGCCGCGCTCGACGTGCTCGACGGCGAAGGCCTGTTCACGCGCGCGGCCGAGCTCGAGTCGCACTGGGCACGGCGCGCGCACGAGCTCGACGCTGCACCGCATGTCATCGACGTGCGCAACTTCGGGCTGATCGCCGCGATCGAGCTCGAGCCGCGGCCGGGCGGTGCCGGCGAGCGCGCCTTCGAGGTATTCCGCCACTGCTTCGACCAGGGCCTGCTGATCCGCGTGACCGCCGACATCATCGCCCTGTCGCCACCGCTGATCATTTCCGAGGAGGAGATCGACCGGCTGTTCTCTATCCTCGGCGATGCACTCCACCACTGCGCCGACCGCCCGGAGGGCCGATCATCATGAGCCATCGACTCGGACACTGGATCGAGGGCCGGGACGAGCCGGGTGCCAGCGGGCGCCACGGCGAGGTCCGCAACCCGGCCACCGGCCACCTCACGGCCGAGCTGGCCTATGCCGACGCCGACGACACGCGCACCGCGATCGCCGCGGCCCGCCGTGCGCTGCCCGACTGGGCCGCGCGCACGCCGCTGGCGCGCGCGCGCGTGCTGTTCCGTTTCAAGTCGCTGATCGAGCAGCACGCCGAAGAGCTCGCGGGGCTCATCTGTGCCGAGCACGGCAAGGTCATGTCGGACGCGCAGGGCGAGGTCACGCGCGGCATGGAGGTCGTCGAGTTCGCCTGCGGCATCCCGCACCTGCTCAAGGGCGAGCACTCCGAGAGCGTCGGCACCCGGGTCGACAGCTGGTCGCTGCAGCAGCCGGTCGGCGTCTGCGCCGGCATCACGCCGTTCAATTTCCCCGCCATGGTGCCGATGTGGATGTTCCCCATCGCGCTCGCCTGCGGCAACACCTTCGTCCTCAAGCCCTCGGAGAAGGATCCCTCGTGCCCGCTGCGGCTGGCGGAGCTCCTGCAGGAGGCCGGACTGCCCGACGGCGTGCTCAACGTGGTCAACGGCGATCGCGAGGCGGTCGACACCCTGCTGACCGACGAGCGGGTGGACGCCGTGAGCTTCGTCGGCTCGACCCCGGTGGCCGAGGCGATCTATCGCACCGGCAGCGAGCACGGCAAGCGCGTCCAGGCGCTCGGCGGCGCCAAGAATCACATGCTCGTGATGCCCGATGCCGACATCGACGAAGCCGCGAACGCCCTGATGGGGGCGGCCTACGGCTCGGCCGGCGAGCGCTGCATGGCCATCTCCGTGGCGGTCGCCGTCGGCGACGAGACCGCCGACCGCCTGGTCGCGTCGCTGGCGCCGCGCGTGCGCGCGCTGGAGATCGGTCCGGGCTCGCGCGAAGGGGTCGAGATGGGGCCGCTCGTGACCGCGGAACACCGCGAGCGCGTGCGCGGCTACGTCGATCTCGGCGTGCGCGAGGGCGCCGAGCTGGTGGTCGACGGGCGCGACGTGACCGCCGACGGCCACGCGGACGGCTACTTCTTCGGCGGTTGCCTGTTCGACCGCGTCACGCCCGACATGCGCATCTACCAGGAAGAGATCTTCGGACCGGTCCTGGTCGTGGTGCGGATGCCCGACTTCGCCTCCGCGGTCCGCCTCGTGGACGACCACGAGTTCGGCAACGGGACTTCCATCTTCACCCGTGACGGCGGCCGCGCGCGCGAATTCGCCCACCAGGTCGAATGCGGCATGGTCGGCATCAACGTGCCGATCCCGGTGCCCATGGCGTTCCACAGCTTCGGCGGCTGGAAGCGCTCGCTGTTCGGCCCGCTCCACATCCACGGGCCCGACGGCGTGCGCTTCTACACGCGCTGCAAGACCGTCACCGCGCGCTGGCCGACGGACGAGCCGGCGCCCGCCCAGTTCGCCATGCCGACCATGAAGTGACCGGGGCGGGCGCCGGCACGCGGCCGCGCCCCGATACCCTCGCCGGCCTCGGCTTCGTCGCGCTCTGGTCGACCGGCTTCGTCGGCGCCAAGTTCGGCCTGCCGTGGTCCGGCCCCTTCGATTTCCTCGCGATCCGCTTCGCGATCGTCGCCACCCTGATGCTCGCGGTCGCGGGCCTCGCGCGCGCGCCGTGGCCGGCCGAGCCGCGGGCCTGGGGGCACATCGCCGCCGCGGGCCTGCTGCTGCACGGCGTCTACCTCGGCGGCGTGTTCGCTGGCATCGACGCCGGTGTGCCCGCCGGTGTCACGGCGCTGATCGTCGGTACGCAGCCGGTCCTGACCGCGTTCGCCGTCGCCCCGCTGCTCGGCGAGCGCATCGACCGGCGCCAGTGGACCGGCGTCGCGCTGGGCTTCGCCGGGCTCGTGCTGGTCGTGGGCGAGCGCGTGGCCCTGCCCGCGGGCGAAGGCCTGTCGGCCCTCGCCTGCCCCCTCGTCGCCCTGCTCGGCATCACGGCCGGCACGCTCTATCAGAAACGCTTCTGCCCCGACCTCGACCTGCGCAGCGGCACCGCCATCCAGTACGTTGCAACCCTGCTCGTGCTCGCGCCCGTCGCCTGGCTGTTCGACCCCGAGCCGGTCCAGTGGACCGGCGAGTTCCTGTTCGCGCTCGCGTGGCTCAGCGTGATCCTGTCCCTCGGGGCCGTATCGCTGCTGTTCTACCTCATCCGCCGCGGCCAGGCCGCGCGCGTGGCCAGCCTGTTCTACCTCGTGCCGCCCACGGCCGCCGCCTACGCCTGGCTGCTGTTCGGCGAGACGCTCGGGGTGGCCGCGCTGGCCGGGATGGGGGTGATCGTCGTCGGGGTGGCATTGGTGAATCGGCCGGTGGCCGATTAGGCCGTTGGCCGTGGCAGCTCGCCCATGCTCGCCGCGACGCCGGCGTGGCGCCCGCCCCGCGCCGTGGTACGGAGGCTCATCGCAGCCGCCGCGGGGCTTCGACCAGCCGAGCGTCCCGGTGCAGACCTGTGGCCGGGCGTCGAGGCGACGGCCGAGGTTTCGGTGGTTCTTCCTGATCCTCGGCCGTGCGGCTTGCCCTCGGGGCATCCCAGTTTGTGCTGGCCCGGTGGAGACATGGTTCGGTTTCGCCCGCCTGACGGCGCGCGCGTGACTTCCTTCACGTGCAAGAAAGCAACCAGAGAAGCACGCCCTGAAAGACGTCGCCCCAACCCTGGCCCTGGCGCAGGCCCGGAGGCGGTGGGGCTTCGCTTGGCACCGAGGTGTATCAGTTGCGGGTGGGTCGACGGGCGCCAGCGCCGGGGTCCCCTGCGCGCGGACGCGGACGGCGGGTGCGCCCGACAGCACGTGCGCGTGCTGACGAGCGCATGGCCGCATCCCTGCGGCCATCCGGCGCTGTCGCGCCGGACAGGGACCGCCGCCCGTGCCCGTGCTCGGCGACATCGGCGGGGGGGAGAAGACCCAAGCCCGAATCGCAGTGCAGCGTGATCGTGCCTCGGCGGTCCCGACCCACTTTCAGAGCCGCCGGGTTTTCCAAAAGACGAGGCGGTTGAACGTAGGCCGGCCTTGCCCGGCGCGCACCGATGCGGGGTGTCGCACGCGGCATGCGCGCCGGGCAACGCCGGCGGAAACGACGGCGACGATCGGCTCGCGAGGCTCCGAGCCCCGACGCACTCTGGCGCGGTGTCGTCCCCGTCTGGCTCGCCGGGCATCGCAGGGGCCGGCGGATCAGTCCCCCCGACCCGGGGACTCGACAGGAGTCGAGTCGGCGCAGTCGCCACATGGACGTGGCGTCAGCGCGCCCCGCCTGGCCCGAGAAGCACGGGGGAGCCTGCTCGGGGCCTCGACACAAGCACACAGGATCGCTTTAGCGATCGAGCAGAACGAAGCTGAACGCGGCTTCCACCCCGCACCCCGAGCAGGCCGAGCCAGCCCGGGCGTGTTTCCTTGGGCTCCTTTGCTTTCACGCAAAACAAAGGAACCCGCCCGCCGACAGGCGGGCGCAACCCGAGCACGTCTGCACGCGCCAATCACACCACCGGATGGCAACCGAACCCGAAGGCAAGCTCACGACGGCGAACCCGCGCGACGCGGCATCGGCCGGCCGCGGCAGCAGCCGCAGCCGACGGCGAGGCCACCCCGACGCCGCGCGCCAGCGCGCCCCTACTCGCTATCGGGCACCGATACCGTGTAGTTCAGCGCCAGCCGGCCCCCGTCGGCGAACAGCGTCTGCCCGGTCACGTAGCCGGCATCGTCGGAGGCGAGGAAGGCCGTCACCGCCGCGATCTCCTCGACCGTGCCAAGCCGGTGCAGCGGCGTGCGCGACAGCACCTTGTCGCGGGCCTTCGGATCGCTGGAGATCACCGACTCGAGCATCTCCGTACCGATCGAGCCGGGCCCGACGGCGTTCACGCGGATGCCGTGATCGGCGAGCGATAGCGCCATGACCTTCGTGAGCTGCTGGATGCCGCCCTTGGCGACGCAGTACGGGACCTGGTTCGGCAGCGCCACCTGTGCGTTGATCGAAGACATGTTGACGATGCTGCCGTTGATGCCGAGGCGGACCATGGCCCGCGCGGCCGCCTGGCCGACGCGGAACACCCCCTTGAGGTTGACGTCCAGCACGCGGTCGAAGTCGGCCTCCTCGATCTCCAGGAAATCGGCACCGTGCACGACCGCGGCGTTGGCCACGCAGACGTCGAGCCGGCCCCATGCCGCGATCGCGTCCTCGACGGCAGCGCGCACCTGGTCGCTGTCCGTCACGTCGCAGTGAAGGAATCGAACCCGTTCGGCGTCGCCGGCCCACTCGGCGATCCGGCTCGCGGCATCCGGCCCGTTCGCGGCGTCGGTGTCGGCGATCAGGACCCGCGCACCCTCGCGCACGAAGCGCTCGGCGCAGCCACGCCCGATGCCGCTCGCGGCCCCCGTAATCAGCACGACACGATTCTCGAGGTCCATGTCACTCCCCCTGTCTGGCAACGCAAGCGACCGGCACGAAGCCGGTCGCCGGGCGATCCACCGTCAACGCGACCGCTGCGTTCAGCGCACGATCAAGACGTCTTGGTGCGCCAGGTTCGAAACCTTGCGCGAGACGCTGCCGAGCAGGGCACCAGCGACCCCGCCCAGCCCGCGGGTGCCGATCACGATGAGATCCGCGCCCCTGGTATCCGCCTGCTCGACGACCTGCGTCGCCGGATCACCGTCCGCCGTGAGCAGCTCCACAGTCTTCGCGCCCTCCTTGCGAGCCGCCTGCCTGGCGTCCGAAAGGATCTTGTCCGCGATATAGTGCAGCACGTCGGCGCGCGTGCCGACGAGGCGCTCGACCTCGGCCATACGCTTCAGCGCATCCGGGAACTGCATGTCCCGGATCACGTTGAGGATGTACAACGGCGTCTCGTCGTTGGCGGCGATTCTTGCGGCACGCCCGATCGCGCGGCTCGACGGCTCCGAGCCGTCCGTCGCCACGAGAATGCCCTGATAGATGGTCATCACACCCTTCCTCGCGGCCCGAGCACCGCCATTGCGGTCGGACACCCGTTATTGCGGCATGATCCCGCGTATGCGCTCGTTGCGCCGCCGGATCATCTCGAGCGTGGTCAGCAACAGGATCGAGATGCCGACCAGGATCGACGCCACTGCCAGGATCGTCGGACTGATCTCCTCGCGAATGCCGGAGAACATCTTCAGCGGCACCGTCTTCTGTTCGGGGCCGGCGATGAAGTAGACGATCACGATCTCGTCCACCGACGTGATGAACGCGAATAGTGCCCCCGAGATCACGCCGGGCGCGATCAACGGCATGATGACCCGGAAGAACGTCGTCGTCGGATCGGAACCGAGGTTGGACGCCGCGCGCACGAGCGTCTGGTCGAAACCCACCAGCGTCGCCGTCACCGTGATGATCACGAACGGCGTGCCGAGCGCCGTGTGCGCGAGGATGATCCCGGGGAAGGTCTGCGCCAGCCCGACCGACGAGTAGAAGAAGTACATCCCCGCCGCCGAGATGATCAGCGGCACCACCATCGGCGAAATCAGTAGCGCCATGAGCGCGTTCTTGTACGGGATGTACGGCCGCGACAGACCCAGCGCGGCAATCGTGCCTAGGCTCGTGGCCAGGAATGTCGAGGCGATGGCGATGATGAAGGTATTGCGGATGCCCTTGAGCCATTCGCTGCTGGTGAGAAAATCCTGATACCAGCGCAGCGAGTAGCCCTCGGGATCCAGCGTGAGCATCTGCCGCGTGAAGGTGAAGTACGGCTCCGCGTTGAACGAGAGCGGCACGATTACCACGATCGGCATGATCAGGAAGAAGAAGATCACGCCACAGATCACGCGGTAACTGTAATACCAGGTTCGCTCCAGCTTGCCTGCGTAATTCGGAGGTGCCATGGATGATCTTCCCCGTTAGCCGAACTTCATCGCGTCGACGCCGACGAGCTTGTTGTAGACGTAGTACAGGCCAAGCACGATGAACAACAGGATCGCGCCCAGCGCGGCTGCCAGGTGCCAGTTCAGCGACTCCTGCATGTGGTAGGCGATGAAATTGCTGATCAACTGCCCGCTCGAGCCGCCGATCAGGGCCGGCGTGATGTAGTAGCCGATCGAAAGGATGAACACCAGGATGCTGCCGGCGCCGATACCGGGCACGGTCTGCGGGATGTAGACCCGCACGAACGCCACCACCGGATTCGCCCCGAGCGAGCGGGCGGCTCGGAGGTAGCTCGGCGGTATCCCCTTCATCACGCTGTAAAGCGGCAGGATCATGAACGGCAGCAGGATATGCGTCATGCCGACGATCGTGCCCGTCTTGTTGTAGATCATCTGCGGTCTGTTGCCGTCGGAGAACATGCCCAGGAACACGAGGAAGTCGTTGAGCACGCCCTCGGACTGGAGGATGACGATCCAGGACGAGGTGCGCACCAGCAGCGATGTCCAGAACGGCAGGAGCACCAGGATCATCAGCAGGTTGCTGGTTCGCATCGGCAGGTTCGCCAGCAGGTAGGACACCGGGAAGCCGAGCAGGATGGTCAGCACGGTGATCAGCGCGCTCATCCAGAAGGTGCGCCAGAACAGCGTGCGATAGATCTGCATGTACCCGGGCTGCGCAACGATCTCGCCCTCGGCGTTGTAGCGCATGTCCACCGCCTGCAGGTAATACGAGCCGGTGATCGGCGAGGACTCGCGCTTGAGGATGCGCCAGACCTCCTGCTCGCCCCAGTCGGAGTCGATCGCGGTCACCTGTGACTTGTAGGGCGGGCCCTGGATCTCGTCGATTTCGCGTCCCGTCTTCGAGAACAGGCTGCGCGCGCCCGGCATGACGTAGTTGACGCGCGCGGAGACCTTGCCGACATCGCGGTTGGCTTTCGCCTCTTTCATGTCCGCGACGAACGCCTCGAATACGGGCTCGCCGGGGATGCCCTCGGCGTTCCAGTCCTCGAGGGCGCTGACCGTCTGCGGCAGGGTGTTGATGATCTCGGGGCTGTAGAAGCTGCGCTTGACCATGTCGGCGATGGGCAGCGCGAAGGAAAACAGGATGAACAGGCCCAGCGGCGCGACGAGCAGCAGGGCCTTGATCTTGGCCCGCTTCATCGACCTGCGGAGGCTGTCCTTGAGGGGCGTGCCGTCGGCCGCCCGCATCACATCGTCGACCTGGTGTGTCGCGGTCTGATCTTCCGCCATTGCTCGCGCCATTGTTCGGCCCTCTGCACACCCGGGTTGTTATCGTCGTCCGCGCACGCCGCGACGGGCGAAGGCGAGCGAGCTTGTATTGCCTCGAAGAACAAGGCGCGAGGCGGCGCATGCCGCCCCGCGCCATCACCCGTCAGGGTGACTGCTTACATCGCCAGCCAGGCGTTGAAACGCTCGGACAGCGAGTCGCGGTTATCCGACCAGAACACCGCATTCTTCGGGATCGCGGTCTCCAGGTTGTCCGGATTCGTCGGCATGTGCGGCGCCATGTCGACGCCCGTCTCGGCGTGGTTGCCGACGCGGCTCGCCGACGAATGACGTGCCGGGCCGTACGAGATGTACTTGGCCTGGTCCGCAAGACGCTGCGTGTCGGTCGAGAAGCGCAGGAACGACTTGACTTCGTCGGTCAGTTTGCCCTTCGGCACGACCCAGCCGTCGACCTCGAAGAGCTGGCCATCCCACATGATCTCGATCGGCTGATCCTCGGACACCTGGGCATTGAAGAAGCGGCCGTTGTAGCCGGTGGCGATCGACACCTCCTTGTCGGCAAGGAGCTGCGGCGGCTGGGCACCCTCGGACCACCAGACCACGTCACCCTTGAGCTTGCTCAGGCTCTGGAAGGCACGGTTGACGCCTTCAGTGCTCTCGAGCACGTCGTAGACCTTGTCGTGCGAGACGCCGTCGGCCATCAGGGCCCATTCCATGTTGCCCGCCGGGATCTTCTGCAGCGAACGCTTGCCCGGGTAGTCGGCCGTGTTCCACACGTCCTTCACCGTCGACGGGGCATCGCCCGAGAACATGTCGGCATTGTAGGCGAACAGGGTCGCGTACAGGATCTCCGGCACATAGCACTCGCGGAGTGTCGGGATGAAGTCCTCCGACGGGCTGTCGCCGTTCGGCGCCGGCTTGAGGATCTCGTCGTGGTTGATCGGCTCGAGCACTCCCTCGTCGCACAGCCTCATCGCCGGCGCCTCGAGCATGTCGACCACATCCCACGTCACCTTGCCGGCCTCGACCTGGGCGCGGATGCCCGCGGGGCCGTTGGCCGACTTCGACACCTGCACGATCTCCGTGCCGGTCATCTCGGTATAGGGCTCGTAGTAGGCCTTGCGCTGGCTCGCCTCGTACGCCCCGCCCCAGGATACGATCGTGAGCGACTCCGCCGCGAAAGTGGCACCCGGCGCGGCCAGAAGACCGGCTGCCGCCACGACGCCGGCAGCAGTCGTCGTCTTGAAAGCGTGATTCATTGGACATTCCCCTGGTTGTGACTGTCGGCATTCCGCCGACGGTTTACTGCCACTCCGGCGGGCCACCCTCGGGCGGTCCGTCCCGGAAGTCAGTATGGTTGATGGACGGCGCAGGGTGTCCCCTTGCGATCACGCGTCGAGCGCGCGGCAGTCCTCCGCCGACCATCCGAACTGCACCTGGTCGCCCCGGCGCAGATGGGCGTGGCCCTGTGCATTCGGAATCTTCACGACGAACTCGTCGTTATCGCCGACCGACGCCCGCGTGCGGATGTGGTCGCCGAGATAGATCAGTTCGCGCACCGTGCCCTCGAGCACGTTGTCGCATTCCCCTTCCTCCGGGTTGACGCTGACGCGTTCCGGGCGCAGCGAAAGCGTCGTTCGATCGCCCACTCCGCTGACATTGACGGGCGTGCACTGGATGCTGGCGTTCGTGCCGCCCTCGAGCTCCACCGTGCAGCGCTCCGCGTTCATGTCCGTGACCTTTCCGTAGAAGCGGTTGTTCTCGCCGATGAAGTACGCAACGAAGGCGTTGACCGGCCGCTCGTACAGTGTCGGCGGATCGGCCAGCTGCTGCACGATCCCGTCGTCGAACACCGCGATGCGGTTGGACATCGTCAGCGCCTCGGACTGGTCGTGCGTGACATAGACCATCGTGATGCCGAGATCCTCGTGCAGGTGCTTGATCTCGTACTGCATCTCCTCGCGCAGGTTCTTGTCGAGTGCGCCCAGCGGCTCGTCCATCAGCACGAGCTTGGGCTCGAACACGAGCGCACGCGCGGAGGCGACCCGCTGCTGCTGTCCGCCCGAAAGCTGCGCCGGCCGGCGATTGGCGAACGACCCGAGGCGCACCATGTCCAGCGCCTTCTTCACGCGGTCGTCGATCTCCGCCTTGGGGTACTTGCGCACCTGTAGCGGAAAGGCAACATTCTCGCCGACGGTCATGTGCGGGAAGAGCGCGTAGTTCTGGAACACCATCCCGATGCCGCGCTTGTGCGGTGCGAGATTGTTGATGCCGTGACCATCGAGATAGATCTCGCCGTGGGTGGCGGGCTCGAACCCGGCGAGCATCATGAGGCAGGTCGTCTTGCCGGATCCGGATGGCCCGAGCATCGTGACGAACTCGCCCTTCATGATGTCGAGGTTCAGATTCTTGACGACAAGGGTCTCGCCATCGTAGCTCTTCTGGACTTCGCTAAACTGGACGAATGCTTGATCTGAAGACATCGGGTGGCGACCCCCTCGTTCCCGTTATTGAGCGCCCTTCCTAATATAGGCTACATTGATATGAACACAGGCCTGCGCGGAATTCAACTGATGCCCGCCGGTCGTCACGAGCGCCACGGCGCCCGCCCGCGGCGATCGCGGCATGGCCGTCGCGCCGCAACAACAGGCAATGCCACAGGCGACGGCGATCAACCTTCCTTCAGCCAGGCGTTGAATCGCTCGTCCATGTCCGCCTTGTTCTCCGACCACCAGATGAAGTTGTTCTGCAGGGCATTGCGGAAATTCCCGGGGGCGGTCGGCATGTGCGACATGTATTCACGCCGGATCAGCGGCAGGGAAGACTTGCGTGCCGGCGCGTAGGCAACGTACTCCGTCTGCTCGGCCAGCGGCTTCGTGCCGGTGGCGAACGAGATGAACTTCAGCGCCTTGGCGAGGTCGTCCGCGCCCCGCGGGATGACCCACAGGTCGATGTCCCACATCTGGCCGTCCCAGATATAGCCGAACTCCTGGTCCTGCTTCACGATCGAATTGAAGACGCGACCGTTGTAGGCGGTGGAGATCGACACATCCCCGTTGCCCAGCCATTCCTGCGGCTTCGACCCATCCTCCCACCAGCGGATGTTCGGGCGCAGTTCATCGAGCTGCGCGAAGGCGCGGTCGATGCCGCCCCGGGTGCGCAGCTCGGCATACACATCCTCCGGCGCGACGCCGTCGGACATCAGTGCCCACTCGAGATTGTTGCGCGGCGTCTTGCGCATCCCCCGCTGCCCCGGGAACCGACCGACGTTCCACACGTCCTCGACGCTGTCGGGGGCCTCGCCGCTGAACGCATTCTCGTTGTACGCCCAGAGCGTCGACCAGAGGATCTCGCCCACGGCGCACTCGTGCAGCGTGTTCTTGAGGAAATCTTGCATCGCCGGCGTGCCGTCGGGCGCCGGCTTGAGGATGCTCGGCGGGATCGGCTCGAGCTGACCGTTCTCGCAGCCGCGGATCGCGTCGGAGAGGGTCACGTCGACGACGTCCCACCTGACGTCGCCGGATTCGACCTGCTCGATCACCTTGTTGAAGTCGCCGGGATAGGTCTCTTCCGTGATCGCGATGCCGGTCTCTTCCGTGAAGGGCTTGAAGTAGGCTTCGCGCTGGCTCTTTTGATAGACCCCGCCCCAGCTGACGACGGTCAGGCCGTCGTCTTCGCCCTCGGCGGCGTGGGCGCCCGCGATCGCCGCCGCCAGGGTGCTCACCGCGATGAACAGGGTGCCGCGCTTGTTCGAACCGTGCTCATTCATGGTCGCCCTCCGGGCGTTCCAGCGACTCGGATCAGGCAGGGCGACGGCCACGGGCGCGACGGCCCGGGCCAGTGTCCGTCTCGCGGCGTCTGCGTGGGGCGAAAACGGCAGGGGCTGCGGGAACAGGCGGGCGGCACCGCCGGAATCGACGCGGCAAGCGGCGACCACCGCCGTCGGCGGTGTGCGCACCCGGGCGGCGCGCCGCCGCCCGGGTGCGGGGCTTGCCGGGGCCCGCGGTATGGGCGCAACCGATCGCTTGCGGCGCTACTGGACATCACATATCGGCGAAATGACTGAGCACGGCTGCTGCTGAATTGTTGGAGTGTAGACCGCAGTTGCGCGCCGATTCAAGCGTCGCCGCCGATCCCCGACGCTTGACAGCCCCGCCCGATTGGCGCATCACCGGACCGCGGTGCCCGCACCCGGAGCGCAGCCCCCATGCCGAGCCTCCTGTTCCGCAGCCCGTCGGACCCCGCGGAGACCTGGACCCGGGCTCTGGTGCGATGCCTGCCCGGGCTGGATGTGCGCGTGTGGCCCGACACGGGGGATCCGCGCGGGATCGAGTACGCCCTCGTCTGGGCCTCTCCCGACGGCGTCCTGCACGAACTGCCGAAGCTGCGGGTCGTGTTTTCGCTCGGCGCCGGCGTCGATCACCTCGTCGGCGGCGAGGTCCCGGAAACGGCGGAGCTCGTGCGCATGGTGGATCCGGCGCTGACCGAGGGCATGGTGGAGTACGTGCTCTACCAGGTCCTGCGCCATCACCGCCGCATGGACGTTTATGCCCACCAGCAGGGGCGGTGCGAGTGGCGGACCCATCCGCAGTGCCGGCCGGGCGAGCGCCGCGTGGGCGTGCTCGGACTCGGGCGGATGGGCGGCGCCTGTGCCCGCGCGCTCGCGACGCTCGGCTTCGACGTCGCCGGCTGGGCGCGCTCGCACCGCGAGCTGCCGGGGGTGATCTCCACGACCGGCGACGACGGGCTCGACTGGCTGCTGCGGCGAAGCGACATCCTGGTATGCCTGTTGCCGCTGACGCCCGCGACGCGCGGCCTGCTGGGCGCCGAAGTCTTCCGGCGCCTGCCGGCGCGGGCCACGATCATCAATGCGGGCCGCGGCGAGCACCTCGACGAGGACGCGCTGCTGGTGGCGCTCGGCGAGGGCCGCCTCGCCCGCGCCGTAGTCGACGTCTTTCGCGACGAGCCCCTGGCGGCAGGCCACCCGTTCTGGCGGCACCCGCGCATCGAGGTGACGCCCCACATGGCCAGTCTGACCAACCCCTGGACCGGTGCCGAGGTCGTGGCCAGCGGCATCGAGGCCGATCGGCGCGGCGAGCCGCTGCCCAACCGGGTCGATCGCGATCGCGGTTATTGATGCGGTGCCCGCCGCGCGAGTTGCACACCCTTTGCGCACCCACTAACCTCCGCCCCGTCGATACGCTCCCGGCGCGGCGCCGGACGGCCCGCCGCGTGCGGATCGGCGCGCGTCGCGGCACCGTGTCATGGCGTACGCGGGGCTCGCCATGACACGGCACAGCCACGCATCCGGACGCAGCAGGCGACCCGGTCCCCGACCCGGCCAGGGTCACGCGCGCCCGCGGCGGCTGACGGGCCCTCGTACAACACGCCCGATGACCGCCGGTCGCGAGTGGAGACGATGTCCGCAAACGCCAGCACCCCGAAGCTCGATGCCTTCGACGTACGCATCCTGGCGGCGTTGCAGCGCAACGGGCGGATCACCAAGATCAAGCTGGCCGAGGAGATCGGGCTGTCACCGAGCCCCTGCTGGGAGCGCATGCGGCGCCTCGAGGAAAGCGGACTGATCCGCGGGTATCACGCCGACATCGAGCTCGATCGCCTGCTGCACACGGCGACGATCCTCGTGGAAGTCACTTTGCGCAGTCACACGGCCTGCGATTTCGACACCTTCGAGCAGGCCGTGGCGGACGTGCCCGAGATCGTCGACTGCTACGCGACCGGCGGCGGGATCGACTACCTGCTCAAGGTCATGACGCTCGACATCGACCACTACCAGCGCGTGATCGACGGCCTGCTGCTCGCCGACGTCGGGATCGACCGCTACTTCACGTACATCGTCACCAAGCAGGTCAAGGCCTCCAGCGGCCCCCCGCTCACCGCCCTGCTGAGCCATGCCGGCGACCCGCGGGCACCGCGGTGACGCGACGCCCCGACCCCCGCTCGAGCCTCAGTGGGGCGACTCCGTGTCCCGGTAGGCGGCAACCAGCGAGCGCGTCGAGCCGTCCCAGCCATCGGCCTCCGCCCGGCCCCGCAGTACGGGCGTCAGCCCCCCGGCGTGCTCCTTGCCCAGCTCCACGCCCCACTGGTCGAACGGGTTGATGCGCCAGAGCATCGCCTGGCTGAAGACCTTGTGCTCGTAGAGCGCGATCAGCGCCCCGAGGCGCTCGGGGTCGAGGTCGTCGAGCAGCAGGGTGGTGGTCGGCCGGTCGCCGCTCATGGCCCGATGCGGGCGCAGCCACTCGGGTACGCCGACACGCCTCAGGGCCTCGCGGTCGCGCCCCTCGAGCAGCGCGGCCGACTGACCGAACGCATTCGCCGTCAATTCGTCGCGATCGCCCCCGGGGGCGCGGACCGCGACGAAGTCGCAGGGCACCCGCTGCGTCCCCTGGTGCAGCCACTGGAAGAACGCATGCTGGCCATTGGTCCCCTGCGCCCCCCAGAGCGCGGGCGCGGTGGCGTAATCGACGGGCTCGCCGTCGCGGTCGACCGACTTGCCGTTGGATTCCATCTCCAGCTGCTGCAGGTAGGCGGGCAGCCGGCGCAGGCCGTGGGCGTAGGGCACGACCACGTGGCTCGCCGCGCCGTCGAAGTTCACGTACCAGACGCCCGCCAGCGCGAGCTGCAGCGGCAGGTTGGTCTCCATGGGCGCGTCGCGGAAGTGGCGATCCATGGCCGCCGCCCCCGCGCACAAAGCCTCGAATCCCTCCATGCCGAGCGCGATGGCCGCGGGCAGACCGATCGGCGACCACAGCGAATAGCGCCCGCCCACCCACTCCCACAGCGGCAGCACGTGCTCGGCGGCGATGCCCCACGCCTGTGCGCGGTCGCTGCGGCCGGTGATCGCAAGGAAGCGCGCGCGCGCCCCGGCCTCGCCCACCGCTGCGGCGATCGTCGCGTACAGCGCGCGCGCGTTGGCGAGCGTCTCGCGGGTGGAGAAGGTCTTCGAGGCGACGATGACCACCGCGCGCGCGGGATCGATGCGTGCGAGCACGGCGTCGCGCTCGGCGGGATCCACGTTGGCGACGAAGTGCACGGTCGGCCGGTCGCCGGCGTGCGCCGCGAGCGCGTCGCAGGCCAGCCGCGGGCCCAGTTCGGAACCGCCGATGCCGACGTGGACCACGTCGGTCACATCGCCGGCGCGGTCGCCGGGGAGGCGGCCCGCGCGGATCGCATCGACGCAGGCGCGCATGCGCTCGCGCGCCCGGTTCACCTGCGCCGCGACCGGGCCGTCCTTCAGGCGCACCCGGGCGAGCTCGGGGGTGCGCAACGCGGCGTGCAACGCCGCGCGGCCCTCGGTCGCGTTGACCGCCTCGCCGGCGAACATCCGGTCGCGCCAGCCGAACACGTCCTGCTGGCGCGCCAGGCCGACGAGCGCGGCATGGGCCGACGGCGTCAGGTGGGTCTTCGACAGGTCCAGCGTGACGCCCGCGGCGCGGAAGGTGAAGCGCTCGGCCCGGCGGGCATCGGCGGCGAACAGCTCGGTCAGGGTCGTTGCGCGCGTGGCGCGGTGGTGCTCGGCGACCTCGTGCCAGGCGGGCGAGCCCGTGAGCGCGCTCATGCGGCCCCCTCGGACGCGGCGATGTTGTCGATGAGGCGCGCGCGACCGAGGCGGGCGGCAGCGAGGAGGCGCAGCCCGTCGAGGCATGCCTCGGGGCCCGGCGGCGCCAGATCCGCGGCACGACGGATCGCCACGTAGCTCGGCTCGAGCCCCGCCGCGCGCAGTTCCGCGCGACCGTCCTCCTCGATCGCCGCGTAGTCGCGCTCGCCGCGCGCGAGCCGCTTCGCGGCGCCCCGCAGGCAGGCGTACAGGGCCGGCGCGCGGCGGCGCTCGGTCGCCTGGAGATAGCCGTTGCGCGACGACATCGCCACCCCGTCCGCTTCACGCACCGTCGGCATGCCCACCACATCGATGTCGAAATCGAGGCCGGCGGCCAGGCGCTGCACGAGCAGCAGCTGCTGATAGTCCTTCTCGCCGAACACCGCGACGTCCGGCTCGGCGATATTGAACAGCTTCGCCACCACGGTGGCGACACCGGCGAAATGCCCGGGGCGGTCGGCGCCGCAGAGGATGTCCTCGAGCCCGGGCACGTGGACGCGCACCGCGGCCCCGGTCCCGTGGGGATAGAGGGTGTCCACCGTCGGCGCGAAGACCACCGCGGCGCCGTGCTCGGCCAGCCGGGCGGCATCCGTGTCGAGACGCCGCGGGTAGTCGGCGTAGTCCTCGCCCGGGCCGAACTGGAGGGGATTGACGAACACGCTGGCGATGACGCGCTCGGCGCGCGCGCGGGCGGCATCGACCAGCGCCAGGTGTCCCGCGTGCAGATCGCCCATCGTCGGCACGAGCGCGACGCGCTCGCCGGCGGCCCGCCACGCGCGCGACCGGGCCCGCAGCGCCGGCGCGGTGTCGATCAGCGGCGACGCGGCCGCCGCTTCAGTCGACGGTCTGCTCGACATCGGGGAAGCGCCGAGTGCGCACCGCATCGACGTAGTCCTCCATGGCGGCGGCGACGCCGTCGTTGCCCGCGAGGAAGTCGCGCGCGAAGCGCGGCGGCCGTGCTGTGACCCCGAGCGCGTCGTGCAGCACGAGGATCTGGCCGTCGCAGTCGGGACCCGACCCGATCCCGATGACGGGCACGTCGAGATTGCGCGCGATCTCGCGGGCGAGCGCCGCGGGCACGCATTCGAGCAGCACGGCATCGGCGCCGGCCGCCTCCAGCGCCAGCGCGTCCTCGAGCATCGCGCGCGCCGAGGCCTCGTCGCGGCCCTGCACGCGGTAGCCGCCCACCTTGTGCACCGACTGCGGCTTGAGCCCGAGATGCGCGCAAACGGGGATGCTGCACGCGTTCAGGCGCTGCACCGTGGCCACCTGGGCGGAACCGCCCTCGAGCTTGACCATCTGCGCGCCCGCCTCCTTGAGCATGCGGCCCGCGTTGGTCAGCGCGTCGTCCGGGCTGGCGAAGCTCATGAACGGCATGTCCACCATCACGAGCGCGCGCTCGACGCCGCGGCGCACGGCGCGCGCGTGATAGAGCATCTCGTCGACCGTGACCGGCAGGGTCGTGTCGCGGCCCTGCACCACCATCCCCAGCGAGTCGCCGACCAGCACCACGTCCATCCCGGCGCGGTCGACCACGCGCGCGAACCCGGCGTCATAGGCGGTCATCGCGGCGATGGGCCCCCCCTCGCGTTTCATGCGGTGCAGACTGGCAACACTGATGTCGCCCGACGGCGTCGTGTACAGACTCATGCCAGCCACCCGTGGCTGCGGAGCCCGGGATTATAACGCCCGAGCAGCGAACGGTGACAGCACGCCCGGGCACGCCGGGGCTCAGGGCAGCGCGAGCGGGTCGGGGTTGAAGAAGTGGCGTCCGCTGCGCGTGCGGCGGATCTCGTCGAGCAGGGCGGCGTAATCGCGGTCGCTATCGGCGAAGTTCACGTCCTCCGCATTGACGATCAGCAGCGGCGAGCGTTCGTAGTCGTGGAAGAAACGCGTGTAGGCGTCGGCGAGGCATTGCAGATAATCGCCCGCCATGCCGCGCTCGTAATCGATGCCGCGGCGCTCGACCCGCTCGCGCAGCGTCTTGACCGACGCCTGCAGATAGATGACCAGGTCCGCGGGCGGGGCGACCACCGCCAGGCGGTCGTAGACCCGCTCGTAGAGCGCGAGCTCGTCGGCATCGAGGTTCACCCGGGCGAACAGGCGATCCTTCTCCAGCAGGAAGTCCGACACCCGGCCACCGCGGAACATGTCGGGCTCGGCCAGCGTGCGCATCTGCTCGCTGCGATGCAGCAGGAAGTGCAGCTGCGTCGACAGTGCGGCTTCCCGGGGGTTGCGGTAGAAGCGCTCGAGGAATGGGTTGTCCGCGGCCCCTTCGAGCACGAGGGCGGCCTCGAACGACGCCGCGAGGCGGCGCGCGAGCGTGGTCTTGCCCACGCCGATCGGCCCCTCGACCGCGATGAAGGGCCCGTCGCTCATGCCCTGCCGGGCTCCAGGCGACGCAGCCCGCGCGTGTCGACGCGCGCGAGCAGCCGCTCGACCCGACCCAGCCCGGGCAGCTCCAGGGCCGGCGCCAGGTCCGCCAGCGGGCGCAGCACGAACGCGCGCTCCGCGGCGCCCGGATGCGGTACCCGCAGGTGCGCGTCGTCGATGCAGGCGTCGCCGTAGGCCACCAGGTCCAGGTCGAGCACGCGCGGTCCCCAGCGCTCGCCGCCCCGCCGGCGCCCGGCCTCGCGCTCGATGGCCTGCAGCGCGTCGAGCAGCGCATGGGGCGCGCGCCCGGTCTCGAGCTGGACCACGGCGTTGACGTAATCCGGCTGGTCGGGCGGGCCCATGGGCGCGCTGGCGTACAGCGGCGAAACGGCCGTGCGCTCGCTGGACCCGACCCGCGCCAGGGCCGCGCACGCCGCGCGCACGCGCTCGGCGGGGCCGTCGAGATTGCTGCCGACGCCGATCCAGGCGTCCACCGTGGCGCTCATCCCGTGCTGCCGCCGCCCCCGCCGCCGCGCCGGCGACGCCCGCCG
>CAZVFN010000039.1:0-23817 GCA_964626335.1 uncultured Ectothiorhodospiraceae bacterium
CGACGCGGCCGCAGCGGCGGCCCGCTCGGCCGGCGCGCCCGCAGCCCACGCCATCGCCGCGGACCTCGCCGTGGCGGACGACTGCGATCGCGTCGTCCGCGAAACCACTGCGCGGGCGGGGCGCCTGGACGTGCTGGTGAACAACGCGGGCGTGATGCGCCGCGGCGATGCGCTCGCGACGCGCGATGCCGACTGGTCCGCGGTCATGGGGGTCAACGTCGACGCCGTGTTCCGCCTCTGCCGGGCGGCGATCGCGGCCATGCGGGAGCAGGGCAGTGGCGCGATCGTGAACCTGTCATCGCGCTGGGGCGTGGAGCCGGGGCCTGCCCATCTCGCCTACGCCACGTCCAAGGCGGCGGTCGCAGCGATGACGCGGTGCATGGCCATGGACCATGGTCGCGACGGCATCCGCATCAATGCCGTCTGCCCGAACGAGGTGAACACCCCGATGCTGCAATCGGGCTTCGAAACGCGCGGACTCGAACCGGCGACCGCCATCGCCGAGCTCGGCACGTCGGTGCCACTGGGCCGGGTGGCCGAGCCCGCCGACGTCGCCGACGCGATCTTCTGGCTCGCCGGCGACGGCGCGCGCTACGTCACCGGAACGCTGCTCGACCTGGGCGGTGGCAAGGCCCCGGGGCAGGGCGGATGAGCGGGCGTCTGGAAGGACGGCGTGCACTGGTGACCGGCGGCGGGGCGGGCATCGGCCGCGCCATCGTCGAGCGCCTCGCCGGCGAGGGGGCCCGCGTCGCGTGCGTGCAGCGATCGACAGCGCCGGGGCTGCCGGCGGGCACCACGGCGCTGCAGCAGGATCTGGCCGAACCGCAGGCCTGCGCGGCCGCCGTCGGCGAGGCGCGGAACGCCCTGGGCGGGCTCGACCTGCTGGTGAACAGCGCGGGCGCCGCGGTCGAGCAAAGGGTCGGCGAGACCGACGCTGTGACCTGGGACCGCTTGATGGCGGTCAATCTACGGGCCCCGTTCCTGTTGCTGCATCATGCGCTGGCGGATCTGTGCGCTGCCGGCAACGGCGTCGTGATCAATGTCGGCTCCACCGAGGGCTTCGCCGCGAATCCCGGCCACGGTCTCTATGCCGCCTCCAAGGCCGGCCTGCACGCCTTCACCCGCGCCGTCGCTGCCGATCACGGCGCCGCGGGCATCCGCTGCAACGCGGTCGCGCCCGGCTGGATCGATACCGATTTCAACGCGGCCTTCGTGTATTCCAGGCCCGATCCCGAGGCCTTCCGCGCGGGCCTCGCCCGCCTGCATCCCGCCGGGCGCACCGGGCGCCCCGAGGACATCGCCGCCCTGGTCGCCTGGCTCGCGTCGGACGAGGCCGGCTTCGTCACCGGCCAGGTCTGGACCGTCGACGGCGGCCGGACGGTGCTGCTGCCCAATCCCTAGCCCGAGAGGACTTCGTGAGGTTCCGCGGTGCATCCACCGCGGGGGGTCGGGGTCTCGCCAAGGCGCGAATCCGGAACAACGACGCCGGATCAGCTCCAGGACGCCACCGGGTCGCCGAACTGCGCCGGATCGATGTCGAGGCCGAGCCCCGGCCCCCCGGGCACGTCGATGTGGCCGTCGCGGATGCGGATGCCGCCGTTGGCGTCGTAGTGGTCCTCGATGTAGGGCTGGGCGATCCAGACCCCTTCCAGGCGTTCCGGCGTTACCGTCGCCGCCACGTGGACGCATGCCGCGGCGATGACATCGCCGCCCCAGGCGTCGTCGACGGTATGGGGCATCGAGCGTGCGGCGCAGACGTCGCGCAGGGCCGGCATCGCGGAGACGCCGCCGGCCCGGGTGACCTTGAAGCCGAAGCCGTCACACACGCCGGTCGCGATGGCGCGCAGCACGGCCGGCAGGTCGATGGCGCTCTCGTCGAGGAAAACGGGGTGGCACAGCTGCGGGCGGATCGTGCCGATCTCCTCGAGCGTGTTGCACGGCTGCTCGAACGTCAGCGGGATGTCGGCCCAGGCGTTCGACGCGAGCACGGCGTCGCGCGCCGTCCAGCCGCGATTGGCGTCGGCGATCAGGCGCACGCGGCCGCCGACCGTGTCCGCCACTGCTCGGATCGTCTCGATGTCGGCCTCGACGGGGCGGCCGCCGAGCTTGACCTGGATGCGCGGGAAGCCTTGCGCGGCCTTGTCGGCGGCGATGCGGGCGGTCGCGGACGGGTCGCCGACGCCGGTGGCGAAATAGGACGGCACCGTCTCCACCCGGGCGCCGCCGAGCAGGTCGCAGACGCGCACGCCGTAGTGCTTGCCGGCGAGGTCGTGCAGGGCGATGTCGATGGCGGCCTTGGCGTAGTCGTGGCCGTCGAGACGGGCGTCCATCGCGGTCCGGTTCGGGCCGATGGACAGCGGGTCGCGGCCGATCAGGGCCGGCGCGATCTCGTGCAGCGCGGCCCGCGCGCCGAGCGCGTGGTGGGGCTGGTAGACGGGGCCCACGGGGCAGGTTTCGCCCCAGCCGCAGGTCCCGTTGTCGGCCACCACCTGCACGAGTGTCGTGGCCAGCGTGTCCACCGCGGTGCGGGCCATGCGATAGGGCTCGCCGGCGACCTCGAGGTCGCGGCCGTGCATGTGGATGGCGGCGATGCGCATGCCGATCCTCCCTTACGCCACGATTGGCACGCCGAAAACAGAAAGGGCCCGGCCTGGCGGCCGGGCCCTTCGACAGCGCGAGGCTGTCGGTCCGTCCTACATCTCGCCGGTGACCCAGAAGTCCACCAGGTCGGGATGATTGCTGACGTACCACTCGGCCGCCTGCTCGTAGTCCATCTGCTCGCCCTTGTCCATGCCCTTCTGGACCTGGTCCAGCGGGATGCTCATGCGGTCGAGCATCTCGTAGACATCGGGGAACTCGCGATAGAACCCGGTGCGGGCGACGATGTCGGCCCGCTCGATGCTGCCGAGCGTGCCCTTGGGGTCATCGATGTAGCGCAGATCCCAGCGGCCGAACTTCCAGTGCGGCTTCCAGCCGGTGACGACGACCGGCTCGTCGTTGTTGATCGCCCGCTTCAGGGCGGCGGTCATGCCGCTACCGGAGGAGATCACGAGGTTGTAGCCCATGTCCTTGAGGCCGTACTCGTCCATCGCCTTCTTCGACAGGCGCGTGAGGCCGGCGCCCGGACCGATGCCCACGACCTTGCCGTCCAGCATCTCCATCACGTCCTCGTTCTTGAGGTCGTTGATGGAACTGATCTTGTCCTTCGGCACGTAATCCGGCACGACCCAGCCGAGGCTCGCGCGGCTGTAGACCGGCCCGAGGTTCACCACCTTGCCGGCGGTCTTGTCGAAGTAGTCCGAGTGCGTGTCCGGCAGCCAGGCGTCGGTGTGGAAGTCGAGGTCGCCCGAGGCGACCGCCTGGTAGACCGCGGCCGGGTCCGCCTTGGTCATCTCGACCTCGTAGCCCATCTCCTCGCGGACGATGTACTCGGCCACGTGCGAGGTGAACAGCGAGTCGGACCAGTTGAAGTAGCCGATCTCGACAAGGTCGTTGTCGGCCGCCTGAGCGGCGGAGACGGTGGAAAGGCTGGCCGCGACGGCCATGCCCAGTACTGCAAAGCGTTTCATGGCGTTGCTCCCATGCTGCCTGCTTTTGCGTGTGTCTGCCGATCGGGGTCGGCATGCGTGCCCGGTCCGCTTGTATCCGGTGGGCCGAATACCCGCGCGGTGGGCGCGTCACAGCGGCGAAACGGGATCTTACCGCTACCACAACCCTATCGGCGAACGTGGCATCACTGCAAACCACCCCATAGATGAATAGTGAATAAAGCACGAGTGACACGGCCCGACGCGGTCCATCAGGCGCCTCACTCGCCCCGCGCGCGGAACTGGTGCCACTGCAGGTAGGCGTTGGCGCCGATGTACATGAACGGTTCGGGCGGCAGTCGGCTCGGCTCGTCGAAGGCCTGCATCGTCTCCACTCGCCGGGATTGCGTGGCCGTCGCCAGCTCCGCGGCGGCCATCCCGGCGAGCGTGCCCTTGGCGGTGCCCAGGCCGTTCTGGCAAACGGCGGAGAAGACGCCGTCGGCCACCTCGCCGAATGCCGGCACGTTGTTGCGCGACAGGCACAGCCGGCCGCCCCAGCAGTATTCCATGGTCACGCCGTCGAGCATCGGGAAGCGGGCGGCGAACGCGGCCTCGTGTTCGCGCGCGACGCCGCGGATGCGGTTTTCCGACACCTCCATCGAGGGGTCGTAGGTGAAACGGCTGCGCACCACGATCCGATTCTCGCGGATGCGCCGTACGGAGGTCCCCATCGGCTCGGCGGAGACCGCGTGCCATTCCGGCTCGCCCCCGAGGCGCTCGACTTCCGCCCGGGTCAGCTCGCGCGTCATGCTGGCGTACGTGAACACGTGCATCAGGCGCCGCCGGTAGAATCCGAACGATTCCGCGTGCCCGTTGATGCCCAGGACCACCTTCGGCGCGGTCACCCGGCCTCGGGGCGTGTGCGCGACGTGGTCGGGGCCCGTGTCGAGCTGCGTGACGGGCGAGCGCTCGTAGAGCTCGACACCGTCGGACACGAGGCCGCTCGCCAGTCCGCGGATGTAGGCGGCCGGCTGCAGGATCGCGGCCCCGGGTGCGAACAGGCCCAGTCGATAGTAATCGGTACCCGTCAGCCGCTGCATGGCGGCGGCGTCGACCCACTCATGGGACTCGCCGAGCGCGTCGAGATGCGACGCGTACTCGGCCAGGTGCTCGGCACCGCGCTCGCTCGCCGCGCAGTGGTGCTTGCCCCGCCACTGGAAGGCCGTGCCGTCGAGCCCGTAGGCCCGCGCGGCCTCGTGCGCGAACCCGATCGCATCCCGGTTCAGGCGGATCTGGGTCAGGTCCCGGTCGGCCGCACCGGCGTAGGTATCGCTGTCGAGGTCATGGGGCAGATCGACCATGAAACCCGAGTTGCGCCCGGCCGGGCCCTGGCCGACGCGGTGGGCCTCGAGGACGACGATGCGATCGTTCGGGCGCACCTGTTGCAGACGCCGCGCCGCGGAGAGTCCGGCGAAACCGGCGCCGAGCACGAGCCAGTCCGCCGCGACGTCACCCGCCAGTTCCTGCGCGGGATCGGGTGCCGGCAGGATCTCGTTCCAGCCGGCCGGGCCCGGATCGACCGGGAGCTTCGCGGCCGCGCGCGTGTCCATGTCAGTCCAGTGACTCCTCGATCCCGCGATCGGCGAGATCGATCCAGATGGTCTTGGTCTCGGTGTACTGGTCGTGGGCGTGCAGCGAGTTGTCGCGCCCGCCGAAGCCCGACTGCTTGTAGCCGCCGAAGGGCGTGGTGATGTCGCCCTCGCCGTAGCAGTTGACCGTGATGGTGCCGGCGCGGATCGAGCGCGCCGTGCGCAGCGCCCGCTTGATGTCGCGCGTGAACACGGACGCGGCGAGGCCATAGGGGGTGTCGTTGGCGACGGCGATGGCCTGCTCGGTACTGTTCACCGTGATCAGCGACAGCACGGGGCCGAAGATCTCCTCGCGGGCGACGGTGGCCGCTGGTTCGACGTCGAAGATCGTCGGCGCGATGAAAAGGCCCTTGTTGGTATCCGGGGCGTTGCCCGAGAGGATCGCGCGGCCACCTTCGGAGCGCGCCGTGTCGATGTATTCGCGCACCTTGTCGTAGTGGCCCCGATCGATCATGGCGCCGAGGTGGTTGGCCGGGTCGAGCGGGTCGCCCGTGCGCCACTCGCGTGCCCGCGCCAGGATGCGCTCGACCAGCGCTTCCTTGACCGACTCGTGGACGATCAGCCGCGAGTTCGCCGAGCAGTTCTCGCCCATGTTCCAGAACGCGGCATTCAGCACGTGGTCGGCGGCGAGGTCGAGATCCTCGGCGTCCTCGAGCACCACGCACGGATTCTTGCCGCCGCACTCGAGCACGATCCGCTTGAGGTTGCTCTCCGACGCATAGCGCAGGAAGGCCCGGCCGACATCGCTCGAACCGGTGAACGAGATCATGTCGACGTCGGGGTGGCGCCCGAGGGGCTCGCCCGTCCCGGGTCCATCGCCGGTGACGACATTGAACACGGCGCGCGGCACGCCGGCCTCGCGGGCCAGCTCCGCGACCCGGAGCGCGGTCATGGAGGTCTGCTCGGCGGGCTTGATGATCACGCTGTTGCCGCCCGCCAGGGCGGGGCCGAGCTTCCACGCGAGCATCATCAGCGGGAAATTCCACGGCAGCACCGCCCCGACCACACCGACCGGCTCGCGCACGATCATCGCCATCGCGTCGTCGCCGACCGGGGCGGTCTCGTCGTAGATCTTGTCGATCGCCTCGGCGTGCCACTGGATGCACTGGATCGTCTCGGGCACGTCGACCGTGACGCAGTCGCGGATCGGCTTGCCCGAGTCGAGGCTCTCGAGCACGGCGAGCTCGCGGCGGTTGCGCTGGATGAGCTTGCACAGGCGGATCATCACCTGCTTGCGCCCGCCCGGGTGCATGCGCGACCAGTCGCCGCGATCGAACGCCTCGCGCGCCCGGCTCACCGCGAGGTCGACGTCGTCGCCGTCGCAGGCGGCGAGGTGGCCGAGCACGTCACCGGTCGCGGGGTTGCGCGTGGCGATCGTGCGCCCCGACCGGGCGGGGCGCCACGCGCCGTCGATGTGCGCGTCGGTGGGCAGGCTCAGTTCGGCCGCGATCGCGGCGTATTCCTCACGTGTCAGCAGTTCGGACATGTTCCGTCCCCGTTGCAGTGACGCCGGCTTCGCGCTCGACGCGACGGATCGACGCCTGGAGCGTGCGGATGGTCGTCTCGAGCGCGCGCGCGTCGTCCTTGTTCAGCTCGCGCAGCGGGCGCCGCACCGGGCCTGCCGGCAGGCCGGCGTGGCGTGCGCCGTGCTTGATCGATTGCAGGAACTTGCCGCCCTGCTCGAGCGTGCGCATCAATGGCAGCATCGCCGACATGATGCGCCGGCCGCGGGCGAAGTCGCCGTCGAGCACGCAGGCCCGGTAGAGGGCGATGTGCTCGTGCGGCACGAAGTTCGAGCCCGCGCAGACCCAGGCCTGCGCGCCCCACGCGAAGTACTCCAGTGCCTGGTCGTCCATGCCGCAGCAGGCCTGGATGTGCGGGTAGTCGCGCGCGAGTGCGTGCAGGCGGTCGATGTCGCCGCTCGACTCCTTGATGGCGCAGAAGTTGGGATTGCGCCCGACGCGGTCCAGGAACTCGTCGCCCATCATCACGCCCGTGCGCGACGGGAAGTTGTAGAGCATCACCGGCAGATCGGCGGCGCGCTCGACCTCGAGGCAGTGCAGCGCCAGCTCGCGCTCGGTGGGGACCGCGTAATAAGGCGAGCCGATCAGGATCGCGTCCGCGCCGGCCGCACGCGCGGTCGAAGCGTAGTCGGCCGCATCCTCGGTGCGCAGCGCGCTGACACCGATCACCAGCGGCAGGCGGTCGCCGATGATCTCGCGGGCGAGATGCATCATCTCGATCCGCTCGGCGCGTGTCTGCGCGTAGTATTCGCCCGTCGTTCCGGCCAGGACGAGGCCGTGCACGCCCGCCGCGATCAGGTGCTCGACGACCCGGCGCAAGCCATCGTGATCGATCGAATGATCCGCGTGGAACGGCGTGATGACCGGGGTATAGATGCCTTCGAACCGCATGGTCGCGTCCCGGTGATTGTATACTCAACGTATACAAATTACGCGCGGGCTGTCAAACCGCGTTACATTGGACACGCGCAAGCGTGGCAAGCGGGTGGAGCGAGGCGAACCATGACCAAGGAAGCGCTGTACGAGGAACTGCGCCGGCGCATCATCACGATGGAGCTGGCGCCCAGCGCCGACCTCGACGAGGCGGAGCTGTCGCAGGCGTACGGGATGTCGCGCACCCCCGTGCGCGAGACCCTCATCCGCCTGCAGAGCGAGGGGCTGGTGGTGATGCGGCGCAACCGCGGGGCGTCGGTCGCCCCGCTGGACATCGCCACGCTGCAGTCCTGGTTCGAGGCGGGCCGCATGATCCACCGCTCGATCGTGCGCCTTGCCGCGCTGCGCCGCCGCGACGACGACCTCGAGTCGATCCGCGCCGGCATGCAGGCGTTCGAGGCGGCGATGGCCGACGCGGACAAGCTGCGCATGGTCTATGCGAACGAGCGCTTCCACGACCGGATCGGCCGGGCGGCGCGCAACCCGTACCTCTACGCGGCCTACACCCGCGTGCTCGCGGACCACGAGCGCATATCGGAGCTGTGCTACGGCTTCCAGCTGGTCACGCAGTCGCGCAGCGACCTCCAGTCGACGCTCGGCCAGCACCGCCAGCTCTACGAGGCGATCGCCGCGGGCGACGCTGCGGCCGCCGAGCGGGTCATCGAGGAGCACATCACGCTCTGCCGCGACGGCCTGCGCCGGATCCTCGAGGACTCCGACGGCGTGTTCGAGGGCATGGCACTGGGCGAAGTCTGACACCGTCCACGTGCGCTCTTGCTAGCGGTATACAACGTGTATACATTGCACCCCGTCCGGCCGGCGCCACCCGCGGTGGCCGGCCGCGTTGTCCCACGCCAACGGAGGTGCAACATGGCCGAACCGCGCCGCTTCACGCCCGTCAACCTGCGCCAGTCCGGCGACTCCGATGCCCGGATCCTGATCAACACGCAGGTGCGCAAATCCCCTTACTGGCACCTGTCGGAGCGCCACGGCTGCCGCGCCTACACGGTGCTGTCCAACCTCTACCACCCGCGCGCCTACGTCCCCGAGGAGGAAGGCGGGCTGCTGCGCGAGCACGAGTACCTGACCGAGGCGGTGACGCTCTGGAACGTCGCCGCGGAACGCCAGATCGCGATCAAGGGCCCGGATGCGCTCGCATTCGCGAACTACCTGGTGACACGCGAGCTCGACGGCCGGGTTCCGGTCGGCAAGGCGCGCTACACGATCATTTGCGACGAGGACGGCGGCATCGTCAACGATCCGGTGCTGCTGCGCGTGGCCGATGACGAGATCTGGCTGAGCACGCACACCGAGGTCCTGCATTTCGCGCGCGGGCTGCGCGTGCATTCCGGGTTCGACGTGCGCATCGACGAGGTCGACGTCTCGCCGCTGCAGCTGCAGGGACCGAACAGCATGCCGCTGATGGAGTCGCTGGTCGCCGACGGGCGGATCGGCGAGGAAGTGCTCGGTCTGGGCTATTACACGCACTGCCGGACCCGCCTCGACGGCGTCGACGTGCGCGTCTCGCGCACGGGCTTCTCCGGCGAGGTCGGCTACGAGATCTATCCGTTCAACGCCTCGGAGACCGGGGAGCAGGTATGGCAGGCCCTGGTCGAGGCCGGCCGGCCGTACGGGCTGCAGGTGATCGCGCCCGGCCACATCCGGCGCCTGGAGGCCGGCATCCTGTCTTATCACGCCGACATGGATCACAACACCAATCCCTTCGAGGTCGGTCTCGACTGGCAGGTCGATCTCGACAAGGCCGCTTTCGTCGGCCAGGCGGCATTGGCGCGGATCCGCGAGCGCGGCGTCGAGCGCCGCATGGCCGGCATCCGCTTCGGCGGCGACCGGGTGACCTGGTACAACCCCGACTTCTGGCCCGTCACCGACGCGGCGGGCGAGCGCGTCGGTTACGTCACCTCGGCCTTCTTCTCGCCCCGGCTCGGGATCAACATCGGCCTGGCCATGCTGCCGACCGGGCGCAGCGAGCCCGGCACCGGGCTCGCGGTCGCGAAGCCGGGCGAGGGCGATGTCGCGGCCGAGGTCGTGCCGGTGCCGTTCCACGATCCGGACAAGGCCATTCCCCGGGGCAACGCGGGCGAGTGACCCATCGGCCCGCGTGCGCCGGCCGGGGCCGTCCCGGCCGGTCGCCGGGGCGGCTTGCACGTTGCGCGGCCGGGCCAAGGCCCGGGCACGCCGTGCCCGGGGGTCGCGGTCGTCCGGGCGCCGTTGCGGCATGGAGATGGCCGCACGCGCGGCTGCGCGGCATCCGGGCGCGCGTGTAGACTCGGCACGGCGCGGCGAGCGGATAGGGGGACATGGGCCGATGGTCGAAACGCGGACACTCGTGGACTACACCGATAGCCTGCTGGAAGCGGGCAGCGTGCGCGATTACACGCCCAACGGGCTCCAGCTCGAGGGCAGGGCCACCATCGAGCGCCTGACGACGGGCGTGACGGCCTGCCGCGCCCTGCTGGAGGCGGCGCGCGACCGGGCCGCGGATGCGCTGCTCGTCCATCACGGCTGGTTCTGGAAGAACGAGCCGCCGCAGCTCACGGGCATGAAGCGCGAACGGGTCCGCATCGCCCTCGAGGCCAACGTCAGCCTCCTCGCCTACCATCTGCCGCTGGACGTCCACCGGATCTACGGCAACAACGCCGAGCTCGCGCGCCGTATCGGCATCACGGTCGCCGGCCAGCGCGACGCGGGTGGCGTCTCCGGCCTGCTGTGGTTCGGTCGCCTCGACGAGCCGCTCGACGCCGGCGCGCTCGCCGAGCGCATCGGGACGACCCTGGGGCGTGCGCCGCTGCACGTGGGCCCCGAAGGCGGGCGTGTGGAGACGCTCGCATGGTGTACCGGCGCGGGCCAGGATTTCCTTGAGCAGGCGGCGGCACTCGGCGTCGATGCCTTCATCACCGGCGAGATCGCCGAGCGCACGACCCACGTCGCACGCGAGCTCGGGGTCCACTTCTATGCCGCCGGCCACCACGCCACGGAGCGCTACGGGGTCCAGGCGCTGGGGGCGCACCTGGCCGAGCGCTTTGATATCGACCACCGCTTCGTGGACATCGACAACCCCGCCTGAGGGCGCTCCACAGCCTGATGGGCCTGTGCTATCCTTCGACGCCGCAATTGCCGCGCCGCCGCACGAGCCGCAGGGGGCGGTGGCATGCGATCGTGCCAACACGCCCGGAGATACCCGATGGCCTCGGACGATTCCGATCCCTCACGACGCCGTTTCCTGACGGGCGCGACCGCCGTGGTCGGCGGTGCCGGCGTGCTGGCCGGCGCGGTGCCGTTCGTGCAGTCGATGACCGTCAGCGCGCGCGCCCGGGCCGCGGGCGCGCCGGTCGAGGCGGACATCAGCAAGATCGAGCCGGGGCAGATGGCGACCTTCGAGTGGCGTGGCAAGCCTGTATGGGTGGTCCACCGCACCGAGCGCCTGCTCGAGACCCTGCCCGAGCTCGAGCCGATGCTCGCGGATCCGGGCTCCAGCGCATCCGAACAGCCCTCCTACTGCGAAAACCCCGAGCGCGCCCGCGAAGGCCATCCGGAATTGCTCGTGATGGTCGGGGTCTGCACGCACCTCGGTTGCTCGCCGAGTTATCGGCCGGAGCCGGGCGGCGGCCTGGGCGCGAACTGGCTCGGCGGGTTCTTCTGCCCGTGCCACGGTTCGAAATACGACATCTCCGGTCGTGTGTACGCGGGACAGCCGGCGCCGAAGAACATGCCGATTCCGCCGCACATGTACGTCAGCGAGGATCGCCTGCTGATCGGCGACGACAACAGGGGTTAAGGCGATGAGCAAGGTTCTGGCCTGGGTGGATGACCGCTTCCCGCTCACGCGGATGATGCGGGAGCACCTCACCGAGTACTACGCGCCGAAGAACTTCAACTTCTGGTACTACTTCGGTGCCCTGTCGATCCTGGTGCTCGTGATCCAGATCCTGACCGGGATCTTCCTGACGATGCATTACCAGCCCTCGGCGGAGGAGGCGTTCGCCTCGGTCGAGTACATCATGCGCGATGTCGACTGGGGCTGGTTGATCCGCTACATGCACTCGACCGGCGCGTCGATGTTCTTCGTCGTGGTCTACCTGCACATGTTCCGCGCGCTGCTTTACGGCTCGTACAAGAAGCCGCGCGAGCTGATCTGGATTTTCGGTGTCCTGATCTTCCTCGTGCTGATGGCCGAGGCGTTCATGGGCTACCTCCTGCCCTGGGGCCAGATGTCCTTCTGGGGCGCCCAGGTGATCATTTCACTGTTCTCGACGATCCCGTGGATCGGCCCCGAGCTCGCCCAGTGGATCCGGGGCGACTACGTGATCTCGGGGGCGACGCTGAATCGCTTCTTCGCCCTGCATGTGATCGCGATGCCGCTGATCCTGCTCGCGCTGGTGGTCGCGCACATCCTCGCGCTGCACGAGGTCGGGTCGAACAATCCCGACGGCGTGGACATCAAGAAGGACAAGGACGAGAAGGGCGTGCCGAAGGACGGCATCCCCTTCCACCCGTACTACACTGTAAAGGACCTTTCCGGGGCTGCGGTCTTCCTGATCGTGTTCTTCCTGATCGTGTTCTACATGCCGGAGATGGGTGGCTATTTCCTCGAGCCGCCCAATTTCAAGCCGGCCGACCCGCTCAGCACGCCGGAGCACATCGCGCCGGTGTGGTACTTCACGCCGTTCTACTCGATCCTGCGCTCGGTGCCCTCCATCGGGGGCAGCGCCTTCCCGGGCGTCATCGCGATGGGCCTGGCGGTCGTGCTGCTGTTCTTCCTGCCATGGATCGATCGCGTGGAGAACAACCCGGTGAGGTCAACGCGCTACCGCTCGATCTGGCACAAGGTGCTGCTGGGCTCGTTCGTGGTCTCGCTGTTCATCCTCGGCTGGCTGGGCACACAGCCGGTGAGCGACCTCAACGCTTTGCTGGGACGGATCTTCACGATCGTCTACTTCGGGTTCTTCGTCGGCCTGTACGTGATCAGCAAGTTCGAGAGGACCAAGCCCGTGCCGGATAGGGTGACGCACTGATGCTCAAGCGAATCGCGCTGATCGCCGCCGCCCTGTTCCCGCTCGCCGGCCTTGCCGCCGGGGGCGGCTCCCACGGGGCGTACTGGCAAGAGCCGAACGTGAACCTGGACAACAAGGCCTCGCTGCAGCGCGGGGCCAAGTTGTTCGTGAACCAGTGCATGGGTTGCCACTCGGCCAAGTATCACCGGTGGATGCACGTCTCGGAAGACCTGGACATCCCTGAGGACGTGGTCGAGGAGAACCTGATCTGGACCTCGGGTCCGGACGGCAAGAAGGATGGTGTCGGCTCGCTGATGAAGAATGCATTGACCAACGAGTACGGCGCGCAGGTGTTCGGCAAGGCGCCGCCCGACCTGACGCTGCGCGCGCGCTCGCAGGGCCCGGCCTACATCTACAATTTCCTGCAGTCATTCTACATCGACGAGTCGTCGCCCACGGGCGTCGACAACGCGGTGCTCAAGGGCGCCTCGATGCCGCACGTGCTGTGGCGGCTGCAGGGCTGGCAGCGGCCCGTGTACGAGGAGAACGCGCACGGCGAGGGCAAGCACATCGCCTCGTTCGAGCTGGTCGAGAAGGGTGAGATGAGCCCCAAGGAGTTCGACCGCGCGGTCAACGACATCGTGAATTTCATGGTGTATCTGGGCGAGCCCGCGCGCCTGGATCGCACGGCGATCGGCGGCTGGGTGCTCCTGTTCCTCGTGTTGTTCCTGGGCTTCGCGTACGTCCTGAAGAAGGAATACTGGAAGGACGTGCACTGAGCACGACCGCATCGGACTCCCGCGGCCGGGTCGCCGGCCCGGCCGCGCTCCGCCCGTTCACTCCTCGAGCCGGACTGCCCGCATGACGGTAACGAACCGCAGCGTGATGACGTTGTTCTCGGCGCCCGATTCCGTGTACAGCCACCGCGCTCGGATCGTCCTCGCCGAAAAGGACATCCAGGCCGAGATCCGGACGCTCGAAGGCGCCCACGAGTCCGAGGACCTGCAGGCGCTCAATCCGTACGGCTCGCTGCCGACGCTCGTCGACCGGGACCTGGCGCTGTACGACTCGCGCGTGATCGTGGAGTATCTCGACGAGCGCTTCCCGCACCCGCCGATGATGCCGGTGGACCCGGTTTCGCGGGCGCACGCGCGGCTCGCGCTCTACCGTGTCGAGACCGACTGGTACGGGCTGCTGGACGAGCTCGAGAGCGGCGACAAGGGCCGGCGCGGCAAGGCGCGCACGGCGCTGCGCGACAGCATCGCCGCGGCCGCGGACGTCTTCGCGGCTCGCCCTTTCTTCCTCAGCGACGAGTTCAGCATGGCAGATGCCTGGATTGCCCCGGTCCTGTGGCGGTTGCGCAAGTGGGACATCCGACTGCCGCGCGAGGCATCCGCGGTGGAGGGCTATGCCGAGCGCATCTTCGCGCGCGAGGGCTTTCGCCGCAGCCTCACCGAGGCGGAGCGCAGCCTGCGCTGAGCGTCGATCGGCGGGGCGCGCCGCAACGGGGCGGCATCGCCCGCCCCCGAGGACCCGCGAGCCCGCGGCGGGCGCCGATGCCGGGCGACTGGCCGCCACCCCGGCGCCGCGGGTACCATGGGGGCGTGAGTCGCTCGGAGCCGATCATGAATTCGAGTCGTCCCTACCTGCTGCGGGCGATCCACGACTGGATCGTCGACAACGACTGCACGCCCTACCTGCTCGTCAACGCCTGGGCGCCGGGTGTGCAGGTGCCCACGGACTATGTCGAAAACGACAAGATCGTTCTCAACGTGGGGCCGTCCGCGGCGCATCGCCTCGAGCTGGGCGACGACGCGGTGACCTTCGACGCGCGTTTCGGCGGCAAGCCCATGTCGGTCGTCGCCCCGATCGGCGCAATCCTCGCCATCTACGCCCGCGAGAACGGCCAGGGCATGTTGTTCACCGAGGACGACGGCGCCGACGGCGACACGCACGGCTCCGACGCCGGGTCCGGGAACGCGCAGGGCGAGGACACCGATGCCGGCTCGGGCGGCGCCCAGCGGCCGAACCTGCGGGTGATCAAGTAGGGCCCGTGGACCCCTTCCCAGGGGACCGCGGGACGGGTCAACCGGCGCCGGGGCGGCCGAACAGCTGACCGTCGATCAGGTCGCACAGGCAGTGCATCACCAGCAGGTGCGTTTCCTGGATCCGGGCGGTCGATTCCGACGGCGCGCGGATCTCGACGTCGCCCGCCCCGAGCAGGGCCGCCACATCCCCGCCATCCTTCCCCGATAGCGCGATCACGCGCAGGCCGCGGTGGTGGGCCGCCGCGACCGCCGCGACGATGCTCGGCGAGCGTCCGCTCGTGGTGATCGCCAGCAGGACGTCGCCGTCGCGCCCGAGCGCCTCGACCTGGCGCGCGAAGACCTGCTCGTAGGCGTAGTCGTTGGCGATGGCGGTGAGCGTGGGGGTATCGGCGCTCAGCGCGACCGCGGGCAGGGCAGGGCGCTCGAGCTCGAAGCGGTTCACCAGCTCGGCCGCGATGTGCATGGCGTCGCCGGCGGATCCCCCGTTGCCGCAACTGAGCAGCTTGGCCTCGGCGAGCAGTGCCTGCGTGATCAGGTCGGCCGCTGCCGCGATGGGGTCGGGCAACTGCTCGCGCCCGGCCCGCTTGGCCTCGATGCTGGCGTCGAAAAGGGTCCGGATGCGCTCGACGGCTGCCATCGCTCCTCCCGTGTGCCGGTCAGGCCCGTGCTCAGCCACCGGCGTCGAATGCCCCCGCGATCCATTCCACGCGGTCGTCGGCGTCGACGCCGACGACGTCGAAGCGTGCGGGCGCGTGCTCGAGCGCCTGCTGGGCCAGATACAGCGCGGCCGCGCGGATCACGCGCCGCCGCTTGCGAGCGTCGATGCTGGCCAGGGCGCCGCCGTAGTCCGTGCGCGCGCGGTAGCGGACCTCGACGAACACGATCTCCCCTTCGCGGGACTCCATCACCAGGTCGATCTCGCCGCAACGACAGCGATAGTTCGCATGCCGTAACCGCAGGCCGGCGCGCTCGAGGTGGTGCCGGGCCCGGTTCTCGGCCGCGCGTCCGCGCGCCTGGCGCGTGTTCACGTGTCGCCGGCGCGCTCGCGCACGTCCGCGCCGCGGGTTTCCGCGTCCGCGGGCTTTGCCTCGGGACGCGCCACGGCCACCGGGCGGCCCTCGACGAAGCGCGCCCACTGCAGCCGGCGGCGGATGCGCTGCCGGTCGTCCAGTGACAGGCGACCGGTGCGGCCGTTGAAGATGGCATCGCGCCGCGACAGCCGCTCGAGGTGGGTCAGCACGGCGAAGGCATCGACGCCCAGCCCGTAGAGCCGGCTATGGCGTTCGCGTGCACCCGGCCAGTATTCGACGACCTCGCGGTAGAGCCCCGTGGGCTCTTCGATGTTGTCGAGGATCCACGGCAGCTCGGTGAAGAACAGCCCGTTCAGGTCCCAGTCGGCGTCCGCGTCGGCACTGCCGCTGAACACGTGCGAGGTCGCGTAGGCGGGGATGTCGCCGGCACGGTGGAATTCGAGCTGCGGCTCGAGCAGCCGTGCCTGGCGTGGTTCGGCGGCCATGAAAACGACATCGACGTCCTGCCGGCGTCGGGGCTCGAAGCGCACGCTCCGCCCGATCTGCGACTGCAGCAGGCGTTCGCGGTTGAAGCTGTGGTCGAGGTTCAACAGTCGCTTGATGGGGCGACCGTAATCGCTCGCCTTGCTGTTGTATTGCGCCACCTCGAGCAGCTTGCCGCCGAGCGACTCGTAATGCTCGCGAAAGGCGGAGAGCATGCGCCCGCCCCACTCGCCGGCGGGGACCAGGGCGACCGCGTTGAAGTGCTCGTTCTGGATCGCCGCGTCCGCAGCCTGGCGCGCCTCGTCCTCCGGCAACAGGCCGAACTGGTACAGCCCGTCCGGGGGCGCCGGCGCGTCGCCCGGCAGGTAATTCAGGCTCAGCACCGGGACCTCGAGCGCGTCGCGGCGGGCGAGGGCGGCGACCGCCGACTTGGCGAGCGGGCCGATGACGAATTCGGCACCGTCGGCCACCGCCTGGCGGTAGGCCGCTGGCGCCGACCGACCCTGCTCCCCGGTATCGTAGATGGCGATCGCGGGACGTTCCATGCGCTCCGGCTGGGCGTAATAGCTCGCCATCAGGCCGTCGCGGATCGCCCCGGCGGGCGCGGCCAGGCGACCCGACAGCGGCAGCAGAACGGCGATCCGCTCGGGGTAGGTCAACGCGGTCCGCACCCGCTCGGCAACGCTCGCGACGAAGCGCTCGGCCGCGGGATGGTCGGGGAATCGTTCGCGCCACTCCGCGAGGCTCGTCTCGACCGCGACATCGCCCGACCGGGCGCGTCGAGCGGCGATTGCCAGCTCGGCCCAGCCGCGCAGCACGGGCGCCGCCCCGGTCGCGGCGAGCTCTTCCAGCCGGGCGGCCGGCAGCCCCCGCAGCACGGACCAGATCGCCGCGTGGTTCGCGGCGACTGCGGTGCGCGGATCGAGCAGGCGCTCGCGCCGGATGCGATCGGCGAGCGCGCGCCCGGGGCGGCCCGTCATGGCGTAGGCATCGGCCCGCACGGCGAGGATCCGCGCCCGCATGCGCTCATCCGTGGCCCGCGCCGGTTCGGGCAGCACGCGCAATGCCCGTACCCCCTGGCGCCGTGCGACGGCGCCGCGGGCGTCGACGAGGCGCTTGCGCAGCTCCAGGTCGGGCGGCACCGGGCGCCGGTCCAGGCGCTCGAGCCACTCGACGGCCAGTTCCGGGTAGCCCGCATCGAACAGGACCTCGACGATGCGCAGGCGCCACGCCTGGGCGGTCGCGCCCTCGCTGCGTTCTGCCTGGTCGCGATAGACCCGCACCGCGGCGAGCGGCCGGTCATCTGCGAGCAGCCGCTGTGCCCGCTCCGCGGCGCCGGGTTCGGCCGTCTCCGTCTCGGGGGGCGGTGCCTGGGTCGCACATCCCGCCGCCAGACCGGCGACGATGGCGAGCCAGACGACGCAACGAAGCGCAGTTCGTCGCATGCTAGGGCCGCATCCCGGCGCGCGTCGCACCGGCGCCTCCCGGCCGCCGGGCACGGCGCGCGAATGCGGCTCGGCAAGGGCAGCGCCGGCGAGCGTCGAAGCGTCGCTCGCAACGGCCGTGATCAGGCGTGCGCAATCGGTGCATGGCTTCTCGGGCAGGCTCCTCGTCGGGGATGCGCGCGTGCGGGCGGCGCGCCCGGACGCTGCGCTCGCGGTCGCCGCTCCGGGCGAACCCGGCCATGGGGCGCCCGCGCGAACCGCCGCCCGATCCGGTACGCAGCGTCGATGGTGGCGGCAGTATCGAGAGCGCTCCTGCACCTGTCAACGCTGACCGGGGCCGCCGAGGTGCCCGCCTTGCTCCGGGCGCCCGACCCCGTGCGGGCGGCGCCCCGGCGCGCGGGCAATCCGGTTCACCGCGGCGCCCGTCCCGGGGGCGTCGGCGGCTCGCGGGCGCCGGCCGCGAAGCCGCTTGTCTGTCCGGGTCGGCGGCGGCACAGTGCCGGCCATGCCCGCCGCCGCCGACAACGTCGCAGGGGCTGGTTGCCTCCATGTCGTCGCCACGCCCATCGGTAACCGCGAAGACATCAGCGACCGCGCCCGCCGCATCCTCGCGCAAGCCGATATCGTGGCGGCGGAGGACACGCGCCACACCGGGCGCCTGCTCAGCGCGTGGGGCATCGAGACCACGCTCGTGTCGGTCCACGAGCACAACGAGCGCGAGCGCGTGGCCGGCCTTGTCGAGCGCCTGCGGGCGGGCGCCGCGATCGCGCTCGTCAGCGACGCCGGAACGCCGGCGATCAGCGATCCCGGCTACCGGCTCGTCGTCGCGGCGCATGCCGCCGGGATTGCGGTCGTGGCGATCCCCGGGGCGTCGGCCGTCGTCGCGGCGCTCGTCGCCTCGGGCCAGCCGACCGACCGGTTCGTGTTCGAGGGCTTCCTGCCGGCGCGCAGGGCCGCCCGGCGCCAGCGCCTGGAGGCACTGGCCGGCGAGCAGCGGACGCTGGTGCTGTTCGAGTCGGGGCACCGGATCGTGGCTGCGTTGCGCGACCTGGCGGCTGCCTTCGGCGGGGCCCGCTCGGCCACCCTGGCGCGCGAGCTGACCAAGGCCCACGAGACGGTGCGCAAGGATACGCTCGACGGGCTGGCGCACTGGGTGGCCGCGGACGACAACCAGCGCCGCGGCGAGATCGTGCTGGTCGTTGCCGGCACGAAGGTGGCACCCGGGGACGCAGCGGAGATTACCCTCGCCACCGCGCTGGAAGCGCTGCTCGGGGAACTGCCGCCGGCGCGCGCGGCGGCGGTCGCGGCGCGCCTGACGGGCGTGCCCCGCCGCGAGGCCTACCGGGCCGCAATCGACCCTGGCGGCGGCCGCAACGGGGATGAATGAGGGCGCCCGTGCCACCCCGGCCCGGCGTGCACCTCACCTCGCCCCACCCGGCGGGCACGGGCACCCGGCGGCCACACGCGCACTGGCGCGCCCGGGGTCAGGCGGCGTATATTGTGGTCGGAGTCGGCCAGGCAGCCGCTCCCGCCCGATGCGGGCGGGAGAGGAAAGTCCGGGCTCCACAGGGCAGGGTGCCAGGTAACACCTGGGCGGTGTGAGCCGACGGAAAGTGCAGCAGAGAGCAGACCGCCACCCGCCAGGGTGGTAAGGGTGAAAGGGTGCGGTAAGAGCGCACCGCGTCGGTGGCAACACCGGCGGCACGGCAAACCCCACCCGGAGCAAGGCCAAATAGGGGAACGATCACGTGGCCCGCGTGGTTCCCGGGTAGGCCGCTGGAGACAGGCGGCGACGCCTGTCCGAGATGGATGGCTGCCCGGGCGGCGCTTCGACCGAACGCCGCCCGAACAGAACCCGGCTTACGGCCGACTCCCTCGATCGCGACGCGGCGGCGACATCCCCGGTGTCGCCGCCTTTTTCATGGTTTCTCGCGCAGCCGGATGGAAGCAATCGGTCCCGCAGGGCGGTGCAGCACCGGGCCAGTGCCCCGGCGGGCGACCCCCACCGCCTCCACCCCGAGCCCCGGTCCGGGGTTCGCGGGACCCTGCCGTTCGAAGACCGCGGGCATGCAGGCCTCGATCCCGGGCCGAGCGCTCCGTCCGGGCCCCGGTTGCCGCAGACGCACCGTCGACGCCAGCGGTCGAAGGCCGGTCGCCATGGCTGTGCGCCGATGCATTCCTCGACCCCCTGGGGCGGGCGCCGCGACAACCCGCCCGCCCCGCTCGGACGCGATGAGCCTGTTTCATGCCCGCGGCGGCGTTGCGCGCACCGGGCCGAGCGCGGACTTCGCCGGGGACCGCAGCGCCGGGCCCCTTTCGCGTTATTGCTCGCATCCGACGACATGTTTCACGCGCCGCGTCACCAAGTTTGCGCAAGTCCATGATCCATCGGCGCAAACTGCCCCGCCACTACCACCGCTACATGTAAGTCCCTGTCGCTCGGGGAGTTTCACTGGTCCACCCGGGGCCGCGCAGCTTGACACGGCGCTCGCGGCCTACCTATAGTGTCTTTCAGTGGGGAAATGTGGGTAATCGTGGTTACCCGTGGCGAGGTCCATGTTCCGAGGCGTCACCAATCTCAGCCTGGACTCCAAGGGGCGCATGGCCGTCCCGGCGCGCTATCGCGAGCGCCTCCAGGCGGAGTCGGATGGACGCGTCGTCATCACGGTGGACCGCGATGGCTGCCTGCTCCTGTATCCCATGCGCGAGTGGGAGGCAATCGAGCGCGAGCTCGTGCAACTGCCGAGCCTCAACAAGCAGGCGCGGCGGCTGCAGCGGCTGTTGATCGGCCACGCCACGGAATGCGAGTTCGACGCCCAGGGCCGGATCCTCGTGCCCGGTCCCCTGCGCGAGTTCGCCGGTATCGATCGCCGCGTGGTGCTGATCGGGCAGGGCAACAAGTTCGAGATCTGGGACGAGGAAACCTGGAACGAGCGTCGCGCCGCCTGGCTGGCGGCCGACGACGGCGAGGAAGGGCTCGAGTTGCCGGAAGCGCTCGAGTCGCTTTCGATCTGACGGGGTGAGCGATGCAGGCGACCACTGGCCGGTCCTGCTCGAAGCGGCCCTGGCCGGCCTGGCGATCCGCCCGGACGGGCACTACCTCGATGCCACGTTCGGTCGCGGTGGGCACGCGGCCGCGATCCTCGAGCGCCTCGGCCCGGACGGGCGGCTGCTCGCGCTCGACCGGGATCCCGACGCGGTCGCGACCGCCCACCATCGTTTCGGCGCCGATGCCCGGTTCCGGATAGCGCAGGGAGACTTTGCGATGCTGCGCGAGATCGCCGCCACGCGGGCCCGGGGGGCCGCCTTCGCCGGCATCCTGTTCGACCTCGGCGTGTCTTCGCCCCAGCTCGATCGGCCCGAGCGCGGCTTCAGCTTCCGTGCGGGGGGCACGCTCGACATGCGCATGGATCCCGGCTCCGGCGAATCCGCGGCCGAGTGGCTCGCCCGAGTGGACACGGGCGAACTCGAGCGCGTCATCCGCACGCTGGGCGAGGAGCGTTTCGCCCGGCGCATCGCGCGCGCGATCGATGCCGAGCGAGCCCGCGAACCGATCGCGACGACCGACCGGCTCGCGTCGATCGTCGCAGGGGCCGTGCCGCGCCGCGAGCGCGAGCGCCATCCCGCGACGCGCACCTTCCAGGCGATCCGCATGGCGGTCAACGGCGAGCTCGAGGCCCTCGACGCCGCGCTCGAGCAGGTGCCCGAGCTGCTGGCGCCCGGCGGCCGCCTCGCCGTGATCAGCTTCCACTCGCTCGAGGACCGGCGGGTCAAGCGCTTCATCCGCGCGAACGCCGGCGAGCGGCCGCCGGCCCAGCGCGATCATCGCGGCCGCCTGCTGCCGCGCGCCGAGGCGACCGGCCCGGTGCGCCTGCGACCGGTCGGCAAGCCGGTGGCGCCCGACGCGGCGGAATGCCGGGACAATCCGCGCGCGCGCAGCGCTCGCTTGCGGGTGGCGGAGCGGCCCGCATGACGCCCGCGCGCGCGACCGCGATGGGGCTGGCGCTGGCGGTCACCGCCAGCGCCCTCGCCGTGGTCTACAGCCAGCATCGATCGCGGGCGCTGTTCGTCGAGCTCCAGCGCCTCGAGCGCGCACAGGCGGAACTCGACACGCAGTGGGGGCGCCTGGAACTGGAACAGAGCACCTGGTCGACGCGCGGACGGATCGAGCGGATCGCGCGCGAGCGGTTGCAGATGCGCCTGCCCGACTTCGAGCGCGCCGAGATCGTGGTCCTCCAATGACGCGGGAAAAGGCCGACAAGGGGATGCAGTGGCGCGCCTGGACCGTCGCGGTGGCCTGCGCCGTGGCGGGCCTCGCGCTGGTCGGGCGCGCGGTCGATCTGCAGGTCGTGCGCCGGGATTTCCTGCGCGACCAGGGCGAGGTTCGCCACGTGCGCACGGTGCCCGTGCCCGCGCACCGCGGCATGCTGGTGGACCGCCATGGCGAGCCGCTCGCCATCAGCACGCCGGTCTGGTCGATCTGGGCCGATCCCGGCCCGCTGCTGGACGCGCGCGCGCAATGGGGCGCCCTCGCGCAGGCCCTGGACCTGCCGCGCGCCCGGCTCGCGGAGCGCGTCGAGGCGGCGGCTGGCCGCCAGTTCGTCTGGCTCAAGCGCCACCTGCGACCCGAGCGCGCGGACCGGGTGGTGGCCCTCGACATCCCCGGGGTCGGGCGGCGGCGCGAGTACCACCGCTACTACCCGACGGCCGAGGTCTCGGGCCACGTGCTCGGGTTCACCGACGTCGACGACCGCGGCCAGGAGGGGCTCGAACTGGCCTACGATGACTGGCTCTCCGGCCACGCGGGGCGCAAGCGCGTCGTCCAGGACCGGCTCGGTCACGTCGTCGAGGACCTGGAGCTGCTGCAGCCGGCGGAGCATGGCCGCGACCTGCGCGCGAGCCTCGACCGGCGGCTGCAGTACCTGGCCTATCGCGAGCTCAAGGCGGCCGTGGCGCGTTCGGGCGCGCGGGCCGGATCGCTCGTCATCCTCGACGTGCGCACCGGCGAGGTCCTCGCCATGGTCAACCAGCCGTCATTCAATCCCAACGACACGGCGGAGCGCGCGGGTGGCATCGTGCGCAACCGCGCCGTCACGGACGTCTTCGAGCCCGGCTCGACGATGAAGCCGCTGACCATCGCCGCGGCGCTCGAGACGGGGCGCTTCGAGCCGGACACCACGGTGGCGACGGCCCCGGGGCGCATGCGGGTCGGCGGGCACACCATCTCCGACTACCGCGATCTCGGCACGCTCGACGTCGGCGGCGTGGTGCGGCTGTCGAGCAACGTCGGCGCCAGCCGCATCGCGCTGTCGCTGGAGCCCCGAACCCAGTGGCGGACCTACCACCGCTTCGGCATCGGTGCGGCCACCGGCAGCGGTTTCCCGGGCGAGGCCAGCGGTCGCCTGCGGGCGCCGAACGAGTGGGGCCGCGTGGAGCAGGCCACGCTGGCGTTCGGCTACGGCGTGTCGGTGACGCCGTTGCAGCTCGCGCGCGCCTACGCGGCGATCGCGGCCGATGGCGTGCTGCCGCCGGTCCACTTCCGGGCCGTGCCGGGGCCGCAGGCGGTGCGCAGCGAGCGCCGCCGGATCGTTTCCGCGGAGACGGCGGGCGAGGTCCGCTCGATGCTGGAGTCGGTCGTCACCAGCGGCACCGGCGAGCGCGCCCGGATCACCGGCTACCGCGTCGCCGGCAAGACCGGCACCGTGCACAAGCTCGCCGGCAAGGCGTATGCCGAGGACCGCTACCGCGCCCTGTTCGCCGGGTTCGCGCCCGCCGCCGAGCCGCGCCTCGCGGCCGTGGTCGTGCTCGACGAGCCCCAGGGCGAGGATTATTACGGTGGCCAGGTCGCGGCCCCCGTGTTCGCGCGCGTGATGGCCGGCGCCCTGCGCCTGCTGGACGTCCGCCCGGACCGGACCCAGGGCCAGCTCGTGGCGCGCCGCGAGGAGGGTCCATGATGCCCGCGGCGGCGGCGGGTCCCCGCGCCCTGGCCGCGCTGTGCGCCGACCTCGGCGTCGCTGCGCCCGAGATCGAGATCGCCGGCCTGGCGCTCGACAGCCGCCGGGTCGTGCCGGGCGCGGCGTTCGTCGCCGTGCCGGGCACGCAGGCCCATGGCCTCGACTTCCTCGACGCCGCCCTGGCCGCCGGCGCCGCGGCCGTGCTCTACCCG
>CAZVFN010000040.1:0-23802 GCA_964626335.1 uncultured Ectothiorhodospiraceae bacterium
CACGCGCGCAGCCGGGCGAGCGCGGCGCCCGTCGACACCGGCGTACCCGTGGCCAGCCCCAGCAGCGAGAGCCCCGGGGCGGGCGCCACGGTGGCCGCGCCGGGCCGCTCGGGCCCCCCGTCCGCCAGGCGGTAGCGGACCAGCCCCCCGAGCAGGCTGGTGGCCACGTCGATGCCGCTGCCGCCGTCCTGCAGCTCCCGGTGGAGCCGGACGAGCGCGTCGAGGGTGACCTCGCGCTCCGCGCCCGCCGCAGCGGCGCCGGCAAGCGCGAGGGCGACCGTCGCCGCGGCACTCGAGCCCAGACCGAGCTTGCGACCGGCGTCATCGTGGAACGTGGACGTGTCCAGCGTGCAGGCAACCGGGCATCCCGGCCACCACGCGCGCGCGCGCAGCGCGCCGATCAGGCCGGCGACCCAGGCCAGGGGGGCGCGCGCCTCGGCGCTCCCCGGGCGCAAGGCCACCCCGTGTGCCCCCAGGTCGAACTCCGCCGTCCCGCCCCACACCGGTGGCGCGTAGAGGCGGCTGGGCGCATCGGCACGCGCGCTGCAACAGGCCGTGGCACGGGCCGACACGGCCACGGCCAGGGCCGGGGCACCCTCGAGCACCGCGTACTCGCCGAGCAGCACCAGCTTGCCCGGCGCGGTGACGCGGCGCGCGGACCATGCGGGCGCTCGGGTCGGCCTCTGCGGCCCCGTGGGGGGTCGGCCCGTCGCATCCCGACTCGCGTGACGGGCAACGCAGCGCGGCGTGCGCACACCGCCGCCCGCGAGCGCACGGCGGGATCCGCTCACGGCACGGCCCGGGCTCGCGCATGACCTACTCGACATGGTCCGTACCCCGCTCGACCACGCGCGCATCGCCGCCGAGGCCGCAGCGATGGGTCGAGTGCACGCCTTCGATGGCGCCGAGCTCGGCGGCCACGGCTCCGGCATGCCCCGGCAGGCACACGGCCTTGACCTGCGGCCCCGCATCGACCGTGAAGAACACGGCATGGCCGCAGCCCCGCATCCGCCGCACCGCCTGCATCGCCTCCAGGGTCGCGCCGTTCCAGTACAGCAGACCCGGGCGCGCGGCCAGTGCCACGGCGTGCATCGCGAGACAACTCGCCTCGGCGACCTCGGCGAGGCGCTCGAAATCCCGGGCCAAGACCGCCGCCCGGGCGGCATCGAAATCGGCGACGGCACCGGCGACCCAGGCCGCGTAATAGGGCGAAGTGGCGGCCGTCAGCGCCATGCCGTCGCGCGAGGACACGGCCTTCGGCGCCGGGTCGGTCGTGACCACCACGACCTCGAGCGGCCAGGCCTCGGGCGCCAGTAGCGGCTGCGCGATCGCGTCGCGACCATCGGGCGCGCGCCCGGGCGCCATCTCGACAAAACCGCCGAAAAGCGAGCGCGCCGCCGAGCCGGAGCCCCGGCGCGCCGCGGCCGAGGCGGTCGCCGGCGCGAGCTCGAGGCCGAGCGCGTCGGCGGCGGCGACCACCAGGGCGGCGAAGCCGGAGGCCGAAGAGGCGAGCCCGGCGGCGGTCGGGAAGTCGTTGTCCGCGACGACCCGGGCCCGGTGCGTGCAACCGGCAAGCGTACGCAGACGCTCCAGCGTGGGTTGCAGGCGGGTCAACACGTCGGGGGCCGCGGCGCCGTTGAGCACGAGCTCGTCGCGCGCGGCCGCGGCGTCGAACGTGACCCGGGTGCGGCTCGTCATGCCCGCGAGCGTAATCGACAGCGATGGCACCGCCGGCAGATTCAGCGCCGCGTCACGCTTGCCCCAGTACTTGGCCAGGGCCACGTTCGGGTGCGCCTCGGCGACGGCCTCGCGCACCGTCGCGGAAACCGCGGCCCCCGACGTCGCCCGCGTCATGCCGGCACCTCGTAGCCCCAGCGTTCGATGAAGGGACGCCAGCGTCGTGCCACGGCCTCGTTGTCGGCGGCCGCGAACCGGTAGCGATTGCGGCGGTAGGTCGCGACCGTCGCCAGGTAGGCCTCGAAGCGCGCCCGCACGGCCTCGAAATCCCCGAGATCGAGGCGCCGGTCGATGCGCTCCAGCACCGCCGAGGGCGACTGCTCCAGCTCGTCGAACGCGACCTCGATACCGCGCTCGGGCGGCAACGGCGCGAAGTCGTCGACCAGGCGCTGCATCATCCGCGGGTAGCGCGACAGCACGAGCTCGTCGATCGCCTCCGGGTCGTACGCCTGCAGCGCCAACCGGGGCAGCAGCTTGCGATAGAAGTTGCGCGTCGACTGGTACACGATCCAGGGATTGCGGTGGATGTGGATGAACCGCGCCTGCGGCCACAACGGGCGCAGCAGCTCGATGCGCGCGCTGTAGACCGGGTTCTTGATCAGCAGGCGCCGCCCCGGCTGGGCCAGCGCGAGCTTGTCCACGAACAGGCGCATGCGTGCACACCATCGGCGTACCTCGCGCGGATGCGCGTGATCGAAGAATACGCCCCGATCGAACGCTTCCGCGAGGTGCCGCGGGAAGTAGATACCGTGATAGAAGGATAGCGCCTGCATGCTCGCGAGCGCGATCTCGTCCTCCTGGGGGGCGTCCGCGCTGACCGGGACCCGGTCGATGAAGCGCTCGCGCGGGATGAGGCGTTCGAGCAGGGGCCGCAGCAGGCCGCCGAGGCTCAGGAAGTCCCATGGCATGCCGGTCGCCACGGGCGTGACCTAGCCGAACCGCGGATCCTGGCTGAGCAGGTTGTACAGGTGCGTGGTACCGCTGCGCCAGTGACCGACGATGAACACCGGCGCCGCGGCAGCCGGGCGCGCGCGCAGCGCGGTCCAGCCGCGCTCGGCCAGCGTGAACGGGAGACGGCCGACGGCCGAGCCCACCGCGCCGGCGGCGATCGGCAGGGCGGCGCGCGCGGGCCATCCCGAGCGCGCGAACACGCGTGTCAGGGTGAGCGGATCCGCACCGAGAAGCGGATGTTTCATGCCGACGCCGGCGACGTCGTTCGCACCCGAGCCGGGCATGGCCCCGCTCCCCGTCGGCCCCCGGCATCGGACCCGGGGGGATGCGCCGAGTTCCCGGCACCATCCCCGTCGGGCACGGGTACACTCGGGCGGGAGATCCGCCACGGCGGAGTGCAGGCATGAACGGCGACGCCCGCGCTGACGGCACCCCGACGCGCTGCCTCGTCACGGGGGGCGCCGGCTTCGTCGGCGCTCACCTGGTGCGCGAACTGGCGCGCCGCGGCCCCCCAGCTCACGAGACCGCTCGCGCCCGCGTCGGCGAGACCGCGCGCTGCCGCCGCCGCGCGCCCGGGCCCGGGTCCGGCCATCACCACGGCCAGGCCGGCCCCGGCGAGGCCGTTTGCCTCCCAGGGCATTGCCGCGACCACGGCCACGCCGGTTACGCAGCGGTGTCGGGGCCGTTCAGATAGCGTCCGAGTGCCCATAGCGGGAAGAAGTGCGGATAGCCGTGATAGCGCAGGTAGAAGACCCGGGGGAAGCCGGGGGCGTTGAAGTACGGATCCTTCCAGGTGCCGTCGGCGCTCTGGTGGGCGAGCAGCCAGCCGACCCCGGCGTCCAGCGCGCCACCGTCGCGCTCGCCGGCCGCCATCAGGCCGAGCAGCGCCCAGGCCGTGTGATGCGGCGTGCTGCGCGAGCCGCGACCCGCGTGGGCGGGGTCGTCGTAGGCGGCATTCGACTCGCCCCAGCCGCCATCCGGGCGCTGGCGCGCGCGCAGCCAGTCCGCGGCCGCCCGGACCCAGGGCGCATCGCGGTCGAGCCCGGCCTCGTCGACGGCGGCCAGCACCGACCAGGTGCCGTAGATGTAGTTCGTGCCCCAGCGCCCGAACCAGGCGCCGTCGCGGCGTTGCCGCGCTCGCAGGAACTCGACGCAGCGCGCGCGCACGGCGGCGTCCCGCTCGCGGCCGAGGCGCCCGAGGAACGTCAGCACGCGTGCCGTGACGTCCTCGGTCGGCGGATCGAGCAGCGCCCCGTGGTCGGCGAACGGGATCTCGTTGAGGTAGTAGTGCCGGTTGTCGGCGTCGAACGCGGCGAAGCCGCCGTCGGCCGACTGCATGCCGGCGAGCCAGTCCGCCGCGCGCCGAATGGCGTTGGCGTGAGCGGGCGCGCGGTGCGAGCGCAGCAGCGACCACCCGATCATCGCCGTGTCGTCCAGGTCCGGGTAGTACGGATTGGCGTACTGGAACGCCCAGCCGCCCGCGGGCAGGCCGGGGCGCTTGTACATCCAGTCGCCGATCGGGCGGGTGACCTGCCGCTCGACCAGCCACTGCAGGCCGGCGTCGGCCGTCGCCTGCGCGCGCGCCCCGCCCGCCGACTGCAGCGCCATGCCGCTGAGCACCGTGTCCCAGACCGGCGACAGGCAGGGCTGGCAATAGGCGGTACCATCACGACGCTCGAGCAGCAGCCCGCGCAGGGCGGTCCGGGCGGTGTCGCAGTACGGGTGGTCCTTCGGGTATCCGAGCGCGAGGAGCGCTTCATAGGCGTTCACCATCGCCGGGAAGATGCCGCCCAGGCCGTCGGTGCCGTTCAGGCGCTCGACGAACCAGCGCTCGGCGCGCTGCGTCGCGTAGCGCCGCGGCGGCCCCGGGATCAGGCGATCGAGCAGGCGCGCGATCCGGTCGAGCCAGACGAAGCCCCGGTTCAGGCGCGAGCGCACCCGGAAGTAGTCGCGTTCCTCCTCCGGCGGCGCGACGAACAGTTCGCGCACGCCGACCGCGCGCGGGTTCACCGCCTGCACTCGCCGCGTATAGAGGATGAGCAGCGGCACCATGACCGTGCGCGACCAGTAGGACACCTTGCTCAGATGGAACGGCGACCAGCGCGGCAGCAGCATGACCTCCACCGGCATGTACGGCATCGCGCGCCAGGGGACCTGGCCGAACTGGGCGAGCATGATGCGCGTGAACACGTTCGCCCGGGCCGCGCCCCCCGCGGCGCGCACGAACTGGCGCGCCCGCCGCATGGGCTCCGACTCGGGGTCGTCGCCGGCGATCTTCAGGGCGTAGTAGGCCTTGACCGTGCAGGACAGCTCGCCGGCGCCGCCGTGGTACAGGGGCCAGCCACCGTCGGCGCCCTGGTGGGCGCGCAGGTAGCGCGCGATGCGGGCCTCGAGGGCCTCGTCGATTTCGTCGACGAAATGCATCATCAGGACGTATTCGGCCGGGATCGTGCAGTCGGCCTCGAGCTCGAAGCACCAGTGCCCGTCGGCGTGGCGCCGGGCCTTCAGCGCCTCGCTCGCGCGATCGACCGCCGCATCCACCGAATCCGGCAACTGCTCGCGGCAGACGGTCTGCTCCAGCCCCGCTTCGAACGCGCTTGCGGTCTGACTCATCGCCTGCCCCCGTGCCTCGTCTAGCGGGTCCGCATGGGTCGGGGCCCGCGGCCGCCGACCAGTGACTCGGCCGGATCGGGCAGCGCCCGGGCCTCCCAGGCGCTGATCGCCGGGTCGATCGGCTCCGAGCGCTGCGGCAGCCGCAGGGTCACCGCTGCGAACAGGCCGCGCTCGTGATCGGAAACGGTCGCGGCCAGCCGCGCCGCCATGCGGGCCCCGAAGGCCGCCGCATCCGTTTCCCCGCGCAGCGCCGCCAGGAACTGGTCGCTGGAGCGCGCCTTGGCGGCCGCCGACAGCCCGGGATCGTCCTCGATGGTGTCGGCGATGCGGCACAGGAGGTAGGCGTTGGCGACGATGTCGGCGACGGGTTCGGGCAGCTGCGGGATGGTCAGCGCGAACGTGCGCGACACGTGCGGCAGTATGCTGCGCTGGTAATCGGCCGGCGGCAGGTCGCCGCGTGCTTCGCCCGCCTCGAAAGACATCCCTTGATCCCCGTGTCCCGCTTGTTGTCCTTGCCGAGCGCTGCACGCGGCGTCCGCCCCGCCGCCGTCCCCGGGCGCGGTTGCTCGCCGGTGCTTGCCCGTTCGATGGCGGCCCGGCGCGCGAGTTCCCCGAGCCCGGGCCCCGAGCCGCGACCGTGACACCTTTCCCGCGGCCGCCGGTACCGGTAAGGTCGCGCCGATCCGTAGCGGCGTTGCGCCCGTCGACGCCGCTGGGCAATGGGGAGAGCCAGGGGTTGAGCTTCGACGCGGCGCTCACCGTAACGGTCGTGGCCGGCGTGCTGGGTATCCTGTTCAGCACCCGCATGGCCGCCGACATGGTCTTCCTCGGCGGCCTGCTGGTGCTCATGGTCGCCGGCGTGCTGAACCCGGGCGAGGCATTCAACGGCCTCGGCAACCCCGGCCTCGTCACGGTCGGCGTGCTCTACGTCGTGGTCGCCGGGCTCGAGGACACGGGCGGCATCCGCTGGATCGTGCAGCGCCTGCTCGGGCGCCCGCGCTCGCTGGGACACGCACAGCTCAAGCTGATGTCACCGGTGGCCGTCATGAGCGCGCTCCTCAACAATACCCCGGTGGTGGCCATGCTCATCCCGGCGGTGCGCGAGTGGGCGCGCAAGAACGACCTCGCCAGCTCCAAGCTGATGATCCCGCTGTCGTACGCGGCGATCCTCGGCGGCACCTGCTCGCTGATCGGCACGAGCACCAACCTGGTCGTCAACGGGCTGCTCCTGGAGCAGATGCCGGGCGCCGGCCTGCAGATGTTCGACCTGGCATGGGTCGGCCTGCCGGTCGCGATCGCCGGAATCGCCTTCGTCTTCGCGACGTCGCGCTGGCTGCTGCCCGAACGCCGCCCGGCGATCGCGCAGTTCAGCAAGCCGCGCGAGTACAGCGTCGAGATGCTGGTCGATCGCGACGGTCCGCTGGTCGGTCGCAGTATCGAAGAGGCCGGGCTGCGCCACCTCTCGGGCATGTACCTGATCGAGATCGACCGCAACGAGACCGTGCTGCCGGCCGTGTCGCCGCGCGAGGTCCTGCAGGGCGGCGATCGGCTGGTGTTCGTCGGCATGCCCGACTCGGTGGTCGAGCTGCAGAAGATCCGCGGGCTGACGCCGGCGACGAGCCAGGTGTTCAAGCTCCACGGCCCGCGCTCGCAGCGCATGCTGTTCGAGGCGGTGGTCTCGGACCACTGCCGCCTGATCGGCCAGTCGATCCGCCAGGGGCGCTTCCGCCTGCGCTACAACGCGGTCGTGATCGCGGTGGCCCGCGGCGGGCGCCGCCTGCGCCAGAAGGTGGGCGACATCGTGCTGCAACCGGGCGACACGTTGCTGCTCGAGGCCCGGCCCTCGTTCATCGAGCAGCAGCGCAATTCGCGCGAGTTCCTGCTGGTGAGCCGCCTCGAGGATTCGAGCCCGCCCAAGTACGAGCGCGCGCCCGTCGCGCTCGCCCTGCTCGCGGCCATGATCGCCAGCGTGACGCTTGGCTGGCTGTCGATGCTCGAGGCCGCCATGCTGGCGGCCACCGGCATGCTCGTCACCCGATGCACGGGCATCGAGCGCGCGCGCCAGAGCATCGACTGGTCCGTGCTGCTCGTGATCGCCGCCGCCTTCGGCATCGGGCGGGCCCTCGAGACGACGGGGGTGGCGGCGGCAACGGCGCATGGATTGGTGGACCTGGCCGGCGCCGTGCCCTGGATCAACCTGGCGGCCATCTACGTCGCGACGGCCCTGTTCACCGCGCTGATCACGAACAACGCGGCGGCGGTGCTCATGTTCCCGATCGCGCTCGCCGTGGCCGGCGATGTCGGCAGCGACCCGATGCCGTTCGTGATCGCGGTCATGATCGCCGCCTCGGCGAGCTTCGCCACGCCGATCGGCTACCAGACCAATCTCATGGTTCTGGGGCCGGGCGGTTACCACTTCGCCGATTTCCTCAAGATCGGCCTGCCGCTGAACATCGTCACCGGGATCGTCGCGGTCCTGCTGATCCCGTTCGTTTGGAGCTTTTGAGGCGGCTGGACGGCGCCAGGTGGCATGCGGCATGCAGCATGCGGCATGCGAAGGGCGAGCAACGCGATCGTCGGCCGGGCGGTGCGCGCCGCGAGGGGCCGAGGCACCGTATTGCCCTGCCGCCCGGGTCAGGGGATCAGGCGCTGGCGGCCGGCGGCGCGGTCACGGCCGGCAACGGGTCGACGCCGGCGAGGAACGCGTCGAGCGAGGCCAGTGCGCGCTCGGCGTGCGCAGCCTGGCGCTCGCGCTTCTTCAGCTTCCTGCACCCCGGCGGTCGGGGCAGGGCCGGAAGCAGGCCCATGTTCGCCTTCATGGGCTGGAAGTGCACGGGCTCGGCGTGGGTCACGTAGTGCGCGAGCGCGCCGAGCATCGTGTCGGTCGGCAGCAAGAGCGGCGCCTCGCCCCGGATCGTGCGCGCCGCGTTCCAGCCCGCCAGCAGGCCCGACGCCACGTTGCCCGCGTAGCCCTCGATCCCGGTGAGCTGCCCGGCGCAGAACAGGTCCGCGCGGTCGCGGAACTGCAGCGTCGGCGCGAGCAGCTTCGGCGCGGCCAAGAACGTGTTGCGGTGCATCTGCCCGAGGCGTTCCCACTGTGCCTGGCCCAGGCCGGGGATCATGCCGAACACCCGTTTCTGCTCGTCGAAGCGCAGGTTGGTCTGGAAACCCACCAGGTTGTAGAGCGTCGCCGCGAGATCGTCCTGGCGCAGCTGCACGCAGGCGTGCGGGCGCTGACCGGTGCGCGGGTCGGTCAGGCCAACGGGTCGCAGCGGTCCGTGGGCGAGCGCGTCGCGCCCGCGCGCGGCGATGACCTCGATCGGCAGGCAGCCCTCGAAGAAGCGGTCCAGGCCCGCCTTCACCCCGGACTCGATCGCCTGCTCGAAGCTGTGCAGCGGGATGCGTTCCGCCGCGAGCAGGGCGTCGACGAAGGCCTCGTACTCGTCGCGGTCCAGCGGGCAGTTGATGTAGTCGCCGCCGGATCGGTCGCCGCGATCCCAGCGGGACTGGCGGAAAGCGACCCCCGTGTCGATCGAGTCGGCCTCGATGATCGGCGAAATGGCGTCGAAGAAGAACAGGTGGTCCTCGCCCGACAGGGCCGCGAGCCGTTCCGACAGGGCCGACGAGGTCAGCGGCCCCGACGCGACGAGCGTCGGTCCCTCGGGCACCTCGGTGACCTCGGCGCGCACGATCTCGACGTTCGGATGCGCCGCCAGACGCTCGGTGACGGTGCGCGCGAACGCGTCGCGGTCGACCGCCAGGGCGCTGCCCGCGGGGACCGCCGTGGCGTCGGCGCACGCGAGCAGGAACGACCCCATGCGCCGCAGCTCGGCCTTCAGCAGCCCGGAGGGTCGGTCGCTGACGTCCGATCCCAGCGAGTTCGAGCACACCAGCTCGGCCAGGCGATCCGTTGCGTGGGCCTCGGTGGCCCCGCCCGGGCGCATCTCGAACAGGCGCACGCGCGTGCCGCGCTCGGCTGCCTGCCAGGCCGCCTCGCTGCCGGCGAGGCCGCCGCCGATGATCGTCAGCATCGATGGATCCGGTTGCCGGGGGATGGCCCGCATGGTAGCAGCGGTGGCGAGAAATCGTGGCGGGGCCGGCTGCCGCCGGCCCCGCTCACGTCCGATGGCGATCCCGGTGCTGCCGCTGCGGGCAGCCAGGGATGGCACTGGCCTGGGACCGCTCATCCCTTCGAGCCGGCACCCGCACTGCCGCCTCGACCGGCGACTAGCAAGAAGCTTGCCACTTCCGGTTGGACGGCGCGGGCGCCGCCGACCCGCTCGATCGCCGGCGCCGTGCGCGACCGGCGCATGCGTCCGCGCGGCGGCTCGCGACCGGCCAGCGTCGACACCGTCGGCGGACCGTCAGCCCCGCGTCGGCGAGGCCTCGGGCGCGCCTTCCGTTGCGCCAGGCTCGGCGGCGTTCAACCGCCGGCCGCAGCCCTGCAGGCTCCGCCCGTCGAGGGTGACCGTCACGCTCAGCGCGAAGCGCTCGCCGCTCATGCTGTCGGTACAGGGGGCCGCGCGGATCCGCACGCGCAGCTCGCGGCCCCGGGCGCGCGCGCTGTAGCGCCGCGTGCCGTCGGTGCCGACCGACAGGACGGGGTCGAGCGCGAGCATGGGCTCGCCGCCCCCCGGACCGGGGATGAAATGCAGCCAGCGCCCGGGCACGATCTCCAGCGACCAGCCCGGCTCATGCCCGAGCGCGCGCACCTCGACGCCCCGCAGCGCGGCGTCGGCCCACGGACCGGCCGCCCCGGCATCGCGACAGGTGCGGCCCACGCCGTCGCGCGTCACGAGCGTCGCGTGATCGGCGACGATACGCAGCTCGCGGCCGCCGGCCGCGTAGCGGGTGCCGCGGTCCGCGGCGCGGCGCGCCAGACGGTGCGTGCGGTTGCCGAGGCGCACATGCGCGGCCTCGGGCGTGGCGATCACCTGAAAACGGGTACCGTCTTCGCAGGTATAGGCGCGCGCCTCGCCCTGCCCTGCGCCGCCCGGGTCACCGGGCGAGCGCGTGGTCACGGTCGTCTGCGCAAAAGGCGGCGCGGCGCAGCCCGCCAGTGCCGCGGCCAGCAGCGTGGCCGCCAGCCCGCGGACTGCACCCGGATACGACAGTTGCATGGCGCTTGGCCTGCGGCAATGGATGGTCGTCGGCGGCGCGGTGCCCCTCGTGTCATGTCTGCGTGCGACGCGGCGGCGTACAATGCCGCGTCTGGCGTGCGCGGCGCCAGCGCGATCCAGAACCGAGCGCCGGACACGCGATGTTCCTGAGATCCTATCTGCCTTCGGCGGAACGCGCCCACGCGTGGCTCCGGCGGCATCCGTGGATCGAGGAAGCCCTCGAGCGCACCGGCTGCCTGCACGTCCACCGACGCACCGTCGCGCGCGGGGTGGCGATCGGCGTGTTCGTCGGTCTCACGCCGACGATCGGCCTGCAGACGGTGCTGATGCTGATCGGCTGCGTGGCGGTGCGCGGCAACTTCCCCGCCGCGTTCATCGTTTCCTGGATCAGCAACCCGGTCACCCTGGGCCCGCTCTACTTCGCCTTCAACGAACTCGGCGAGACCGTGTTCGGCGGCGTCATCGGCCCCGAGATCACGATCAGTGACCACGCGGACGAGGCCGCCGTCGGGCTGCTCTACCTGGTGCTGGGCAGCCTGCTGATCGCCGGGCCGGTCGCGGCCGGCGCCTATTTCGCCGCCATCTGGATCTGGCGCCTGCTGGTCGTGCGCCGCCGCCGCCACGCGCTCCGGGCCCGCCACCTGCGCGATCGCGAGGCGGGCGGCGCCGACCCCTGATCCAGCGCGCGAGGCGACGCCACCGGGCTCCGCTGGTACCGTCGTCGCACGTGGCCACCGCTTTTCGTGGTATCCCGCATGAGCCAGCCCGAATGCCCCGCAGCTCGGCCGGACGAGCGGCCGCCGTCACCCGCTGCCGCGCCGCACGACCATGCGTGTCGCCTGCACGCCGACGGCCGCGTGATCGCGGCCGGCCGCCACTGGCCGGAGCTGGCGGATCACGAGCACGTCGACCGGATCGTCGAGGCCGCCGACCGGACGGCCGTGCAGGGGGCCCTGAAGCGGGCGGTGGAGACCGGCGCGGCCCGAACCGAGGCGCGCCTTTCCGGCGGCGATATGCACCTGCTGTGGACCTTCGTCACGCGCCCTGACGGCAGCGTCGACGTGGCGCTCTCGCCCACGGATCCGTCGGTCCCGGTTGGACACGCGATCAGCCATCAGGCCGCCGCCGGCATCGCCCTGTGCGATCGCGACGGTCGCATCCGCTTCTGCAACCAGGCCTACGGGCGGATCTACGGATGGCCCCGTGCGCGTCTGCTCGGCCGGCTGTTCACCGACATGCTGTGCCCGGCGGACCGGCGGCTCGCACTGGCGCATCACCGCCACGTGCTGAGCCACGGCGCGAGGCCGGAGTCGGTCGAGTACGAGGTGTACCGCCGCGACGGCGAGCAGCGCATCGTCGACGTGCAGGAGGCGGTCGTGCGCCTGCCGGACGATGCCTATCGACTGGCGACGGTCGTCGACGTCACCGACCACCGGCGCAACGAGCGCAACCTCGCGGACACCGAGGCACGCTTGCGCGACCTGATGGATGCCGTGCCCGGCGCCGTGTTCCAGTTCCGCTACGCCCCGGAGACCGGTTACTCGCTGACGCACATCAGCGAAGGCATGCGCACGCTCGCGGGCCTGGAAGCCGAGGTCGACCTGCACGACTTCGACAACTGGCTCGCCTGGATCCCCGAGGAGGAGCGCGATGCCTACCTGCAGAGCATCGAGATCTCGCGCCAGCGGGTCACGCCGTGGTCACACGAGTGGCCGATCGATGTCCCCGCCGGCCGCATCTGGCTGCACGGCGCATCGCGCCCGCATGCGTACGAAGACGGCAGCATCCTCTGGAACGGCCTGGTGTTCGACATCACCGCTCGCAAGCAGGCGGAGAACCGCCTCGACCGGGCCGAGACCGATTATGCCCATGTGTTCGACCATACGCGCGAGGGGCTCTATCGCTCGACCCCGGACGGGCGGCTGCTGGACGTCAACTGGCCGCTCGTGCGCATGCAGCGCTGCCAGAGCAAGGCCGAGCTCCTGGACGCGATCACGGATATCGCGCGCGACTGGTACGTCGATCCCGCCGTGCGGGATCGCATCCGCGAGCGCCTCGACCGCGACGGCCATGTCGAGGAGTTCGAGGGCGAGGCCTACCGGGTCGGCACCGGCGAGACGTTCTGGAGCAGCGAGAACGCACGCGCCGTGCGCGCCGCCGACGGCGAGTTGCTGTACTACCAGGGCAGCGTGCGCGACGTGACCGATCAGCGCCGGGCCGAGCGCTTCGGCAAGCGCCGCGGCGAGATCCTCGAGATGGTCGCCCGCGGCGAGCCGCTCACGCTGATCGTCTACGAGATCGTCGGCACCCTCGAGGCGTACCAGAACCGCCTGACGGCGACCGTTTGCCAGCTCCACGACGGCATGCTGGCCGTCGAGGCCGCCCCCGCACTGTCGAACGCATGCATCCACGCGATCCACGGGCACACGCCGGAGGAAGTGGGCGCCGCCGTGCTGCCGGCGATGCGCGAGGGACGCGCCGTGCTCGAGAGCGATCCGAACGACGAGCGGGCGGGCGCCGGCGGCTTGCGGGGGGCCATGCAGGCGTCCGGCTACGGCCACGTGATGGCCCTCCCGGTGCTCGACCAGGAGGGCGCCGTGTTCGGCGTGCTGGCGGTCTTCGCGGCCAAGTGCGACGACATCGACGAGGACGTGCGCTCGATGCTGCACGAGCTCGCGCAGATCACTTCGATCGCGTTCGACCAGCACCGCCTGATGGCGCAACTGGTCGAACGGGCGCAGTACGATCCGCTGACGCGGCTACCCAATCGCACCCTGCTGGGCGACCGCCTGCACCAGTTGACGCTCGACGCGGACCGCAAGGGGCGATCGGTGGCGGTGCTGCTGCTCGACCTCGACGAGTTCAAGCTGATCAACGACACGCTCGGCCACGGCGCCGGCGATCAACTGCTCACCGAGGTGGCCGCGCGCCTGCGCGAGTGCGTGCGCGCCGCCGATACCGTGGCGCGATTCGGCGGCGACGAGTTCGTCGTCGTGGTACCGCTGAACCGCGCGGACGCGGCCACCGACGTGGCCGAACGCATCGTGTCGAGCCTGCGCCCGCGCTTCCGTCTCCGGGACCGCGACGTCAGCGCCCTGCCGAGCATCGGCATCAGCCTCTATCCGCGGGACGGCACGACGCCGGACAACCTGATCCAGGCCGCCGATACGGCGATGTACAGTGCCAAGCACGCGGGCAAGAACCAGTACCGCTATTTCGCGGATTCGATGAACGCGCGGGTGAGCCAGCGGCTGCAGATCGAGACGCAGTTGCGCGAGGCCCTGGAGGCTCGACAGCTGGTGCTGGAGTACCAGCCCCGGGTGCGGCTGCCGCGGGGGGCGCTCTACGGCGCCGAGGCCCTGGTGCGCTGGCAGCATCCCGACCGCGGCCGCCTCCTGCCGGGCGAGTTCCTGGGCGTCGCCGAGCAGAGTGCGTTGATTGCGGAGATCGACCGCTACGTCGTCGAAACGGCCATGGTCCAGCTTGCCGCCTGGCAGCGCGCGGGCCACGCGCTGACGCTGTCGATGAACCTGTCGGGCCGGACACTCAACAGCGAGGCGTTCGGCGGCGACATCGCCGCAATCATCGAGCGGACCGGGGTCGATACCGCGGGGATCGAGCTCGAGATCACCGAGAGCATGGTCATGCAGGACTTCGACCATTCGGCCCGCCAGCTGCACGACCTCAAACGCCGGGCACCGGGTCTGCTCGTCGCGCTCGACGATTTCGGCTCGGGTCATTCGTCCCTGAATTACCTGCGCTCGCTGCCGATCGATACGCTCAAGATCGACCGTTCGTTCATTGCCGACCTGGATAACGTGGACACCGCGGACACCGGGCGTGCGATCGCCAAGACCATTGTCGAGCTCGGGCAGAACCTCGGCATGGCGGTGATCGCCGAGGGCGTGGAGACCCCGGAGCAGGTCGATGTGCTGCGCTTGATCGACTGCCACGCGGCCCAGGGCTACTGCTTCGCGGAGCCGCTCGAGCCGGGCGCATTCCTGCAGCGGCTCGAGGCGGACGCCCCGGTCGGGAGCGCCGGCGAGTGATTCGACCCCGGGTCGCGGGGCCGGGCGTCGCGGCCGCGACGCCGGTTCGCGGGCTGCGCGCGTGCACCAGGCGCGCTCGCCTGTGCCGCGCTCGCGACGTTGCAGCCGGCTGTGCCGCGCCCGGTTGCGCTCGGGTCGACGTCGACCGTGCGCCGCGACTGCGGCAAGATCGGGCCGACGCCGACGCCGGCGTTCACGGCGCGGGGGTGTCGCGACCAGCGGGCTGGCTGACCTCGAAGGCCGTGGCGTTCGGGTTTTCGCGACACAGCAGGAACTCGAGCCGGGACGACCGAACCGCTGGCTCGCCCTCGGCGTCAATCCGGGGCCGCTGTAGCCGCCCTCGGCGGTAACGGCCGGGCGGTCCTCCGGTCGAACGCCGACTCCATCGGCGTCGCGGCAATGGCCGTGGACTACCCGCGTGGCGAATCGGGGAGCGAGCGCGAAAACCGATCTGCCAGCCGCCGAGCAGCGCGGGCGCACTGGCACGGATCGGGCAACGGACCCTCCGGGGCTGTCGATCGGTGCAACCGTCACCGACGGCGGCGGCCGCTCGCACAGCCAGGTGGAATTCGAGTCGCGGCGACCATGGCGGGCGGGCGCCCGCACTCGGCGCCCCGTGTCAGCAGTCGCCGATGCGCTCGCCCTCGATGCGCGTGACCATCTCCATCGACTGGCCGTTCATCATCAGCGTCGCGGTCGACCGGCCCTGGACGCGGTCGCCCATGACCTGCATGTCGACCTGCATGCGCATCTCGCCGCCATCCTGGCCCGGGCAGACCATGGTGTAGGACACGGCGTCGCTGCCGACCTCGCGATCGTCGATGCGGCACTTTTGGGCGTCGCGCAGGAACGTGTCGGCCTCCTCGATGTCGCCCGGCGTCACGCACTGCGTGTGCGTGTTCGTCTGTTCCGGGATGTTCACCGGACCGGAAAAGCGCGTCGTGTTGGTGTACTCCCAGCGACCCGGTTCCATGTTGGGTTCGGCCGCCGACGCGAACGTCGCGACACTCGCCAGCACGGCCGCGGCGGTGATCTTGCGCAGCATGACGTTTCTCCTTTCGCCTGAGTGGGCGCACGGGCGCCGCCCCGGCATCGCGGGCACGATCAGCCCCACGGCTGGCCCGACGCGAGGCACACTAGCAGAATCCCCGCATCCGCGGCACCGCACCGCGCACGCGCGAGGCACACATGCAGCCGACGCGGCTCGCCCCACTCATCGGTTTGCTGCGCGAGGCCGAGGCACCGGTGCGCGTGCTGCGCTACCTGGCGTGGCCGGCCGAAGCGCGCGCCCGCTTTTTCGCGCGCGGCGCCCGCAGCCTGCCCGAGGTGGCGTACCCGGCGTTCGATCCGGCGCCCAGCCTCGCCACGCTCGCGCGCTTCCGCCGGCGCCTGGGCCGTCCCGACGACGCCGTCACGGCCTGGCTGGCGCGTCAGGCCGACGCGATCGAGCACGCGGCGCGCATGCTCGCGAGCGTCCGAACGCAGACGTTCCTCGAGCATTCCCGTGCCCTGTTCGGCCTGCCGTGCGATCTGCAGCCGGACGAGCGCACCAGCGTCCTCGGTTTCGCCACGCGGTTGCTGCGCACGCTCGAGGGCATCGGTCCGCACGCCGCCGGCACCCCGGCATCCGCATGCCACGACGCCGACTCACTGGCCCGCGCCATGCGCGCGGCGGTCGACGAACGCTTCGGGGCGGACGCCCCCGAGGTCATCGTCGTCGACGAGCTCTCGGCCAACGCGCTGGCCGGCGCACAGTACATCCGGATCCGGCGCAACGCCCGCTTCAGCGATCATGACATCCGGCAGCTGATCGAGCACGAGGCGTTCGTGCACGTCCTGACCTCGATCAACGGCCGGTACCAGGAGGCACTGCCCAACCTGGCCATGGCGCAGCCCGGCACGACGCGCACGCAGGAGGGCCTGGCGGTGTTTGCGGAGTTCGTCACGGGCCAGCTCACGACCGCCCGACTGCGCCGGCTGGCCGAGCGGGTAGTGGCGATCCGGATGGCGCTCGAGGGCGCGGACTTCGTGGAGGTATTCGACTATTTCCGCATGCGCACCGAGGACTCGGAGCAGGCATTCGAGAATGCTCGCCGCGTCTTTCGCGGCGGCCGCGTGGCCGGGGGCATCGCCTTCACCAAGGACATCGTCTACCTCGACGGGCTGCTGCGCGTGCACAACTTCATGCGCACCGCCGTGTCGCTTGGCCGGACCGACCTGCCGGGGCTCCTGTTCGCCGGCAAGCTCGACATCGAGGATATCCCGGCGCTGGCCGAGCTGCGCGCGGCGGGCATCTGCCGCGCAGCCACGCACCTGCCGCCGTGGGTGGCGGAGCCGGACTTCCTCCGCAGCCAGCTGGCCTGCCCGGATTGCCTCGACACGGTCGCCCCGGACGACCTGCAAGAGCACTACGGGGCGTTGGCGGCGTCGGCTCCCCGGTCGTCGCCGTAGGCCTCGGTGATCAGCGCGCGGGCGTTCTGGGTATTGCGCCGGTAGTCGGCGAGGATGGCCTGGCGCACGCGATCCAGGCGATCCAGCTTGTCGTCGGCGGCACCGGCGAGCCAGAGCGTGACCTCTTTCCGTTTGCGCGCGAAGTAGCCGAGGATGAAACGCTCGCTGTTGAGGTAATAGCCGATTGCCTCGCGGCCGTTGACGCCGGGCACCGCCCGCAGTGCGATTTCGTGTGCCGCCGTTTCCTGCTGCAGGCAGTAGAGGTTGAGCAGGCGGAACAGCAGCACCCGCGTGCGCTGGGCCCGCTGGCGCCACTGCTCGCGGGGCACGTGCAGGCTGGCGTTGACCAGCACGTCGAGCCAGTTCATCAGGTCGTCCTCGGAGACCAGCACGTCGAACCCGTCGCGCTGGCGCGTGAGGCGCTCGAGGCGCTCGCGCAGGGCCTCGCGCTGCTGGCGTGCCAGGCGCGGCGAGATCAGGCGCCGCCACAGGCCCGAGGGGCGTTGCAGCTTCTCCTCGACGACGCGGATCTGCTCCTCCAGCTCGCGGCGGCGGGCGAGCTGGTAGTCGCAGTGCTCGCGGCGCACGCGCATGTCGCCCTGGGCGATATCCACCTGGAACAGCTCGAATCGCCCGAGCGCGGTCTCGAGCGTGCCGAGCGTTTTGCGGGCGTGCAGGCGAGCGTCGCTGATGCGCGCCTGCAACTGCGCGTCGGCGACGATCGGCTGATCGAGCATGGCCAGCGCGCGGTAGAGCCGACCGACCTCTTCGCTGATTTCGCGGGCACGGGTGCGGGCGCGTTCCAGCTCCTGGTTCGAGGCGCTCAGCGCATCGGAGCGGAAGTCGCCCTCGCGCCAGGCCCGCGCGAGGCGCGCGGTCAGGCGCTCGAGCTCGGGTGCGGCGTGTGTACCCGCGGCCTCGGCCGCCTCGAGTGCATCGCGGACCGTGGCGTCGAGGTTCTCGCCCGCCTCGCGGCGCCCCGCGAGGTCGCGCTCGGCCACGTGCCACGCGAGCTCGTTGAGCACGGCGTGCTTGTCCGGCTCGATCTGGCAATCGACCATGTCGACCGGGATCGAGCGTGGCAGGCGTTCCACCGGCAGACGCCGGAGATCGCGTGCGGACATGCGGGCGACCAGGCGGCGGAAGACCGTTTCCGAGATCGGACTCGCGTTGTCCATGACTGGCTCCTTGACTGGTTGGACGGATCGCCCCGCCCTCGAGGGGCTGGCCCTTGTGGTCGCCACGATGCAAGACTTGTGCCACCCGACTGCCGCGCCGGCGCGACGCGGCCCGTTGCCCCCGGCGGCAACCCGAACCGGGATGCGACTGCGCGCAATGTCGATTCCCCCTCGATGCGAGTGCCGTTGCCCGGTCGTCGAGGCGCCCGGTGATCGCTGGGCACCGGCCGGCGCGTTGTTACAATCGGCGCGCGCGTGGCAGGGGGCCCCGGCGCGCCCGCTCACCACCACCGGCGCGAGCGGACGCAGGGCCGCCGCAACCATGCCGGGCCCGGCACGACTCCAAGAGGCAACGCGATGCACGGCGAGCACCATGTCCTCATCAGCGATTTCCCCGAATTGCGCGACACGATCCACGAGCTGAAGGTCAGCGACGACGACTTCGCCCGCCTGATGGATCAGTACAACGAGTTGACCAAGCGGATCGAGGGCCTGGAGGCGCGCGACGAGCCCGTTGCCGACGCGTTCATGGAGGACCTGAAACGCCAGCGCGTGCACCTCAAGGACACGCTCTACGAGCGGCTCCGGGCGGCGACCGCCGAGCACTCGCGCTGAACTCCGGGCCGCCGCGCGGGTCCGCTGCGCTGCAGCGCAGGTCCCGGCGAGCCTGTCCGCACGGGCGATAGCCGCGGCCCACCGGCCGCGACGGCAGGCGTCGGGGATCGCTGGCGCCATCGGCGGAGCGGTCTCGCGTGCCCCGCCGAAGGACCGAGGCGCGGGGCACGGCGGGCCGCTCGCCTCGCCGCCCCATGCGCTCGCCACGGCAGCGCTTGCCGCGACGGCTGCCCGGGCGTTGACCCGGCGGCGGCACGTCGATAGCTTCCACCGATGGGCTCCAAGACGGGGCCCGTGCGGCAATCCGGGAGGCCAGACGGCATGAAGGGCGACAAGAAGGTCATCGAATATCTCAATCGCGGTGTGCGCAGCGAGCTCGCCGCGATCCATCAGTACACGCTGCACTCGCGCAAGCTCGAGCACTGGGGCATCAACGGGCTGGCGCAGAAGGAGATGACCGAGGCCACCGAGGAGATGGGCCATCTCGACCGTTTCCTGCGGCGCATCCTGTTCCTCGAGGGCGAGCCGCAGATGCAGGAGCTCGACCCGCTGCGGATCGGCAACGACGTGCGCGCGGTGCTGGAGAACGATCTCGCCGCCGAGGAGGAGGCGATTGCGCTCTACCGGGAGGCCGCGGGTTACTGCGAGAAGGCGCACGACTACGCCAGCCGTGACCTCTTCACTGCCCTGCTTGCGGACGAGGAGGGGCACCACGATTATCTCGAAACGCAGCTCGATCTGATCGACTCGATGGGCATCGAGAATTACCGCCAGTCGCAGACGGGGGCAGCGGCCGAATAACGCGGTCCGGCGAGCGCCGTCTCCCGCAACGGCGCTCGAGGCCCGGCCATTATCCCGCGGGAAGGCAGCAACTCGGAGCCTTCTTCGGCGTCGAATAGCGAACAATGCGCGCCGGTGACCGGAGGCCATCCGAGCCTGGCCGGACCCTCCCGGCGCCCGGGCCAGCGCCCTTGAATGAGCCCGGCATCCGCTGGCGCGCCCCGGGCCCCCAAGCCCCGGGATCATCACCTATGCGGTCGCCGCAACCCCATGCCTGTCGAGACTGACGCACGCCACGGATCCGTCGTGGCGATCGGCGGCACCGAGGACAAGGAAGCCGAGCTGGAGGTCCTCGGGCGGGTCCCCGAACTCGTCCCGGAGGCGACGAACGAGGTCACGGTGATCGCCACGGCGAGCGCGGTCCCTGACGAGGTGCTGCCGGTATACGACGAGGCGTTCCGCCGCCTGGGCGCGTCCGAGGTGCACCGGCTGCCGGTCAGCGAACGCAGGGACGCGGGCAACGCGGACGGCATCGCTCTGATTCGCCGATCGGGGATCGTGTTCTTCACCGGCGGCGGGTCAGAAACCGGGGCGAACGAACCTCGTCGAGGCCGACGGCGGTAAGGTGCTGATCGACTACGGCCACAATGTGCCGGCGCTCGAGGTGCTGGACGGGCTGGTCAGCGGTCTCGGTGCGCGCCGGCGGATCTGCGTGGCGAGCGCCCGGGGCAATCGCCGCGACGCGGACATCATGGGCCTCGGCAGCCAGATCGCGACGATGCACGACCGCCTCTACGTCTGCGAGACGCACCCGCGCGGCCGCGAGCCGGGCGAGGCGGCGGGGCTGGTCAAGCAGGGCGCGGATGGCGTCGGGGGCTGCCCGACCGAGATCGTGATCAGCGCGAGCGACGCGGGGGATCGCGCCCTCGACCACGCCGAGGAGGGCGATCTGCTGGTCCGGCTGGTCGACGACCTCGCCGATGCCACGCACAGGGTGAAGGGCCGCAGTTTCCGCCCCGCGCTGGTCGCCGGCGGCTGATGGTTCCGGGCTCCGGGCCGGTCGACGCGGTCCGCGCTCCACGGCGCGAGCGCGGCGCGTGTCCGGGGACGTCGACCCGCACGGGGTCGTCTCATGCCGACCTTGCCCGATAACGACCGGGGGCTGATCACGCTGCTGCGCGTGGCCGCGATCCACTCACCGAAGCCCGGCGATGCGACCGAGCTCTTGATCGCGGACGGGCGGATCGCCGCGGTCGGTCGCGATCTCGCGCTGCCGGCCGGCTGGCCGGTCGCCGTGCTCGATGCCCCCGGACTCACGGCGGTGCCCGCGTTCATCGACCAGCACGCGCATGTCACGGGCGGTGGCGGCGAGGGCGGTTGCGGCTACCCGCTGCCCCGAGCCGGGCGCCGCGGAGATCGCCGCCATGGGGATCGCCACGGTGGTCGGCGTGCTCGGCATGGGCCGCGTCAGCCGCGCGCCGGCGGACCGGCTCGCCAAGGTCCGCGGCCTGCGCGCCGACGGCATCGACGCCCGGATGTACACGGGCGCCTACCGCGTCGGGCCGCGCCGTGCCCTTCAGTCCGACGCCGCCGCCGCTCGCTGCCCGGTCCCGGGCGGGCCGGCGCCCTGATCGCGCCAGCGCTGCAGCTGGCGCGTGATCGCCTCGCCCGCGGCGATCTGCGGCCGCGAGTGGCGCTCCGAGCCCTGTTCCTTCTCCCAGCGGCGCACGATCGCGCGCGCCCGCTCGAAGGCACCGCTGAACGAAGCGGCACCGGGCAGGGCCTCGCGGAAGAACGCCTTGCCGAAATACGTCATCCCGGACGTGTCGCTGCAGCCGAACGAGGTGCGGTCGTGGCGCGCGGCCGTCATGACCAGGCGATCCGGGCCCTCGAGGCCCGGGATGAAGCCACCCGAGTAGCACGCCGAGATGCCGACCACGAGCCAGCGCGCCGGCAGGCCGTCGACGAGCGAGGCGAGATGCTCGTCCCCGAGGTCGCGCAGCTCGAAGCCGGGCTGCTCGACGGCAAGGCGGTGATCCTCGGAGCCGTGGCTCGTGAGGTAGAGGAACAGGATGTCCTCGTCGGGGTTCATCTTCGCCGCTACGCCTTCCAGCGTGCGCTCGAGGCTGCGGCGGGTCGCCATGGGACGCGCGTCGAGCGTCTGCGGGTGGTTGCCCAGCACGACGCTGCGCGTGCCCGTCGCGTAGAGGCGGTGCAGGCGCGCGGCGACCGCCTCGATCTCGCGGCGGAAGACGTCCTGCCCGCCGTACGGCGCGACCCCGACGAAGTACAGCTCGATGCGCCCGGGCTCGCCCGCGGCGACGTCGTCGAGGGCCCGCCCGAGCAGGCGCTCCTGGGCGTACAACGCCCGCTCGACGGCGGCAGCCCGGCGCCGGTGGGCGCCCGGGCCGTCGCCCTGGTACTCGCCCCATAGCCAATGCCCGGTCCGTACCACCTCGCCGTCGGCCGTGACGACGCGGCCGTCACCGTGGCGCCGGCCATTGCGGAATTCGCCCACATAGAGCGTGCCCCGCGGCCCGGTCAGGCGGCCGTGGCCGTGGTACTGGCCGTCGCGGAAGGCCCCGACGTAGCGAGCACCGTCGGCGCTGGTGTGCATCCCGCGACCCTGGAGGCGGCCGTTGCGGAAGGTCCCGAGGTAGACGCCGCCGCCGGCGGTCGCGTAGCGACCCGGCCCCTCGAGGCGCCCACCCTCGAACCGACCCCGGTAGACGTTGCCGCGAGCGTCGCGGTGGCGCCCGACGACCAGCTCGTCGTGCGCCCAGCGCCCCGCGAGGAGCGCGCCGGAAGTGCGCACGAGACGCCCCGTCCCGTGGAACTGGCCGTCGACGAACCCGCCCGTGTAGACGTCGCCGTGGTCGAAGGCATAGCGGCCCTCGCCGTGGAACTGCCCCTGGCGGAAACCGCCCGCGTAGCGCTCGCCGTCGTCCCACGCGAGCGTCCCCTCGCCGTGGAAGAGGCCGTCGCGCGTCTCGCCGTGGTAGCGTCCCCCGGCGGGCAGGACCACGTCGGGCGGCAGCATCCGCGATTCGAGACCGGAGCGCGCGAACACCGTCGCGGCGGCAGCCGCGAGCGCGGCACAGGCCGCGGCGATCCACGCTTGCTGGCGCGTCATGTCCGCCTCCATCGGCACGCTGCACCGCGGATGGGCGCGGCACGACGATCAGCATCGCACGATCGCGCGACCGCGGTCGCGCGATCCGGAGTCGCATGATGGCCGAAGCCGAGGAGTTGCGCCTGGCGGTCGCCGGCCTGGAGCTGGCGGCGCGCGCGCACGGCCCACCCGACGGCGTGCCCGTACTCGCGCTCCACGGCTGGCTGGACAACGCCGCCACCTTCGAGCCCCTCGCGCCCTGGCTCGACGGCATCCGCCTGGTCGCGCTCGACCTCACCGGGCACGGGCACTCGGATCACCGCCCGCGGGGGTGCCGCTACCACCTCGTCGACTACGTCGACGACGTACTCGGGGCGGCCGACGCGCTCGGGTGGCAGCGCTTTACCCTGCTCGGCCACTCGCTCGGCGGGGCCGTCGCGACGCTCGCCGCAGCGGCGCGCCCCGAGCGAGTCGACCGACTCGCGCTCGTCGAGGCCCTGGGACCGCTGTCCGAGGCCGCGGAGGCGCTGCCCGCACGGCTGGCGCGCGCCGTCCAGGGGCGCGCGGCATCGCGCGCCGACCGCGGCCCGCGCACCTATACCCGGATCGAGGAGGCGATCGACGCCCGCCGGCGCGCCGGCGATCTCGACGTGGCGAGCGCCCGGCTGCTGGTCGAGCGTGCCACTGCAAGCGCCGCGGGCGGCGTGCGCTGGCGCAGCGATCCGCGCCTGCGCGAGCCATCGCCACAGCGTTTCACGGAGGAGCAGGTCCTGGCGGTCCTGGCGGCGATCCGTGCACCCACGGGGGTGGTCTGCGCCGACCACGGCCTGCTGCCGCGGGACCATCCGGATGTGCAGCAGCGGCTCGCGTCGATCGCCGATGTCGCCGTCCACGAGTGCCCCGGCAATCATCACCTGCACATGGCCGACCCCGGACCGGTCGCGACGGTGATCGGGCCGTTCGTGCGCGGCGACCGGCAACGCCGCGCCTGACATCGCGGGCCGTTGAATCCGGCGGCGGCGTGACGCGCTGCCCTGACCACCGGATGTGCCTTGCACCGAAACGACCGCGCTCGACACCGACCGCGAGGCGTTCGCGGGCGGCGGCAGGCCCGGCCGGAAGGGCCGTGCAGGACACGCGCAATGGCGCCAGCGGACCCGCAGCGCGGGCGCCCGGCGGGGCCGGCGCTGCAGGCG
>CAZVFN010000041.1:0-22825 GCA_964626335.1 uncultured Ectothiorhodospiraceae bacterium
CGGAACTGGCGCTTGCGCTGGCGCCGGTCACGGTAGGCGTACTGGCCGGCCTTCGTCACCGCCTGATTGGCGGTCTTGAACGTGCGGCTGCGCGCCCCGTAGTAGCCCTTGGCCTTGTCGAGGACCTTCTTGTGCCGCGCGCGAGCGGTCACACCCCGTTTCACTCGTGCCATCGTCGGTCCTCCTCAGTTGTAGGGCAGCAGCCGGTCCAGGTGAACGGCGTCCTGGGGCTCGACGATATCGCGCTGGCGCAGCTTGCGCTTCCGCTTGCTGTCCTTTTTCGTGAGGATGTGGCGGAGGTGCGACTGCTTGTGCTTGTACTGGCCGCTGGCCGTGCGCGCAAAGCGCTTGGCCGCGCCGCGGCTGGTCTTCATCTTCGGCATGGTTCACTCCCGTTCGTTGATGAGAACCCCCGGCCGAGTCGGAGTCACTGCGGCTCGGGGCGGGATGCAGCGTGCATCCCGTTGTGTGCGACTCCGCCGTGGCGGTCATCGCGGGGGCGGTGCCCCGTCGCCGGCGGGCCGGCCAGCGGCCGATCCGATGCGATTCTCGTCACCGTGGCGGCGCAACCGGCACCGCGATCCTTTGCGCGCGCCGGACCTACTTGTTCTTGCGCGGGGCCAGGACCATGATCATCTGCCGCCCTTCGAGCTTGGGGAACTGCTCGACCGTGGCGATGTCCTCGAGGTCGTTCTTCACCCGCTCGAGCAGGCGCGAGCCGATCTCGCGGTGGGCCATCTCGCGCCCGCGGAAGCGCAGCGTCACCTTGGCCTTGTCACCCTGCTCGAGGAACTTGGTCAGATGCTTCAACTTGACGTTGTAGTCACCCTCTTCGGTGCCCGGGCGGAACTTGACCTCCTTGATCTGAACCTGCTTCGTCTTCTTGCGCGCGGCGTTCTTTTTCTTGCTCTGCTCGAAACGGAACTTGCCGTAGTCCATGATCCGGCAGACCGGTGGCTCGGCGTTCGGCACGACCTCGACGAGATCCAGATTCTCTTCCTTCGCCGTTTCCAGCGCCTCTTCAACACCGACGATACCAACCTGATTGCCGTCCGATCCGATCAGCCGGACCTGCGGGCTATCGATCTGCTCGTTACGCCGGTTCTTCTTTTCCTGAGCGATATTCCAACTCCTCCAAAACGAAACGACCGTGGCTCGCGTCCTCCTCGGCCAGGCCGGCAACCGCCTCATCGAGCGGCAGGCTGCCGAGATCCCGGCCGTCACGGGTACGCACCGCCACGGCCCCGGTTTCCAGTTCCCGCTGCCCGATGACGAGCATGTACGGGATGCGCTGGAGCGTGTGCTCGCGGATTTTATAGCCGATCTTCTCATTCCTCAAGTCGGCGACCGCTCTAATCCCCCGCTTTTTCAGGGATTTTTCGACCTCGCGGGCCCACCCTGCCTGCTCGTCGGTGATATCCAGCACCGCGGCCTGCACCGGTGCGAGCCAGGTCGGCAGGCGGCCCTCGTGATGCTCGATCAGGATCCCGATGAAGCGCTCCATGGAGCCGAGTATGGCCCGGTGGATCATCACCGGCACCTGCTTGTCACCGTGCTCGTCGACGTATTGCGCGCCCAGCCGCCCGGGCATGGAGAAGTCGAGCTGGATGGTCCCGCACTGCCAGGTCCGGTTGAGGCAGTCGCGGAGCACGAACTCGATCTTGGGCCCGTAGAAGGCACCCTCGCCCGGCTGCACGGTGTAGTCCAGCCCGCGGGCGTCGAGCGCCTCGCGCAGGGCCGCTTCCGAGCGCTCCCAGGCCTCGTCCGAGCCCACCCGCTCGTCCGGGCGCAGCGACAGTGCGATGTCGATGTCGTCGAAACCGAAGTCCGAGTATACGCGCAGCGTCATGCCGATCAGCTCGGCGATCTCGTCCTGGAGCTGATCCTCGGTGCAGAACACGTGCGCGTCATCCTGCGTGAAGCGCCGTGCCCGCATCAGCCCATGCAGCGTGCCCGATGCCTCGTTGCGGTGCACCACCCCGAATTCCGCAATCTTTTCAGGAAGATCACGGTAACTCTTCAATCCTTGGTTGAACAGCTGGACGTGCCCGGGACAGTTCATCGGCTTGATCGCGTAGTCGTGCTCCTCGATGGCGGTGGCGAACATGTGGTCGCGGAACTTGTCCCAGTGGCCCGAACGTTCCCAGAGCGAGCGGTCGAGGATCTGCGGCGTGTGCACCTCCTCGTAGCCGTATTCGTGCTGGCGCGCGCGCATGTAGTCCTCGAGCACGCGGTACAGCGCCCAGCCGCGCTCGTGCCAGAACGCCATGCCCGGGGCATCCTCCTGGAAGTGGAACAGGTCGAGCTGGCGGCCCAGCTTGCGGTGGTCGCGCTTGGCCGCTTCCTCCAGCCGGTGCAGGTACTGCTTGAGCTGTTTCCGGTCGGGCCAGGCCGTGCCATAGATGCGCTGCAGCATCTCGCGGTCCGAGTCGCCGCGCCAGTAGGCCCCGGCCAGCTTGGTCAGCTTGAATGCCCCGAGGTGGCCGGTGCTGGGGACGTGCGGACCGCGGCAGAGGTCGATGAAATCATCCTGGCGGTAGAGCGATATGGTCTCGCCCGGGGGGATGTCGCGGATGATCTCGGCCTTGTAGTACTCGCCCATGCCCTCGAAGAAGCGGACCGCCTCGTCGCGGTCCATGACCGAGCGCTCGATGGCATGATCCGCCTTCGCCAGCTCGAGCATGCGCTGCTCGATCCTGTCGAGGTCCTCGGGCGTGAACGAGTGATCGCAGGCGAAGTCGTAGTAGAAACCGTCCTCGATCACGGGCCCGATCGTCACCTGCGCGCCGGGATAGAGCTGCTTGACCGCCTGCGCCATCAGGTGCGCCGTCGAATGGCGCACCATGTACAGGCCGTCGGTATCCCTGGGCGTGACGAGCGCGACCTCGGCGTCGCGGTCGACGCTGTAATCGGTTTCCACCAGGTCGCCGTCGACACGGGCGCCGACCGTCGCCTTCGCGAGCCCCGGCCCGATATCGCGGGCGATCCGGGCCACGGTGACCGGCTCTTCGTAGTGACGGCGGCTGCCGTCCGGCAGGGTGATTTCCGGCATGGTCTTTCCCCGTCAGTGGTGACCCCTACCACGGGCCACTTGATCGAAGGCTGCTGCGTGGGTCCTGTCGCCGCCTGCGGCTCCGCACCGCAGGCGCGAGCAGGCACTGGCGTCAAAAAAGGCCAGCCCGGGGTTGCCGGGGCTGGCCCATTGTTTCCCGAGAATGCCTGGTAGGCGCGATTGGACTCGAACCAACGACCCCCACCATGTCAAGGTGGTGCTCTGACCAGCTGAGCTACGCGCCTGATGCGGCGTCGAATTGTATAGAAGCTCGACGCTGCCCGTCAATGTGCCCGTCCGTGGCCACCGGGCACGGTCGCGGCGCGCCGGGTCATGCGCCCCCGGCGCGCAGAGTCCCCGATCCCGGCTCTGGTTGCCCGCACCGACAATGGTCGCGGGCGCGGGCCGCCCTTCGCGCCACCGATTCGAGGTGACCCGAATCCCGGGCCATCGCCACACCCGCAGCACGGTCGTATCCGGCCGCGTCGCCGGCTTCGAGCTCGCGGCCAGGGAAGTGCAGGCTTGCCGGGCCCGGATGCGGTCCGTTCCAATGGCCCGCATCGGCGCGTAGCATGCCCTGACATTCCCGGGCCTCTTCCTGCCTGCCCGGCGCCGGAGCGACGTGGATCGACCGCTCGCCCGCGCATGCGCCATTCACCGGAAGGAGCGGTCTTGTCGCTGCCCGCGCTGTCCACCGACCACGCCCGCGGCACCTGGCTCGCCGCGATCGGCGTGACCGTGCTCAGCATCGACGCGCTGCTCGTGCGCCTGGCTCACGCACCGCCGGCGCAGATCGTGTTCTGGCGCGGCGTGTTCATCGCTCTCTCGCTCACCCTCGCCCTGCGGCTCGTGCGCGGCCGCTGGCCCTGGTACGACATCCGCCGGGCCGGGCGCACCGGCGTGATCCTGGTCGTGACCATGGGGCTGACGCAGATCCTGTTCGTGGTCGCGATCACGCAGACGCGCGTGGCCAACGTCGTCGTCATCCTCACCGCGGCACCGCTGTTCGCCGCCGGATTCTCGGGCGTTTTCCTCAAGGAATGGATCCCCGCGCGCACGTGGGTGGCGATCGCCCTGTGCATGGCGGGCATCGGCCTGGTGTTCGGCGGCTCGGTCGGGGGCGAGGGCTTCGTCGGCGACGCACTCGCGCTGCTGCTGGCCCTGATCGTGGGGGCCAACTTCACGCAGCTGCGCCGGGCACCCGGCCTCAATCGCCTGGCGGCTGTCGGCGGCGGCGGGCTCGTCGCCGGGCTCGCCGCTCTCGCCTTCGCGGAGCCGGCGGCGACAACCGCGCCGTCGCTGGCCGTGCTCGCCGTGATGGGCCTCGTCCAGCTGCCGCTCGCGCTGGTCATGATGACCGAGGCGACCCGCTATCTCCCGTCGGCGGAGGTGACATTGTTCCTCATCGTCGAGGCGATCCTGGGCTCGTTCTGGGTCTGGCTCGTGCTCGGCGAGGAGCCGCCCGGGGCGACCCTGACCGGCGGCGTGCTGGTGCTGGGCACGCTCATCGCGCACTCGTGGCTGGGACTCCGCCATGAGCGCGCAAGGAATCCCCCATCGATTTGACCGACGACGCCCCACCCGACGCCGACCCCGGCGACGCGTCGAGCTCGACGGCCTGGTCGAGCATCTTCCGCTCGGCCGTCGAGTCGGCCTTCGATGCCGTGCTCATCACCGGGGCCGAGCTCGACCATCCGGGTCCACGCATCCTCTACGTGAATGCCGCGTTCCTCGAGATGACGGGCTGGCCGGCCGAGGAGATCGTCGGCCTAACCCCCAGGGTCCTGCAGGGCGAGGGGACGGACGGACGGGTGCTGCAGCGCCTCCGCCAGGCCCTCGAACTGGGCGAGGCATTCGACGCGCGCACGGTCAACTATCGGCGCGACGGCAGCCCGTTCGAGCTCGAGTGGCGCACGGCCCCGATACGGGATCAGCACGCGCGCATCACCCACTACATCTCGATCCAGCGCGACGTCACCGCCGAGAAGCGCCTGCTGGACCATCTGCGCCAGCGGGCGGACTTCGACGACCTGACCGCGACCCGGACCCGGCGTCCCGCCGAGCGCATGCTCAAGGCCGAGATCAAGCGCTGCGAACGCCACGAGCTCGACCTGGGCGTGGTCATGTTCGACATCGACTGGTTCAAGTCGATCAATGACGAGCATGGGCACCCGGCGGGCGACGAGGTCCTCATGCAGATGACGCGCCTGGTCCGACGGCGCCTGCGCGAGAACGACCTGCTCGCACGCTGGGGCGGCGAGGAATGCCTGATGGTACTGCCGCACACCGCTGCCGAAGGCGCGCGCGCCACGGCCGAGGCGGTCCGCCGGATCATCGAGGAGGCGACCTTCGTCGGAGGGATCGCGGCGACGATCAGCGCGGGCGCGGCGGCCTACACCACCGGTGACACGCCGGACACGCTGATCCAGCGCGCCGACGCGGCCCTGTACGCGGCCAAGGAAGCGGGCCGCGATCGCGTCGAGATCGGTTGACGCCGGGCACCGCGCCGACGCCGACCGCGCCCGGGCTTCGGGGGGCGCTCCGATCCGGGCCCGCATCGGGGCCCGCGGCGGGGCGAGCCGCGGCGCCGCGCGCCGCTACGGGTACTCGGCGAGCTGCAGTGACAGCGCGTCGAGCACCTCGCGGGACGGGTAACCATCGGCGACCATGCCGTTGGCGGCCTGGAAGCGTCGGATCGCCGCGCGCGTGGAGGGACCGGGGATGCCATCGACCGGCCCCGCCTCGTAGCCCCGCGCGTTCAGCCGCGCCTGCAGCTCGGCCACGGCCTCGGTCGCCAGGCGCGGCCGATCGTCCGGCGGCGGGTTCACCAGTCCCGAGACCCCCGCGAGGCGGTCGGCCAGGTGGCCCACCGACAGCGCGTACAACTCGGAACGGTTCCACTCCATGATCACGTGGAAGTTGTCGTAGACGAGGAATGCCGGACCCTCGTGGCCGGCCGGCACGATCAGCGCCGCGCGCGCCTCGCTGCCCGACAGCGGGCGGTCGTAGGCGGTGCGCACACCGAGGTCGCGCCACTCGGCGAGGCTGCGCTCGTTGCCGCGCCCGGCGAGCGTGTAGTCGAACGCATCCGGCAACGTCACCTCGCGACCCCAGCGCCAGCCCTGCTTCCAGCCGATGCTGGCGAGGTAGTTGGCGGCCGAGGCCATCGCGTCCGGGACGCTGTTCCATAGATCGCGCTCGCCGTCGCCGTCGTAGTCGACGGCGTAGCGCTCGAACACGCTCGGCAGGAACTGGACGTGGCCGAATGCGCCGGCCCAGGAGCCGCGCATCCGCTCCGGCGGGATCGCCCCGGCATCCACGACCCGCAGGGCCGCCATCAGCTGCTCGCTGAAGAAGGCCGGGCGTCGCTCGTCGCACGCGAGCGTCGCGAGGACATCGAGGGTCGGCATCTCGCCGAAGTAGGTGCCATAGTTGGTCTCCATGCCCCAGAACGCGACCAGGTAACGCGGCGCGACGCCGTAGTCGAGGGCGACCCGACGCAGCAGCTCGCGGTGCTTTGCCAACAGTTCGCGACCACGCTCGACGCGCTGCTCGGTGACACGGCCGTCGACGTAGTGATCGAACGTGGTCGTGAATTCGGGCTGGGCCCGATCGAGCTCCACCACCCGTTCGACGAATTCGACCTCGGCGAGCGTGCTGCGCACGACCCCGGCCGAGACGCCTTCCCGCCGCGCCTCGCGCTGCAGATCGGCCACGCATTGCCGGAACTCGCGAGCGCCATCGGCGAGCGCGCCCCCGCCCCCGGTGAGCAGCAGGGCGGCGATGAGCAGGCGAACGACTCGGTTCGGGGACTGCATGACACTCCCGCAGGGTCGGGGATGGGGGCATGAACACTGCCATACTACTGCATTCATCACGCCTTGCCAGGGCCTTGGTCACACTTTTCGAGGCATCCCGACCCCGGCATGGAAGCCCGCCGATGCAATCGCCACGCGGAGCCCGGCCCCGGTCGTCGATCGCGCCGCCGCCCCTTTCGCGGCCCTGGCCAGCGCGCGGCGTGCACGTCAATCCGGATCCTCCTCGGGGCCCACGACAACACCATCGAACGGCAGGCCGCGCAGGGCACCGATGGCCCGATCCCATTCGCCCGGGCGGAACTCGGCCTTGCCCAGCGCCACGTCGTTGGCCTCGCCGCGGCGGAAGCCCAACCAGTCGTTGCTCAGCACGAGCTTGCACTCGCGCGGTGCGATCCGGTGTTCACGCCCGAGCACGGTTTCGCAGGCGACCGCGTCCGGCTCGATGACGAGGAACGGCCGGCGCAGCCGGCGGCGCAGGCAGCGCACGCAGAACACGAAGACCGCGACCACCAGTGCCACAACGAACGCGCCCGTGTAGCCGCCATGGACCACCCCGGTGTAGCCGATCATCGCCACCGGGAACAGCAGCACGGCGACCGCCGCGACGAAGCGCCGCGCGGGACGATAGAAATACACTGGGTCTCCCATGCGCTTGCGTGGCCGCCGGGGCCGTGGCCCGGCTCCGTGTCAGGCGCTCACGCGGCGGTGCGCGGCGTCGGCCAGTACGCACAGCAGCTCGAACATCAGGCTGGCACCGGTGAGCGCGGTGACGCCCGCCGAGTCGAACGGCGGCGCCACCTCCATGACGTCGGCCCCCACCAGGTCGAGGCCGCGCAGCCCGCGGATCATGCGTTGCGCCTCGTGCGTGGTATAGCCGCCGACCTCGGGCGTCCCCGTGCCCGGCGCGTAGACCGGATCGAGGCCATCGACGTCGAAGCTCACGTAGGTGGGTGCGTCGCCGACGACACGGCGGATCTCGGCAATCACGTTGTCCGGCCCGAGATCGAAGTATTCCTCGATCTCGATCACGCGCATCCCCTGCGCGTGCGCCCAGTCGAGATCGTTCACCGAGTACATGGAGCCGCGGATGCCGACCTGCACCATGCGCGTCGGATCGAGGATACCCTCCTCGATGGCGCGGCGGAACGGCGTGCCGTGGGTGTACGGGTTCTCGCCGAAATAGGTGTCGTTGGTGTCCGAATGGGCGTCGAACTGCACCAGGCCGAGCGGCTCGTCCGCGGCGATCCCGCGCAGGATCGGCAGCGTGCCAAGGTGGTCGCCGCCCGCGGTGAGCGGCAGCGCGCCCCCTGCGTGGACCTGCTCGTAGAAATCCTGCACCCGCGCCAGCGTGTCGTGGAGGTCGATCGGATTCACGGGCACGTCGCCCAGGTCCGCGATCCGGCACAGGTCGTAGGGCGCGATCCGGCTCGCCTGGTGTACCAGGCGCATCATGGTCGAGTTGCTGCGGATCTCGCGCGGCCCGTGGCGCTGCCCCACCCGGTTGGTCGAGCCGCTGTCCCAGGGCAGGCCCACCAGCGCGATATCGACCTCGGACGGATCCTCGATCTGCGGCAGGCGCATGAAGGTCGAGCGCCCCGCGTAGCGCGGCAGCTCGCTGCCGCCCAGCGGGCGGAAGAACGCGTCAGCGTGCGTCATCGGCGATATCCCCGGCTTCGAACGCGCCCATCTTAGGGCCTGTTACCACTGCCCGCGATCCCGCGAGAACCGCTAACGGCCGGCATCCGTGCCGCAACGCGGCCACCCACGTGAGACGATGGCCTTGCCGAAGCCACCCGGGGATCCGCCCCCATGAAGGACACCAAGATCATCGCCGCCATCGTCCTCGCCGTGCTGGTGCTCGTGTTCGTGCTGCAGAACGCCGACCCGGTCGGGGTCGAGTTCCTGCTGTGGACCTGGACGGCGTCGCGCGCCGTGGTCCTGCTGGTCGTGTTCCTCATCGGCGCCGCCGTCGGCTGGCTCGCGCGCGCCGGGCGCAAGCGGCGCTGACAGCCGACACGGCCCGCGATCCCCCGACCGCAGCTCGGGCCCGAATGGGCTCGCCCGGGCCTCGCGGCCAGGGCCTGGCACCGCCAAGCCCACAGGCTCGCCACGCCCGGTGCCCGGCGTGGCCTCTGCGCCTCCATGCCACGCGGGCCGGGGCACGGCTGCGCGTCGGCCCGCGCTGCGGGGCTATCGGGTCTCGGCTCCCGGGGGCGCGACGCAGGCGTGCGACCAGCGCTCGCCGTGGCGGGGCGCCTCGCCGCGCAGCAGGTCGGCGACGGCGAGCAGGACCCGCCGGGCGTCGCCGATCGGGTAACCGAACGCGGCCCAGTGCTCGCTGTCCTCGCCGTCGTGGTTCGGGATCACGTGATCGAAGCGCCAGGCCTCGGCCAGCTCCGCGTACGCGCTGCGGCAGCGGCGCTCGACCTCCTCGAGATCGGGCAGCGCCAGGCGGGTCTTCTGCGTATGCATCCGGCGGAGCAGCTTGCGCCGCATGACATCGGCGACGAACGCCTCGATGTCGATGTGCAGCTCCGCCCGCGCCAGGTCGGCGAGCTCCGCGCCCGACAGCGGCGACAGGAACGCGCTCGACCGGCTCGCGCCCGCGGGCAGCGGGCACTCGAGCAGCAGGCCGCCGACGAAGGGATTGCCCTCGAAGAACACGTCGCCCGCTTGCAGGGCGGCGGCGAGCTCATCCAGGTCCACGGCCTGGAGGTCGCCGCGGACCTCCATCACGCGGTAGCGCTCGTCGCCATCCAGCGCCTCGATCTCCGCGCGCTTGCGGAAGTGGTAGTCGACGCCGTCGACCTCGCCCGGGCGCGGCGCGCGATCGTTGTAGAGGACGACCGGCTGCAACCCCGAAACGGCATCCGGATGGAACTGCGCGAGGGCCTTCACGAGCGGCCCCTTGCCGACGCACGAGGGTCCCGAAATGATGAACAGGCTGGTCAACGCTCGTTCCTCCGCGCACAGGTTGCGGCCACGCGTGGCGGCAGTGTAACCCCGATGGCACCCGTGCCATCACCGCCCGATCGGGCCGTAGCGACGATCGCCGCCGCGAAGCGTGGCGATCCCGATGCGCGCGGAGGCATCCTCGCCGACCGCCGGGACCCGGGTGGCGCCACGACGGGTGGACACCCGGGCGGCGCTGCCCCGGTGGCCGCGGTCACGCGGCGGCGCTTTGCTATGATCGGGCGTCTGGCACGCGCGCCGGTTGCCGGTTCGGGGGCGCGCACGCAGCCACGGAGTGACGCGCTTGGATTTCGGCATCGGGCTGATCGAGGGATTCTACGGGCCGCCCTGGGGCCGGGCCGAGCGCGACGCGCTCGCCGCGCGCCTCGCCGACAACGGCTACGGATTCTGGCATTACGCACCCAAGGCAGACCCGGGCGTGCGCAGCGACTGGCGCAACCGTTGGGAGACGGACCGCGCCGAGGCCCTCGCGGGCTTCGCCGGGCGCTGCCGCGAACGCGCTATGCGCTTCGGCATCGGCCTCACGCCGCTCGGCCTCGACCTCGACGCCTCGCCCGCGGACCGCGATGCCCTGGCCGCGCGCCTCGCCGAGCTCGACGCGATCGGCATCGACGACCTCGTCATCGGCTTCGACGACCAGCGCGGCGAGCGCGCCGATCTCGCCGCCCACCAGGCGCGGATCGCCGAGTGGATGGCGGCCCGCACCGCTGCCACGCGGATCGTGGTCTGCCCGACCTACTACAGCGACGACCCGTTGCTGGACGCCCTCTTCGGCGCGCGGCCGCCGGGCTACCTCGCCGAGCTCGGCGCGGCGCTGGACGCGCGCATCGGCGTCTACTGGGCGGGCGAGGAGATCTGCCCCCGCGAGATCGCACCGGGGCACGTCGAGCGCGTCACCGAAACGCTGGGGCGAGCGCCCTGGATCTGGGACAACTACCCCGTCAACGACGGCCCGCGGGCCTGCGAGCACCTGCACCTGCGCCCCTTCACGGGCCGGCCCGCGGCGCTGCGCGAACGCGTCGCCGCGCACGCCCTCAACCCGGCGCTGCAGCCGGCGCTGACCGCGCTGCCCGCGCTGACCCTGCCCGAGCGCTATCGCCTGGGCGACGCCTTCGCCTATGGCGAGGCCTTCCACACCAGCGCGCGACGCGTCCTGGGCGACGCCCTCGCCGAACGCGTCGCGGCGGACCTGGCGCTGCTCGAGGACGCGGGGCGCGACCGCCTGGGCGCGCGTGCGGCGCGGCTGCGCGCACGCTACGCAGCCTTCGACCACCCCGCCGCGCGCGAGATCGTGCACTGGCTGGACGGTGGCTACCGCCCGGAAGAGGCTGCCCCCGGGGCCGGCTGAACCGCGCGCGAATGCCCCCGCCGGAGAGCCGGCGCCGTGCAACCATCGATCGCAGGAGCGGACGATGGCTGGGCTGGCGATGGCGGGACCCGCGCGGCCGGTCCCGCCGCGCGCAGGTGCCGTCGCCAACGCGCGCTCAGGACTCGTAGACGGGCGAGGTACGCAGGCGCAGGCGCCGCCGCAGGTGGCGCGCCAGTGCGTCGACGGCGATGTTGAGCACCGCCGTCACCAGGATCAGGACCATGGCGACGTCGTAGCGCAGTGCCTCCATGGCGCTGTCGACGTAGAAGCCGAGCGTGGTGATGCCGAGGATCCCGAGGATCGCCGTCTCGCGCATGATGATCTCCCAGCGGTAGAACAGGAACGCGAGGAACGGCCCGTAGACGCGCGGCAGGATCTCGTAGCCGTAGCGTTCCAGGCGCGAGTCCGGGGCGTCGGCGCGCAGCTGGATCTCGTTGCTGCGCCGCCCGATGAGGTGGCCGATGATGCCGCCGTTGTGCAGCGCCAGCGCGACCACCGCGGGCAGCATCGACGGGCCCCACAGCTGCAGCAGGATGTAGGCGAGCATGTACTCCGGCGTCGAGCGCGCCACGACGAGCACGACGTGGCCGAGCGTGCTGCCGACACGCCCCGTGAAATGGCGCGAGATCAGCGGGAAGGCCAGCAGTGTCAGCACGCCGGTGATCACGAGCGCGATCTGGGTGAGCACGACGGTCATGCCGATACCCGGCAGGGCCTGCTGCACCAGCAGCTGCTCCAGCCACGGCCAGAACGCCTCCCAGCCCGCGCCGTCGGCACGCAGCGGCGCCGGCACGATGTCCTCGGTGAAGAAGCGCCCGACGTTGCCCCACACGATCGGCAGCCCGGTGCCGAGACAGAATGGCGCGATCGCCAGGTACACGGGCACGAGCCGCGGCCGCACCCACAGGCGCAGCGTCGCGATCAGGATGTAGAAGGTGACCAACAGGGCGCCGACCTGCGAGTAGTAGCCCTCGTTGAACGCCGATTCCAGGTGGAAGCCGAGCGTAGGCATGCCGACGAAGCCCAGGATCGCCGACGAGCGCAGGCCGCACTCCAGGCGATACGAGGTGTAGCTCAGCAGGTGGCGCCAGGCGTCCGGGATGCGCGCGAACAGGAAGCGGGCGACGCGGCCCGTGCCCGGCGGCAGGGACTGCTCCGGCAGCGGATCCTGCTCGTCGAGGATCTCCGAGTAGACCTTGCCGAACACGCCGGCGTAGGGAATGGCGATGGCCAGCACGCCCGTCAGCGGGTGCAGGCCGAAGCACTGCAGGAAGATCAGGGCCCAGAACAGCTCGTGGATCGCGCGCACGAAGGCGCAGCCGGTGCGCACGATGCGCCAGTCGAACAGCAGCGCCAGGCCGAAGCCGCCGACCGCGCCCAGCGCCACGCCGACGAAGGCGAAGGCCACGGTGCGCAGCAGCGCCGTGCCGAGCTCGTCGACGGCGGTGAAGTCGGGCGTGACGATGCCCAGCCCGAAGCGGGCGAGCTGGTCCCAGGGATCGGCCGCGCTGATCTCGAGATCGGCGAAGAACAGGCAGATGAGGGCCACCGCCACCAGGCCGAGGCTGGTGCGCACCGTGGCCGAGCGGATCACGAGCGGCCCCCGGTGGCCGCGCACGGGATCGAAATCGGGTCTTGCGGGCCGCGTGCGCGGTCCGCGCCGTGCGCGCGCCCTGCCATCGCCTCAGCCCGCTGCCTGCTCGTATTCGTACAGCGGCAGGAGATCGGCGACCGACAGGCGCCCGGCGGGCTCGTCGAGCGCCACGCCGCCCGCATCGATGCCGACGATGCGCGAGCAATGGCGCAGCGCCAGCTCGACGTCGTGCATCGCGATCACGCTCGTCGAATACGCGCCCGTGATCGCCGACATGACGTCGGCGGCCCGGGTGACATCCAGCGCCGATACGGGCTCGTCGGCGAGCAGCACGGTCGCTCGCTGGTAGAGCGCGCGCGCCACGGCGGTGCGCTGGCGCTGACCGCCGGAGAGCTCACCCACGCGCGACCACAGCTTCGAGCCCATGCCGAGCGAATCGAGCACGCCGCTCACGCCGTCGATCTCGCGGGCGAACGGGCGCACCAGATTGGCGACGTTGTACCAGGTACCGTTCACCGCGAGGCGGCCCATGTAGACGTTGTGGAACACCGACAGCGTCTGCACCAGCCCCAGCTCCTGCGGCATGAGCGCGAGCTCGTGCCGCGCCGGGTCGAACAGCAGCGACAGCAGTGTCGACTTGCCCGCGCCGCTGCGGCCGACGAGGGCGACGTGCTCGCCCGCGTCGACCGACAGCGTGACCGGCCCGACGACGCGCTCTTTGCCGTAGGCGGCGCTGGCCCCTTCGAGCGCGAGGACGCCCATCACTCGACGAGATCGAGCTTCTTGGCCGTCGTGCGGATGCGCTCGTAGTCGCTGTTCTGCGCCTCGATGAAGCCCGAGCGCGGGAAGCTCTGCAACAGCTCCGGGTCCTCCATCGCGAGCAGCGCGTCCTGCACCCGGGAGGTGAAGCCATCACCGAAGCGCTCGTCGACGTCGCCGCGGATGGTCCACTGGTAATCCGCATACGTCGGCGTCTTCCAGATCACCTCGACCTTCGAGGTATCGACCTTGCCCTGCTCGACCTCCTTCTTCCAGACCTGGTAATTGAGCGCACCGACCTGGTAGGTGCCGGAGGCCACCAGGGCGGCGGTGCGCGAGTGGCTGCCCGAGAAGCCAACCCGGTCGAACACGTCCTGCGGCCCGTTGCCCAAGTGCTCGCGGATGTAGTATTCGGGCATCAAGCGGCCCGAGGTCGAGCCCTTGGAGCCGAACGTGAAGGTCTTGCCCTCGATGCCCCGCGGGAAGTCCTCGCTCGGTTCCACGCCCGCGCTCTCGTGGGCGATGAAGAACGTGCGGAACTTCGTGTCCTCGACCCCCTGTGCGATCGCCTGGGAGCCGGACACGGCCTCGCGGGCGCGCACCCCGGACAGCCCGCCGAACCAGGCCAGCTGCACCTGGTTGTTGCGGAACGCCGTCACGGCCGCGGCGTAGGACTTCACCGGGACGTAGCGCACGTCCACGTCGAGCTGCGATTCGAGGTAATCGGCGACCTTGTTGAAGCGCTCCTTCAGCGCCGTCTCGTCCTGGTCCGGGATGGCCGTGAAGACGAGGGTCTCGGCGGCCACCGGCCCGGCCGCGAACGCGCCCAGCAATGCCAGCGCCGGCAGCAGTTTCTTGGGCATCCTCTTGTGCATCGTTGTCCTCCGCTGGTCGGTCGTTTTCGTTGGTCTGCGCGTGCAGCACACGCCCTTCGGCCTCGTTGCCCGCACCGCCCTCAGGCCGCGCAGGTGCGGAAGCCTGCGTAGATGTCGTTGCGGTCGCCCGGGAAGAAGTTGCGGTGGTTGTTGTTTACCAGCCGCGCGCGCGTCGCCCAGGCGCCGCCGCGCAGGACCTTGCGCCGTTCCTTGAACCACGGCTGCGAATAATCCCGGTACAGGTCGATCCGGAAGCCCGGATACGGCCCGAAGGTGCTCGCCGTCCACTCCCAGACATTGCCCAGCATCTGGCGGCAGCCGAACGCGCTGTCGCCCGCCGGGAACGCCGCGACGTCGACGCAGTCGAGGCGATGGCCGTCGAGATTCGCGCGCGCCGGGCCCGGCGGCTCATCGCCCCAGGGATAGAGCCGCTTGCCCGGCTCGAGCGCGCGCCCGTCGTCGCTCGGAGCCCGGCTCGCCGCGACCTCCCATTCCGCCTCGGTGGGCAACCGCCGCCCGGCCCAGGCGCAATAGGCCTCGGCCTCGTGGAAGTTCACGTGCATGACCGGCTTGTGCGGGGCCAGCGCGATCCGCCGGTCGAACCAGTCGACTTCCCAGCCATCGCCACCGCGGTGCCAGTGCGCCGGGGCGGCCTTCGGGTTCGCCTCCAGCCAGGCCCGGCCGGCCTCGCTCCAGTACTCCGGCCGCTCGTAGCCGCCGGCCTCGACGAATGCGGCGAATTCCGCGTTGGTGACCGGCGCGCGCGCAATGCGAAAGGGCTCGACGGTCACGGTGTGCGGCTGCTTCTCGTTGTCGAAGCGGAACGGTACGGTCGCGTCGGAGCCCAGCAGGTGCTCGCCTCCCGGCACGTCGACGTCGCCGGGCAGCGGGCCGGTGGGCTCGGCGGGCGGCAGGTCCTCGCCGCCCGCGAGGGCCGGGGGCGGGTCGCCGAGCGTCTGGCGCGTATAGGTGAACGCCTCGCCGTGCATGTCCTCGTGCAGCGCCGTGAGCTGGTAGACGTAGCTGATCGCCTCGCTCGCCGCGCCGCTGTCGGGCAGGCGCGAAACCATCGCCTCGCGGATCGCACCCAGGTAGTCCCAGGTTTCGTCCATCGTCGGCAGCGGCAGCTCCCAGCGGTCATCGTGCGGGATGGCGCTCGAGTCGTAGAGCCGCTCCGCGTCGGGCCGCTGGTAGTGCTCCAGCCCGTGGAGCGTGTGCAGGGCGAAGTAGTCGTGGAAGAAGCCGACGTGGCCGACTTCCCAGAGCGCCGGGTTGACGATGCTAATGTTGGGCCCGAACAGGCGACTGCCGCCCAGATCCGCCGTCAGCTCCCGGGTGCGCCGGCGACTGTCGTCGAGCAGCGCCGCGAGGCGGTCCGCGCTCACCGGGTGGGTCGGTGGCACCTCGATCATGGCTTCCTCCCGCAATCGGACATCCGTCGATGAGAATAACGCTGATCACGCCCGCCGCGCCGCGCTCGCGCGCCGGCAACCGCGCCACCGCCACGCGCTGGGCCAGTCTACTGCGTGCGCTGGGCCATCGTGTGACGATCAGCACGAGCGACAACGGCGTCGCGGCCGCCCGGCGCGATGCCGACGCGGTCATCGCGCTGCACGCCTGGCGCTCCGCCGACGCCATCCGCGCCAGCGCCGAGCACGCACCCGGGCGACCCCTGGTCGTCGCGCTGACCGGCACCGACATCTATCGCTTCCAGCACAGCGACCCCGAGGCCACGCTCGCGAGCATGGACCGGGCCCACGCCCTGATCGGTCTGCACGCGCGCGTCGCCGACGACATCCCGGCGCGCCTGGCCGGGCGGCTGCACACGGTCTACCAATCCGCGCATCCGCTGCCGCCGAGCTACGCCGGCCCGCCGGCGCGGCGCTTCCAGGTGCTGGTCGCCGGTCACCTGCGGGCCGAGAAGGACCCGTTGCGCGCCGCCTATGCCGCGCGCGAGCTGCCCGGCAGCTCGACCTTGCGGGTCGTCAACGTCGGTCGCGCCCACGACGACCGCTGGGCCGAGGCGGCCCGGGCGGAGCTCGCCGCCAACCCGCGCCTCGCCTGGCACGGCGAGGTCAGCCACGGCCACGTGCGCCGCCTCATGGCCGGCTCTCACGCCCTCGTCATGAGCTCCGTCATGGAGGGCGGCGCCAACGTCGTCTCCGAGGCCTGCGTCGCCGGCCTGCCCGTGATCGCCTCCGACATCCCCGGCAACATCGGCCTGCTGGGCACGGACTACCCGGCCTGCTACCCGCCCCAGGACACCGCGGCCCTGCGCCGGCTGCTCGAGCGGGCCGAGACCGATACGGCCTGGCTCGACGAGCTGCGCGAACGCTGCCGGGCGCTGGGCCCCCGCTTCACGCCGGAGCAGGAGCGCGACGGCCTGGCGGAGGCACTGGCCGCCGCCGCTGCCCGGGCCGTGCCCCCGTAGGCCGCGCGCCGGCTCGCACGAGTTGACCCTGCAGCACCGCCGGGGTGTCGCGAACGAGACCCCCGCTTCCGCGTTCGCGCGAGCCGCGCTGCGGATGCGGTGACGCGCGCGAGCCGCCTCCTCCCGGCGCCCGCAACGTCAATTGTTGAGCACGATCGGCTCGAGCGGCTCGCCCTGCTCGCTGACCCGGCCGATCTTCGCCGCGCGCGTGTAGCCCAGCGCGCGGAGGCGCTCCAGGCAGGCATCGGCCTGATCCGCCGGGACCGAGGCCAGCAGTCCGCCCGCCGTCTGGGGGTCGAACACCAGCGGGTAGCGCGGGTGCTCCACCATCTCCGCCTGATTGCGCAGCGCCCGGCGCAGGCGCACGTTCGCCGGCTGCAGCGAGCTGACCACGCCCGCCCGCACCGTCTCCTCGGCGCCGTCGAGCACGGGCAGCGCCGCGAGGTCGATCTCGGCGTCGACGCCGGACGGCCGCGTCATCTCGACCAGGTGGCCGAGCAGGCCGAAGCCCGTGATGTCGGTGCAGGCATTGGCGCCGAAGCCGTGCAGGCACTCGGCGGCGAGCCGGTTCGACTGGACCATCGACGCCAGCGCGTTGTCGATCCAGCGCCCGCGCGCGTCGAGCTTGGGATGCGCGGCGAACAGCGTGCCCGTGCCCAGCGGCTTCGTGATGATCAGCACGTCGCCCGGCTGCATGCCACCCTTGCGCAGGATGGAATCGGCCTGCTCGTCGATCAGCCCGTTGACGGCGAAACCGAGGGCGAGCTCCGCGCCCTCGCCCGTGTGCCCACCGACGAGCGCGCAGTTGGCGTCGTTGAGCACCTCCATCGCCCCGGACATGAGCTGGTAGACGGTGTCCTCGATCTTGCGCTCGAGGCCGGCCGGGACCGTGGCGACGGCGGTCGTCGTCTGCGCCTCCGCGCCCATGGCGAAGATGTCGCCGAGGGCGTGATTGGCGGCGACCTGGCCGAAGACGTAGGGATCGTCGATGAACGCGCGGAAGAAATCGACCGTGTGCACCATCGCCTTGCCCGGCGGCACGCGCACGACCGCGGCATCGTCCGGCGCGTGCAGGCCGACGACGACGTCGTCGCGCTCGACCGGCCGGAGCTGGCCGAGGGCGCTGGACAACGTGCTCGCGCCGACCTTCGCGCCGCAGCCGCCGCAGCGCATCGCCACCGCGGAGATCGCCTGCTGCGCCTCCTCGCCCTCGAGCTGCACGGACTGGCCCTGCTGCTTGCCCGAATCTTGCTCGTCCATCGCCGGCAGGTCGTTGAACTTCGCCATGAAGCGGCGGTCGATCCAGTCCTTCCAGCGCCAGACCCAGGCGCCGGCGACGCCGAAGGGCCCGCGCGAGGCGACCGCGCGCTTGTCGCCGCTGCTGATCAGTGCCAGCCAGTCCTTCTGCGGCGTGAACGGTCGCGGCGCACGGCCCTGCACCAGGCGGCGCAGGTTGCGCGCGAGCGGCGGACCCTGGCGCACGGCGAACACGCCCGACTTCGGCCGCGGGTGGTTGACCATGGTCGCGATGTCGCCCGCGGCGAAGACATTCGGGTCGTTGGTCGTCTGCAGGGTGTCGCGCACGCGCAGGAAGCCGCTGGCGTCGACGTCGAGGCCGGTCTCGGCGAGCCAGGCCGCGCCGCCGGCCTGGGTGACCCAGACGATCTCGTCGGCCTCCAGGGACTCGCCGTTGCTCGCCTGCAGGCAGTGCTCGCCGACCTGGGTGACGGCGGCATCGTTGTGCACGCGCACCCCGCGGGCGCCGAGGGTCTGCTCGAACCAGGCGCGCACGCGGGCGTTGTGCGTCGGCAGGATGCGCTCGCCCGCGTTGAACAGGTCGAGCTCGAGCTCGCCGGGATCGCGCCCCTGGTCCGCGAGCTCGTTGCGCAGCCGGTACTGCATGGCGAGCGTGAGCTCGACACCGCCGGCGCCCGCGCCGACGACGGCGAGCCGGGTGCGTCCCGGGTGCTCGCGCACGCGCTGCAGCAGCGCCTGCCAGCGCTGGTCGAAGCGGTTGATCGGCTTGACCGGCACAGCGTGCGCGTCGGCCCCGGCGACGCGCTGGAGCTGCGGCGTCGAGCCGATGTTGATCGACAGCGCGTCGTAGGCGACCGCCGGGCGGCCGCGACAGGCGACCTTGTGCGCCCGGCGGTCGATGCCCGTGGCCTCGTCCCGGTAGAAGCGGGCGCCGGCGAACTCGCACAGCCGGCGCAGGTCGATGTGCACGTCGTCGTAGCCGTAGTGGCCGGCGATGTAGCCCGGCAGCATCCCGGAGTACGGGGTGTGGGTGTCGCGGCAGATCAGCGTCAGGCGCACGCCCGGGACCGGGCGCATGCCGAAGCGCTTGAGCACCGCGACGTGGCTGTGGCCACCGCCGATGAGCACGATATCCCGCAGAACGGGCTGCTGGGAGCCTTGCATTCGTTTTGCCTGTAGTGTCGAAAGGGGGGATCACACGCGCCGGCGCCAGCGTGCGACGCACAAGCCTACGGGTCCGAGCGCATCCGCGGCAAGCGCGCCGTCGCCATCGCGGTCACACGCCGGCACCTTCGCGCCCTGCCATGCCCCGGATGTGATGCGTCGGCATTCGACCGGGCCCGTGCCCTCGCAGGACCCCGTTCCTGCTCCACGCGGGGGCGCCGCGCACGCCGAGGCGACCGTTTCAGCGTGATCGTCCCGGCGGGGCCGAGCGCCCCGGGCGCGGACGCTTGCCGAAGGGAGCGGCCACCCATGGGACGGGCGGTGGCAACGGCGCCCGCCGCCGAACGTGCGCCAAGCCAGGGCGTACGAACTCGCGCCGGTCAGGCCGAGCGCAGCGCCGGGGCTCGCCCGAGCTTTGGCCGCGAGCGGGCTCGCGATCGCCGTGCGTGACACACCGGTCGCGCATCAGCCCCAGGCGCGACGCGCGACGTCGGCGACGAGGCGCAGCTTCGCCGCCTGCTGATCGGCCGTGAGGTCATTGCCGAGCACGGACGTGCCGAAACCGCACTGCGTCGACAGCGCCAGGCGCTCCGGATCGAAATGGCGCGCCGCCGCGTCGATCGAGCGCAGCAGCTCGTCCGGGTCCTCGAGCCGCCCGTGCTTCGACGACACGAGCCCCAGCACCACGGTCCGGTCCGCCGGCACCCGCGCCAGCGGCTCGAAGCCGCCGGAACGCTCGTCGTCGTACTCCAGCAGCAGGCGGTCGGCCGCCGTGCCCGCGAAGAGGGCGTCGGCGATGGGCGCGTAGTCGCCGGCGACCAGCCAGCGGCTCGCCTGGTTGCCCCGGCACAGGTGCAGGCCGAAGGTTACGCCCTCGAGCGGCGCCATGACGCGGTTGTCGAGCTCGACCCCGAGCGCGAGCCAGTCGGCGAGCGACCAGCCGCGGGCCTCGTAGAAGGCGCGCGTGTCGGCGTCGAGCAGCAACGGGTAGTGCGGGGCGTCGAGCTGGATATAGCTCGCCCCGTAGCCGGCCAGCTCCTCGACCTCCTCGCGCAGGATGCGCGCGACGTCGCCGAGGAAATCGGCGAGCGCGGGATACGCGCCGGTCGATGCCTCGGGCGACCAGAAATTGGCGAACAGGCCGGGGCTCGGCAGCGTCACCTTGGCCACGCGGTCGGTGCGCGCGCGCAGATACACGAACTCCTCCGCGGCGAGCGAGCGCCGGCGGTGCAGCGGGGCCGTCACCGCCAGTCGCTCCGGGCGCTCGCGCGTCCAGTCGCCGCGCTCGGCGTCGCCGTGCCAGTGCCCCCAGACGAAGGCGTCGAGGTCCCAGTCGCCGAAGCCTTCGACGGCGGCGACGAGCTGGCTCTGGAACGACAGCCGGCGCATCTCGCCGTCGCTGACGGCGTCCACGCCCGCGGCCTCCTGCAGGGCGACGGCACTGTCGACCGCCCGGTCCTCGACGCGCTTGAGACCGGCCGCGCCGAGGCGGCCCGCCCGGTGGCGCTCGCGCGCGTCGAGCAGCCAGCCCGGGCGCAGGAGGCTGCCGACGACGTCGGCCCGGATCGCGCTCATCGCGCCATGTCCTCGTCGAAACCGGGGTTCATCGTGCCACACGAGCGGCCGGTCGGGCCCGGACTCACCGGCTGCGGCGCCCCGGGGTGCGCCAGGCTGCTAGACTGCCCGCCCCCTTGGACCGGGAGGTGCCGCGTGCCGGCCGCCCCTCGCGCCGACAACCAACCCGCCCGCCTGGGCCGGGCGCTCGCGCTGCGACTGTTCCTGCCGTTCGCCGCGGGCTACTTCCTGTCGCACGTGTTCCGCACGGTCAACGCCGTCGCCGCACCCAACCTGGTCGCCGACACGGGCGTGAGTGCGAACGCGCTGGGTTTCCTGACCAGCACGTACATGGCGGCCTTTGCCCTGCTGCAGCTGCCGCTCGGCCTCCTCCTCGACCGCTTCGGTCCGCGCCCGGTCGAGGCGGGGCTGCTGCTGGTCGCGGCCCTCGGGTCGGGGATCTTCGCCGTGGCCGACGGGCTCGCCGGCCTGTCGCTCGGACGCGCGCTGATCGGCGCGGGCGTCTCCGGCTGCATGATGGCCGCGTTCAAGGCCTTCGCCACGTGGTTCCCGGGCGAGCGGCTCCCGGTCGTCAACGCGTGCCTGCTCGCCTGCGGCGCGCTCGGCTCGATCAGCGCGACCGTGCCCGCCGAGTGGTTCCTCGCCGCCTTCGACTGGCACGCGCTGTTCGTGGTCCTCGCCGGGGTCAGCGTGCTCGTGGCGGCGGCGCTGTTCCGCATCGTGCCGGACCACGACGAGCCGCCCGCGCACCTGACGCTGCGCGACCAGCTCCACGGCCTCGCGCGCGTGTTCCGCAGCCGCCTGTTCCGCGGGCTCGCGCCGCTGTCGGCGCTCTCGATGGGCAGCTCGTTCGCGCTGATCGGGCTCTGGCTCGGCCCGTGGCTGCGCGATGTCGGCGGCCTCGAGCGCGGCGCCGTCGCGGGCCACCTGATGATCGCGACCAGCGCGCTGGGCGTGGGCTTCCTCGTCACCGGCGTGGTCACGGCCCGCCTCGCCCGCGCGGGCGTGCGGCCGATGACCGTGGCCGGTATCGGCATGGCGCTGTTCATCGCCGCGCAGGGGCTGCTGGCCGCGGGCGTCAGCGGCGCCGCGGCACCGTGGCTGCTCGCCGCCCTGGGCTTCTTCGCCGCCGCCGGCACCGCGAGCTACGCGGTCCTGTCGCAGTACTTCGAGAGCCACCTGGCCGGGCGCGCCAATACCGCGCTCAACGTGCTCGTCTTCGCCAGCGCCTTCGTGCTGCAGTGGGGCATGGGCACCCTCCTCGGATTCTGGGAGGATCCGGTCAGCCACCGCTATGCACTGACGGGCTATCGGGTCGCGTTCGCCGCGGCGGCCGCGCTGCAGGCGATCGCCCTCGCCTGGTTCGTGCACCAGTGGCGACGCGAGCCGGGACCGGCGCCCGGCGGGTGACGCCACCCCGCCGACACGGCGGTCGCGCTCGCCTATCATGGCCCGGTTGGCGGTGACGGACCCGTCGCGCCGGCGCCGACACCGAGGCGATTACGGAGCCATCCATGTCCGAGCCGATGGAGGACTCGGCCGCGCCGATCCTCACCGCGGCCGCCGTCGACCGTGTCCGCGCGATCGTCGATGCGAGCGGCGAATCCGATCTCATGCTGCGCGTGACCTCGGGGGAGGACGGCGGCCCCTGGGTGTTCTCGCTCGACGACCGCGTCGGCGACGACGACGTCACGGTGGATTTCGGGGTGCTGACGCTCGTGCTCGATCCGGAGGCGAACGCGCGCCTGCAGGGCTGCGAGATCGACCACGTCGACGACGACGCCGGCGAGCGCTTCATCGTGCGGCGCGTCAACGAGGGCGGCTGAACGCCGCCCCGGCCCGTGGCGGCTGCCGTGGCCACGCCCGCCCTGATCGCCTTCGCCCTCGCGCTCGCGGTCGCCGCAGCCCTGGCGGCCGGCCTGGCCCGGGCGATCCACCGCGACCGCGCCGCCCGGCCC
>CAZVFN010000042.1:0-14595 GCA_964626335.1 uncultured Ectothiorhodospiraceae bacterium
CGGCCGCGTGGCGCGCCGCGGCCGCCTCCAGCAGCTCGAGCGCGTGGGTCGGCACGCACAGCACCGCGCTCGTGCGCCCGGGCCCGTGGCCGCTGCGCCCGGCGCGCTGCAGCAGGCGGGCGACGCCCTTGGGGCTGCCGACCTGGATCACGCGGTCGACCGGCGCGAAGTCCACCCCGAGGTCGAGGCTGCTCGTGGCGACGACACAGCGCAGGCTGCGGTCGCGCAGGCCGTCCTCGACCCGCCGGCGCACGTCGCGGTCGAGCGAGCCGTGGTGGAGCGCGGTGGTCTCGAGCCACTGCGGGCGGGCGCGCAGGATCGCCTCGTACCAGCGCTCCGCCTGGGAGCGGGTGTTGGTGAACACCAGGGCCGTGCCATCGCCCGCGAGCGCCTCCAGCACGTGCTCCAGCTGCTGCAGGCCCAGGTGTCCCGCCCACGGGAAGCGCTCCAGGCTGGCCGGGCGCAGGCTGTCGATCGCCGTGGTGCGCGGCACGAGGCCGCGCACGAGCCGGCCGCCGCCGCGGGGACCGGTCAGCGCGCCCAGTGCTTCGTCGAGGTTCGCCAGCGTCGCTGACAGCGCCCACAGGCGGACACCCGGCGCGAGCGCCCGTACGCGTGCCAGCGCCAGCTCGAGCAGTGCACCGCGCTTGGAGCCGAGCAGCTCGTGCCACTCGTCCACGACCACCGTCTGCACCGCGGCGAGCTGGCGCTGGGTGTCGGCGTAGGACAGCAGCAGCGAGAGGCTCTCCGGCGTGGTCACGAGCGCGCTCGGCAGGCGCCGGCGCTGGCGCTGGCGCGCAGCGGAGCCCGTGTCGCCGGTGCGCAGCTCCAGCGTCCAGTCGAGACCGAGGTCCGCCAGCGGCTGGCACAGGTTCTCCGCGGTGTCCGCGGCCAGCGCGCGCAACGGCGTGATCCAGAGCACGCGCAGCGGCGGTGGCGCACCATCGCCGGCTTCGTCGAGGGCGGCGCGCACCGGCCCCAGCCAGGCCGCGAGCGTCTTGCCGGTGCCCGTGGGCGCGTGGATCAGGCCGTGCTCGCCCCCCGCCCAGGCATCCCAGGCCTCACGCTGGAACGCGAACGGCCGCCAGCCGCGTTCCGCGAACCAGGCGTCGATCCGGTCGTCCGCCGTACGGGCGCGTGTGCCGACCTCATTCATCCAGCAGGCGCTCCACGTCGCCCAGGCGGTCCGCCTGCCCGGGGCCGAGATCGCGGCGCCAGCGGTGGATGCGCGGGAAGCGCAGCGTCAGCCCGGCCTTGCGCCGGGGCGAGGGCTGCACGCCGTCGCAGGCGAGCTCGAACACGTGCACGGCCTCGACCGAGCGCACGGGTCCGAAGCGCTCGCGCGTGTGGCGGCGTATCCAGCGATCGAGTTCCTCGATCTCCTGTTGCACGAGGCCCGAGTATGCCTTGGCCACGGGGATCAGGGCCGCGTCCTGCCAGACGCCGAAGGTATAGTCGGTGAGCAGGTTCGAGCGGCGGCCATGGCCCGGCTCGGCGTAGAGCAGGACGGCGTCGAGCGTGTGCGGCGCGATCTTCCACTTCCACCAGTCGCCGCGCGTGCGCCCGACGCGGTAGGGCGAGTGGCGGCGCTTGAGGACGAAGCCCTCGGTCCGGCGGTGGCGCGCCTCCGTCCGCAGCGTGTCGTAGGCCGGCCAGTCGGCCGCCGCCACCGCCGCGTCGCAGTGCACGACCTCCGGGAGGCCCGCGACCAGCCCCGCGAGGCGCTCGCGGCGCGTGTCGATCGGCTCGCTGCGGATGTCGCGGCCGTCCGCCTCGAGGAGATCGAAGGCGCGGAACACGACCGGCGCCTCGGCCAGGATACGCCGCCCGGGGCGCAGGCGGCCGATGCGCCGCTGCAGGCGCGAGAACGGCAGCGGCCCGCCGTCCGCCCACGCCAGGATCTCGCCGTCGAGGACGTGGCCCGGCGGGATGGCGGCCGCCGCCGCCTCCACCTCCGGAAAGCGCCCGTCGAGCGGTTCCTCGCCGCGCGACCAGACGAACGTCTGGCCCTCCCGCCGCAGCAACTGCGCGCGGATGCCGTCCCACTTCCATTCGATGATCCAGTCGCCCGGATCGCCGAGGCTCGCCGGCGCCTCGTCGATCGGCGAGGCCAGGAAGAACGGGTACGGCCGCCCGGCGTCCACCGGCTGCTCCGACGGCGATACCAGCGCTTCGAAGAACGCGGCCGAGGGTGCCCACTGGCCCGTGAGGCGATGCGCGATGCGCTCGCGATCGAGCCCCGTGTGGCTTGCGAGCGCGCGCACCACCAGGCGCTGGGAAACGCCGACGCGGAGGCCGCCCGTCATGAGCTTGTTCAGCAGGAAGCGCTGCTCGCTCGGCACGGCTTGCCACCAAGCGCTGACGCGTCGATGACGCTGCCCCTCGTCGAGGCCGCGCAGCGCGGGGATGCGCTCCTGCATCCAGGCATGCAGGGCCACGTCGGCGTCGGCGCCGGGCTCGGCCGGCTCCGGCAGCAGCAGGGCGACCGTCTCCGCCAGGTCGCCGACCGCGGCGTAGGTGGATTCGACCAGCCACAACGGGTAGCCGGTCTCCGCGGCCGTCCACTCGCGCAGGCAGCGCGTCGGCAGCAGCCGTTTCGGGCGGCGGCCCGACAGCAGGTAGACCGCCCAGGCCGCGTCGGCCGCTGGCGCCGCGGCGAAATAGGCGGCCATGGCCGCCACCTTGTCGTTGGTGGACGTGGTCGTGTCCAGCGCCTCGAACAGGTCGGCGAAGCGCTTCATGCCCCACCCCCGGCCTCGTCGTCCTCGCCCCAGAGGGTTTCCAGCGGCGCGGCGTCGAGTCCGCGCACCTCGCGCAGGTAGCGCACGAGCACGTCCGTGCGGCCATGGGTCGCGAGCACGCGTGTACAGCCTGTGTCGTCGATGGTGCGCAGCAGGTCGGGCCAGTCCACGTGGTCAGACAGGACGAAGCCGCGGTCGTGGCCGCGGCGGCGGCGGTCGCCGCGCACCCGCATCCATCCCGAGGCCGCCGCGGTGCGGCAGTCGCCGAAGCGGCGCATCCAGGGCGAGCCGGCGGCCGCGGGGACGGCGAAGACAAGGTGGCCGCGCCAGTCGCCGCGGGCGCGGTCGTTCACCGGCGCCGTGTCGGGCAGCGCCACTCCCGCCTCGCGATACGCCGCGACCAGCGGGCGCAGCGCGCCGTGCAGGTAGACCGGCGCGTCGAGCCAGGGCGCCAGCTCGGCCAGCAGGCGCTGGGTCTTGCCGAGCGCGTAGCAGAACACGACCGAGCAGCGCCCGGCCTCGCGGTTGCGCCGGTACCAGGCGGCGAGGTCCGCCGCCACCTCGCTGGCCGGACGCCAGCGGTAGGCGGGCAGGGCGAAGGTGGCCTCGGTGATGAAGGTGTCGCACGCCACGGCCTCGAACGGCGCGCAGGTGGGGTCCGGCTGGCGCTTGTAGTCGCCGCTGACGACGGCCACGCGCCCGTGTGCCTCGACCCGCACCTGGGCCGAGCCGAGGACGTGGCCCGCCGGGTGCAGCGAGATGCGCGCAGGGCCGAGCCCGAACGACTCGCCGTAGTCGACGTAGTCGACCGCGGCGTTCGGCAACCGCCGCTCCAGCAGGGGGCGCCCCGGTCGCGCCGCCACATAGCGCGCGCTGCCGGGGCGCGCGTGGTCGCCGTGCGCGTGCGTGATCAACGCGCGCTCGACCGGCCGCCACGGATCGATGTACCAGCCGGCCGCGGGGCAGTACAGGCCCTCGCGGCGGACCTCGAGCGGTTCGGGCGGCTGCATCATGCCGTGCGCTTCGGTTCGGTCGTGGCAGTGGATCCGGCGTGGGTCATTGGTTCTCGCGCAGGCGCGGAGGACGCCCGGGTACGCCCCGGGGAATGCGGATCACGCAGCGTCGCAGAGGGCGCGCGGCCGCGCCGGGACAGGAGGGCGAAGGGGGACGGTGGTCGGCGGCGAACCGGGTGGTGGCGTTGCATCCAAGAGGGGCAGGAGTGGGCCCGGGGCAACGACGACCCGGCCATCGCGGGCACGCCCGCTCCCCAGGGGTCCTGATCGCCCCGGAGCGGTCTGCCTGCAGGAGCGGGCCCGCCCGCGAAGCGGCCGGGACGGGCACCGCACCCGAGGTCCCGGGGTGACTTCGGCTCGGGCTCGGTCGCCGCCGCCCGGTCAACCGCTACCCGAGCGCCCGCCTGCCCGTGGCGTCTGCGCTCGCCTGCCATCCGCTGCCTCACCTTCGCCGCTGTCCACGTCCTCCGCGACTCGGCCGGGGGGAATACGCGTTCCCCCGGCGATCCGGGCGTTCTTTGCGCCCCGGAACATCCCTGCAAGGCGTCGAGCCAGCCGGAGCGGTTGCCGTGCGCAGGCGCTGGCCGCGTCTTCCCCGTAGGCGGAAGCGCCTGGGCGCAGGCCGGCGGTGGGCGGCGGGGTCGGCGATCAGCGAACGCGCGCCGCTGTGGCACAACGACGCGTCACGTCGGAGTGGTCCTCGCTCGGCCCGTTGGCCTGTCCGCGGCTCTGCGTGGACCCGGCATGGTTTCGCGAGACCTGCCGTCCTTCGTGCCGGGGCGAGATCCACCCGCGCACAGCGTCGAGTGGGCCAGTAGCGGTGCTGCGCGCGCGGCAGGGGAAACGGATCGGCGCCGCGGGGCTGCCGACGTCGCGGGCGCGACGGGGCGTGGTGGCGGCCCCGCCGGGTGCCGGGGCGGGCGCGCTACTTGAGCTTCGTCTCCTTGTAGGTGACGTGCCGGCGCGCGACCGGGTCGAACTTCTTGATCGACATCTTGTCCGGCATGTTCCGCTTGTTCTTCGTCGTGGTGTAGAAATGCCCGGTTCCGGCGCTCGACACCAGCTTGATCTTCTCGCGCATGATCGCCTCCTCAGACCTTCTCGCCGCGACCGCGCATCTCGGCCAGCACGGCCTCGATGCCCTTCTTGTCGATGATGCGCATGCCCTTCGGGGAGAGCCGCAGCGTCACGTAGCGCTGTTCGGTCTCCACCCAGAAGCGGTGCTTGTGCAGGTTCGGCAGGAACCGGCGCTTGGTCTTGATGTTCGAGTGGGACACGTGGTGGCCGGTGGCCGGCCGCTTGCCCGTAACCTGGCATACGCGGGACATCGGAGAGCTCCGTTCGGTCCGGTTGGCGCGAAGCCGTGCAATATAGCCGATCACGGCCGGCGGGGCAAGGACGGACAGGGCCCGCGCCCGCCTGAATCGGTGGCGCGCCGCGGGCCGAACCCGTATCCTCTGCGGCGCTTGCGAGGAGGAGGGCCATGGGGATCGTATTCCTGCGTGACCTGCGGGTCGAGACCATCATCGGGATCTTCGACTGGGAACGCACCACCCGGCAGGTCGTGAACATCGACCTCGAGATGGCCGCGGACATCGCTCGCGCGGCCGCCACCGACTCGATCGACGACGCGCTCGACTACAAGAGCATATCCAAGCGCCTGATCGACTTCGTTTCCACCAGCTCGTACCAGCTCGTCGAGACCCTGGCCGAGGAGATCGCCGGCATCCTGCGCAATGAGTTCGGCGTTGCCTGGGTCAGGGTCACCCTCTCCAAGCCGGGCGCCATTCGCGGCGCGCGCGACGTCGGCGTGGTCATCGAGCGTGGCGAGAGGGTATGAGCCAGTGATCGAACGCGTCTACGTGTCCGTCGGCACCAACGTCGATCGCGAGCACAACCTCGCCGGCGGGTTGCGCGCACTGCATGAGCGCTTCGGCCCGCTGACAGTGTCGACGATCTACCAGTGCCCCGCGGTCGGCTTCGAGGGCGAAGCGTTCTACAACTGTGTGGCCGCGTTCGACAGCGACGAGGCCGTCGCGGATGTCCACCACGCGCTGCACACGATCGAGGACCGCTTCGGCCGCGACCGCAACGCGCCGAAGTTCTCGCCGCGCACGCTCGACATCGACCTGCTGCTGTTCGGCGATCGCATCCTGCGCGAGGGCAGGCTCGTGCTGCCGCGCCCCGAGATCGACCGCGTGGCGTTCGTGCTCGGACCGCTCGCCGAGCTCGCCGGCGACCGCCACCATCCCGTCCACGACGAGCCGTTCACGGCGCTCTGGGCGCGGTTCGACGGGGTCGGGGCGGTCGATCTGGAGCCGGTCGATCCCGAGGGGCTCGTCCCCGACGAGGCGCGCGAATAGGGGTGCGGCGCCGGCGTCGGCAGGCGTTCGATTCCGGTGGTCCGGCGCGGTCCGCGGTCGCGGCTCGCTGCGTCCGGCGCCTCGGTGGTCCCCGCAGCCATCCGATCGGCGTCGACGGGGTCGGGTTGAGGCAGCCCCGCTCGTCGGCGGTCGTGTCCCTCGCTTCTGCGTGCCAGCGCGGAGCCGGGGGACCCGGGAGCGCACGCCCGGGCTGGCTCGGCCGGCTCGGGCATGAGCGGCAGGCCACGTCCGGCCTCGTCCGATCGCCGCATCGGCGCGAGCGATGTGCGGTCCCCGGTGGCCCGGACACGCCAGGCCGACGCGGACCCGGCGTCCCGTCGCGGCCGCCTGGCGGGGCCGGCTCCGCGGGCCCCCGCGATGCCCGGCGAGTCGGGTGGGCGGGAGAACCGCTCGAGCCGATCCGGGGGTGTCCGGATGCCGGGCCAGGCCTCGCGGGCGGTCCACGATACGCCCTGGCGCCAACCGTGCGCACCGCCGCGCGCAGGATGTTGGCGAGTGCCGGGGCGTCCTCGCGGCGCTGGCCGCGCACGTGCACTACAACGCCCGGCCGCCGTCCACGGCGAGGACCTGCCCGGTGACGAAGGGGGCCCCGACGAGGTAGAGCAGGGCGCCCGCGATGTCGTCGGGGTCGCCCTGGCGTGCGAGCGGCGTCGCCTCGATGACGCCCTGCTGGTGGTCCGGGTCGTCGCCGCCCGGTCCCTCGGGCCAGAGGATCGAGCCGGGCGCGATCGCATTGACGCGCACCTCGGGGGCGAGCTCGCGGGCGAGCGAGTGCGTGAGCATGATCAGGCCCGCCTTGGCCGCGCAGTAGACCGGGTGCTCCGCCAGCGGGCGCTGGCCGTGGATGTCGGCGACGTTGACGATGCAGCCACCGGTGGCGCTCAGCGCGGGCACGGACGCCTGGGCGATGAACGTCGGTGCTCGCAGGTTGGTACCGACCAGATCGTCGAAGGACTCGACGTCGATCCCGCCGATCGGTGTCGGGTAGAACGTCGAGGCGTTGTTGACGACGATGTCGAGTCGACCCACGGCCGCGCGCGCCTGCTCCGGCAGCCCGGCGCAGGCCGCCGGGTCCAGCAGCTCGGCGGCGAGCACGGCCGTCGATCCGGCCCGTCGCTGCTCCAATTCCGCCGCCAGGGCCTCGGCATCGCCGCGCGAGCGGTTGCAGTGGATCGCGACAGCGGCGCCCGCCGCGTGCAGGTGCCGCACCAGGCGTGCCCCGATGCGGCGCGCGCCCCCCGTGACGAGCGCCGTTTGGCCGGCGAGGGGGCCCTCGTTATGCTGCGCCATCCTGCGTCTCCTTGCGCGTTCGCGCGGGCGTCGCCGGCGCGAGTGTAACCCCTGGGAACCGACTGCATGAGTTCGCACCAGCCCGACGCCGGGATGCCGGCTCCCCCGGAAGAGGCCCGGGCCCACAGCGAGCGACTCGCCGGCGTCATCCGCGCAGAGATCGACGCGGCCGGCGGCGCGATCGCGTTCCGTCGCTACATGGAGCTGGCGCTCTATGCGCCCGGACTGGGCTACTACGCCGCCGGCGGCGGCGACCGGCTCGCGGCCAGCGACGACTTCGTCACCGCGCCCGCCGTGTCGCCGCTGTACGCCCGCTGCCTCGCACGCCAGTGCCGCGACGTGCTGGCCGAGACCGGTGGCGGTGACATCCTCGAGCCCGGCGCGGGCAGCGGGGCCCTGGCCGCCGACCTGCTCGCCGAGCTCGAACGCCTGGATGCACTGCCCGGCCGGTATCGCATCCTCGAGCCGAGCGCGACGCTGCAGCAGGCACAGCACGCATGCATCGCCGCGCGCGTGCCGCACCTCGCCGAGCGGGTGGCGTGGCTCGAGACCTGGCCACAGCCGTTCACCGGCGTGGTCGTCGCCAACGAGGTCCTCGACGCGTTGCCGGTGGAGGGCTTCCGCATCGGCCAGCGCGGCCTCGAGCAACGCTGTACCCGCGCCGGCGACGAGCGCTTCGAGGATGACTGGCGCCCCGCGCCCGATGCCCTCGCCCGGGGCGTGGCACGCATCGAGGCCGACCTCGGGCGCGCACTGCCCACCGGCTACTGCTCCGAGGTGCAGACGGCGTACCCGGGATGGTTCGCCGCGCTCGCCGACCGCCTGCAGCGCGGGGCCGTGCTGCTGATCGACTACGGTTACCCGCGCAGCGAGTACTACCTGCCGGAACGCGGCATGGGCACGCTCGTGTGCACGCGTGCCCATCGCGCCCATGGCGACCCCTATGACTGGCCGGGCCTGGACGACATCACCGCCTTCGTCGACTTCACCGCGGTCGCCGAGGCGGCCACGCGCGCGGGCCTCGAGCTGGAAGGGTTCACCCCCCAGGCGCAGTTCCTGTTCGCCACCGGCCTCGAGGCGGTGGCGGCCGCGGCCCTGGAGGATGCCGACGACCGCACGCGCCTGATGGTCAGCGAGGGCGTGAAGCGCCTGACCATGCCCGGCGAGATGGGCGAGAAGTTCAGCGTGATCGGCTTCTCGAGGGGCCTCGCGCAGCCCCTCGCCGGCTTCGCCCAGCGCGACCTGTCGCATCGGCTCTGAGCGTGGTTCCTTCGTTTCTCGCAAAGGCGCGAAGACGATTCGGTATCACGCGGAGTCGCGGAGGGCGCGGAGAAGGGTCAAGGGCGAAGAAGAGTCCGGCCGGGCGGGACTTCGTGTCGCGGCAGTGACAGCAGGGCCGATCACGGCCACCCGCGTCACACCGAGTCCCGCTTCGCCATCCTTGCCGCCGCCCGCCGCCGTCGCCGTCGCCGCGCGCTCTCCGCGACTCCGCGTGATGCGGAGATCTTTGCCTGGCGCTCCCCGGCGTTCTCCGCGCCTTGACGAGGACCGCGTGACCACGCTCCAAGCCCCGGCCCGCCATGCATCGCACCGGTGTTTGGGCGCCGGTATACTGCGCCCGGATCCACTCACGACAGGATGTCGACCATGGCGATCACGGACTGGCCCGCGGCCGAGCGCCCGCGCGAGAAGATGCTGGCGCGCGGCGCCGCCGCGCTTTCCGATGCCGAGCTCCTCGCGATCTTCCTGCGCACCGGCAGCACGGGGCGGACCGCCCTCGACCTGGCGCGCGAGCTGCTGGCGGACTTCGGCGGATTGCGGGCCCTGCTCGCCGCCGAGCGCGACGCCTTCTGCGCGCGCCGCGGGCTGGGCGACGCCAAGTTCGCCCAGCTGCAGGCCACGCTCGAGATGGGCCGGCGCCACCTCGACGAGGCGCTGCTGCGCGGCGAGGCGCTGACGTCCTCCGAGGCCACGTGTCGCTACCTCGTGGCGCGCCTGCGCGATCGGCCCTACGAAGTCTTCGCCTGCCTGTTCCTGGACAACCGCCACCGGGTGATCGCCTTCGAGGAGCTGTTCCGCGGCACCATCGACGGCGCCAGCGTCTACCCGCGCGAGGTGGTCAAGGCCGCGCTCGGCCACAACGCCGCCGCGGTCATCCTCACGCACAACCACCCGTCCGGGGTCGCGGAGCCGAGCGGCGCCGACCGGCGGCTGACCGACCGCCTGCGCGACGCGCTCGCGCTGGTCGACATCCGCGTGCTCGACCACGTGGTCATCGGCGACAGCGACCCCGTCTCGTTCGCTGAACGCGGCCTCGTCTGAGGCGGTCGCCGCGGGCCAGCCGCTGATCGCGCCCACGTCGACGGGCCACCCCCGAGGCATGGCGCGATGGGTATACTGGTCCGCGCGGCCTTGACGGCATCGCCGGGGCGGGCCCGCAGCGGCGCCCGCGTGCCCTGCCGGGGCACAGCGAATCGGCCCCTGCGACAGGACGATACTGCCCGGAGGCCGGGTGGCCGCACGGCCCGCCGCTGGAGGCACCTTGAACAACGTCGATCGCTCGGACACCTTCGCCGCCCTCGACCTCGGTTCCAACAGTTTCCATCTCGTCATCGCCCGGCGCGAGCCGGGCGGCGCGATCGTCGTCGTCGACCGGTTGCGCGAGATGATCCGCCTCGCCGCCGGACTCGACGAGCACAACCGCCTCGCCGCCGAGGCGCGCGGGCGCGCCCTCGACTGCCTCGGGCGCCTCGGCGAGCGCCTGCGCGAGATCCCCTCGCAGAACGTGCGCGTGGTGGGCACGAACACGCTGCGCAAGGCCCGCGACGCCGGGGATTTCCTGGCCGAGGCCGAGGCCGCGCTCAACCATCCCGTCGAGATCGTCTCCGGCATGGAGGAGGCGCGCCTGATCTACCTCGGCGTCGCCCAGAGCCTGGCCCAGGAAGGACGTCGGCTCGTCATGGACATCGGCGGCGGCTCGACCGAATTCATCGTCGGCGAAGGGTTGGAACCGTTGCACAAGGCCAGTCTGCACATGGGCTGCGTCGGTCACAGCCAGGCGCATTTCGGCGACGGCAAGATCGGCCGCAAGGCCTTCGACCGGGCCGAGATCGCCGCGCGGGTCGAGATCGAGCCGATCGAGTCGCGTTTCCGGGAAATGGAGTGGTGCGCCGCCCTTGGCGCCTCCGGCACGATCAAGGCGGTGGCGACCACGCTGCAGGAATCGGGCTGGACCAGCGGCTCGATCACCGACTCCGGGCTCAAACGCCTGCGCAAGGCGATGATCAAGGCGGGGTCCATCGACAAACTCGAGCTGCCCGGGGTCAAGCCGGAGCGCTACTCGGTCTTCCCGGGGGGCGTGGCGATCCTGCGCGCGGCCTTCGAGGCGCTCGGCATCGACGAGATGCGGGTCGCCGACGGTGCGCTGCGCGAGGGCATCCTGGTCGATTTGCCCGGGCGCCTGGAGCATGCCGACCCGCGCGGGGCCAGCGTCGAACGCCTCGCCGAGCGCTTCCACGCCGATGCGGCCCAGGCCGGGCGCGTCGGGGCGGCGGCCAGCAGCTTGTTCGAGCAGACCCGCGGCCCCTGGGGCCTCGGCGACGAGGACGGGTGGCTGCTCCAGTGGGCCGCGCGCCTGCACGAGATCGGCCTCGACATCGCCTATTCGTCGTGCCACAAGCACGCGGCCTACATCGCCGCGAACACCGACCTCGCCGGTTTCGCCAGCGAGGAGCAGCAGCGCCTGGCCACGCTGGTCCGGGCGTGGCGACGCAAGTTCCCGGGCAACCAGATCGCCGAGTTCGGCGGCCCGGCGGCGACCCGCCTGCGCCGCCTCGCTGTGCTGCTGCGCCTGGCCGCGCTGCTGCACCGGGGTCGGCGCGATACGCCGCTGCCCGACATCGGCCTCGCCGTCGACGGCGACCGGGTCGAGCTGCGTTTCCCGGAGGCCTGGCTGCCCGGCCATCCGCTGACCCAGGCCGACCTCGCCGAGGAGGCCGAGCTGCTGCGCGCGGCCGGCCTCACGCTGGCCTGGACCGGCGACGCGCAGGCGGGTTAGCCGGGAGGCGCTCGGGTCGATACGCGGGGCCGAGACCTGTCGCACTGCGCGCAGGCCGACGTGCGAACGCTGCCGAGGCCGGCCACGCTCCTGCTCGCCGCGGGCGCGCCGGCCAACGCCGTCGGTCGCGGGATCGACGCCGGCGACACGGCCATTTCGCCGACGAGCCGCGCGGCGGGGGCGATGCGCAATGCATCGAGATGCCGCAAGTGAAGACGGCCGAGTCGGTCGCGGTGCAGCCGGCAGAGGGCGCGCGCGAGAAGGCCGATGGCGGCGGCCGGGTGGTTCTCTACAGCGCGAGCGGGTGCAGCTACTGCGACCCGGCGCGGGCCTGGTTGCGGCGCAACGCAAACGCCCTCGACCAATACGCTGTCGGAGACTCGCGCAAGGGCCGCCGCGATTGCGCGCGCATGGAGGTTACCCGCGTCCCCGTCACCCGCGTCGGCGACCGGCGCAGCGTCGGTTTCTCCGCCGCGCGCTTCCAGCGGCTGCGCGCGGACTGCCCCCCCGGGCGCCGCGCCGATGGCGGACCCCGACCGCCGTCACTTGGCGGTCGGCGGCGACGCCTGTACCTTGTCCGCTGCCTCCTCGAGCAGGCTTGTCTGCGCCGACACGGCCGCTTCGCCTTCCCCGGGACGCGCGCGCTCGTAGCGTCCGTCCGGTTGCAGGCCCCAGGCCTGCGTGTTGTCGGCGAGATAGATCTCGAGCTCGTGGACCACGCGCTCGCGCAGCCGCCGGTTCTCGACCGGGAAGCAGGTCTCGACACGGCGGAAGAAGTTGCGCTCCATCCAGTCGGCGCTCGACAGCCAGACCTCGGGCGTGCCGCCGTTGTGGAAGTAGTACGCCCGCGTGTGCTCCAGGAAGCGCCCGACGATGGAGCGCACGCGGATGTTGTCGGAAACGCCCTCGACGCCGGGGCGCAGGCAGCAGATGCCGCGCACGATCAGGTCGATCGACACGCCGGCGGCCGCGGCCTCGTACAGCGCGGCGATGATCCTGGGCTCCACCAGCGAGTTGAACTTCGCGATGATTCGCCCCGTCTCGCCGTTCGCCGCGCGGTCGCGCTCGGCGTTGATCCGCTGCATCAACCCCGAGTGCAGCGTGAACGGCGAATGCAGCAAGCGGTTCATCTCCGGCACACGCCCCAGGCTCGTCAACTGCAGGAACATGTTGTGCACGTCCTGGCCGAGCGAGCGGTTGGCCGAGAGCATGCCGTAGTCGGTGTACGCCTTCGCCGTCTTCGTATGGTAGTTGCCGGTGCCGAGGTGGATGTAGTTGCGCAGGCCGCGCTGCTCGCGGCGCACGACGAGGATCATCTTCGCGTGCGTCTTGTAGCCGACGATGCCGTAGACGACGTGTGCGCCGGCCTCCTGCAGGCGGTTCGCGAGCGTGATGTTCTCCTGCTCGTCGAAGCGCGCGCGCAGCTCCACGACCACGGTCACTTCCTTGCCCGCCCTGGCCGCCGCGACCAGCTGGTCGACCACGGGCGAGTCCGGGCCCGTGCGGTAGAGCGTCTGCTTGACCGCCAGCACGTTCGGATCGCTCGCTGCCTGGCGCAGGAAATCCAGCACCGGCGTGAACGCATCGAACGGGTTGTGGAGCAGCACGTCGCGGCGTGCGATCGTGTCGAAGATGTTCGCGCTCGGGTGCAGGCCGGTCGGGATCGCCTGGTGGAAGGGCGCGAACTTGAGGTCGGGGCGATCGGCGAGGTCGTACACCGCCAGCAGGCGGTTGAGGTTCACCGGCCCGTTGACCTGGTACAGCGAGTCGCGCGACAGCTCGAACTTGCGCAGCAGGAAGTCCGCCATGTCGTCGGGGCAGTTGTCGGCGATCTCCAGGCGCACGCCGTCGCCGTAGCGTCGCGAGGCCAGCTCGCCCTCGAGCGCAAGCAACAGGTCGTCGACCTCTTCCTCGTCGACGAACAGGTCGGAATTGCGCGTCACGCGGAACTGATAGCAACCGCGAACGCGCATGCCCGGGAACAGTTGTTCCACGAACGTGTGGATCACCGAGGTCAGGAAGACGAAGTCGTGGCGGCCACTGCCGGTCTCGGCGGCCGGCAGCTGGATCACGCGCGGCAGCGACCGCGGCGCCTGCACGATCGCCGTGCCCCCGCTGCGCCCGAACGCGTCCTTGCCGCGCAGCGAAACGATGAAGTTGAGCGACTTGTTCAGGATGCGCGGGAACGGGTGCGCGGGGTCGAGGCCCATGGGGCTGATCACGGGCAGCAGCTCGTTCTCGAAATACTTGCGCAGCCAGCGCTCCTGCTGCGCAGTCCAGTCGCTGCGGCGCACGAAGTGGATGCCCTCGTCGGCGAGCTTCGGGATCACGACTTCGTTGAGTACGCGGTATTGCTCGGCGACGAGCTCGTGTGCGCGCGCGCTGATCGCGTCGAGGACCTCGGTGGGCTGCATCTGGTCGGCCCCCACCTGCACCGAGCCCACCTCGGCCTTCTGCATCAGCCCCGCCACGCGGATCTCGAAGAACTCGTCGAGGTTGGTGCTCGAGATGCACAGGAAGCGCAGTCGCTCGAGCAGCGGATTGGCCTCGTCCTTCGCCTGTTCGAGGACGCGGTGGTTGAACTCGAGCAGGCTCAGCTCGCGGTTGATGTAGAGCGAAGGATCGTGTGGATCGAAGCCCGCGCGATGTTCGTCTGCACGCGTCTCGACCCGTGCGGGTGCCTCGGCCATGCTCGCCTCCCGTGGCTGTAGACGCCCAGTATACCGCGCCCGCCGGGCACTGTGGATTACATGGTCCCGAGGTGGCGCTCGAGGGCGGCGAGCAGCCGATCGACGTGGGCCTCCGTGTGGGCGGCGGACAGCGTCACGCGCAGGCGCGCGGTATTCGGCGGCACGGTCGGCGGGCGGATCGCGGTGACCAGCAGGCCCTCGCCGAGCAGCGCGTCCGACACGCGCAGGGCGCGCTCGGCGGAGCCGACCACCAGCGGCTGGATCGGGGTCGGCGAGTCCCCCGGCTCGGCGTCCAGCGCCGCGGCGCCCGCGCGGAAGCGCTCGACCAGGTGCTGCAGGTGCGCGCGTTGCGCGTCGGCCGCGGCGACGATGCGCAGGCTCGCCAGGGTGGCCGCGGCCACGGCGGGCGGGATGGCCGTC
>CAZVFN010000042.1:14605-22381 GCA_964626335.1 uncultured Ectothiorhodospiraceae bacterium
CTCACCTTCAAGAACGGCAAACTCGTCGGGGGCGTGCTCCTCCACGGGTACTACCTCTCACAGATGATCACGCTCCGGATCCCCTACCGTGACATCGGGGGCTGTGTCGTGGCGGCGGGCGGGATGGCCGTCGTGTAGATGTAGGTGCGCGCCGCCTGGATCAGCGTCTCGATCAGCGTTTCGTCGCCGGCCACGAAGGCCCCCGCCGTGCCGAAGGCCTTGCCCAGCGTGCCGACGAGCACCGGCACCTCGGCGCTGGCGAGCCCGGCGGCGGCGACGCTGCCGCGCCCGCCGTCTCCCAGCACGCCCAGGCCGTGGGCGTCGTCGACGCAGAGGCGCGCGCCGTGGCGCGCCGCGGCGGCCGCCAGCGCCGGCAGCGGGGCGATGTCGCCGTCCATGCTGAACACGCCGTCGGTGAGCACGAGCTTCTCGCCCGAGCCGGAGCGCCCGAGGTGGCGGTCGAGGTCGTCCGTGTCCGCGTGGCGATAGCGCTCGAAGCCGACTCCCGGGCGGTAGCCGGCGTCGATCAGCGAGGCATGGTTGAGCCGGTCCTCGAAGGCGCTGTCGCCGCGCCCGAGCAGGGCGGCACCCACCCCGAGATTGGCCATGTAGCCGGTCGAGAACAGCAGGGCCCGCTCGCGGCCGGTGAAGGCGGCGAGGGCGTCCTCGAGGTCGTGGTGCGGGCGCGCGTGGCCGTTGACGAGGTGGGCCGCGCCGCTGCCCGCGCCCCAGCGCCGTGCCCCGTCGGCCAGCGCCTCGATCACCCGCTCGTCGTTGGCCAGCCCCAGGTAGTCGTTGCTGCAGAACGCCAGCACGCGCGCGCCGTCGAGTACCATCTCCGGGCCCTGCGCGGAGTCGGCGATCCGTCGCGCGCGATACAGGCGATCGGCGCGGCGCTGTTGCAGCGCGGGCTCGAGGTCACGCATGGCGCGCGCCTCCCGGCGGGTACCCGTGCCGGCCTCGCCCGGCGTTCAGGAACGGATACGCCCCGGCCCCCGGGCGTTCGCGACCGGCCATGCCGGCGGCAACGCCTTTCGCAGCGATTGCTGCCCCTCCCGACGCAGGCCGGTCTGGCCCGGGGCTCCCGACACCGTGGTCTTGATCGTCATGTCGGCGCCGTTCAATGCCGGCGGAGCGGCGCCCGACATCGCCCCCGTGCGCGAATGGGCCCCGCGGCCATTCCGGCGCGGTGTCGGCCCCGTCCGGGTCGCCGAGCATCGCAGGGGCACGTCGTCGAGGCATGGGCTTCGCAGGCCGGATGGAGCCGCAGGCGGAACCCGGGCGCCACGGTCTCCCCGGTCTGCCCGGCCCGATTCCATACGGCGACCGCGGCAGGCACGCGCGAGCTGGCTCGCGATGGAGGAATCGCCATCGACATTCACGTCGTGCGGTGGGCGGGTAACGCGACGCGTCGGCATGCAGCGATGATACATGGCTGCACCGGGCATCTTCCTTTCGTCCTGCTTTGCGCTCTTGGCGAGTCCTTCGCGCGCTCTGCGTGAAGAACGTCGAGGTCCGATGCCCCACATCCACGGGCAACGGCCCCGGTTTTCAGGAAGCCGTCTCGGCCGCCGCCGGGCACGACGGCCCGTCGGCGCGTTCGCGCTCGACCGTCTCCGCCTCGATGCCGAGGCGCGCGAACAGCTGCTGATCGTGCTCGGTCTCGGGGTTCTCCGTCGTCAGCAGCTGCTCGCCGTAGAAGATCGAATTGGCGCCGGCGAAGAAGCACATGGCCTGGGTCTCGTCGGACATCTCGTTGCGCCCGGCCGACAGGCGCACGTAGGAGCGCGGCATCATGATCCGCGCGACCGCGATGGTGCGCACGAACTCGAGCGGATCGAGACGCTCGACGCCATACAGCGGCGTGCCGGGGACCTGCACCAGCATGTTGATCGGCACGGAGCCGGGATGCTCCGCCTGGTTCGCCAGCTCGACCAGCAGACCGGCGCGGTCGTTCTGGCTCTCGCCCATGCCGACGATCCCCCCGCAGCAGACATTGACCCCGGCCTCGCGCACGTTGTCCAGCGTCTCGCGGCGGTCCGAGTAGCTGCGTGTCGAGATTACCCGCTCGTAGTATTCCGGCGAACTGTCGAGGTTGTGGTTGTAGTAGTCGAGCCCCGCGTCGGCCAGGCGCTTTGCCTGCTCGCCACGCAGCATGCCGAGCGTCACGCAGGTCTCCATGCCGAGATCGCGCACGGCGCGGATCATCTCGATCACGCGCTCGAGATTGCGGTCGGTCGGGTTGCGCCAGGCCGCGCCCATGCAGAAGCGGGTCGCACCCTGCTCGCGCGCCGCCTTCGCCTTCGCGACGACCTCCTCCAGCGGCAGCAGGCGTTCGCGCTCGAGCCCCGTGTTGTGATGGATGCTCTGCGGGCAGTAGGCGCAGTCCTCCGGGCACGCGCCCGTCTTGACCGACAGCAGCGTCGAGATCTGCACCCGGTTGGCATCGAAGTGGCGGCGGTGGATCGACTGCGCCTCGAACAGCAGGTCGTTGAACGGGCGCTCGTACAGGGCCTCGACCTCATCGCGGGTCCAGTCGTGGCGGACGGTGGCCGGTTCGGACATGCGGGACTCCACGCGCGGTGACGGGCCGGGTTGCGCGGCAGGGGGCGGCCCGCAACAATGCCGGCAATGATTCCGGCCGGCCCCGGGGCTGTCAACCGCGGGGCGGGCGACGAGGTTGACCATGTCACGGACGACACGCGGGTGCCCGCCGCGGTGCCTGCTCTGCGGCGACGCCGGCGCGGACGGGCGCGCCCTCTGCCCCGGCTGCGATGCCGACCTGCCGCGCATCGAAACCGGTTGCGCCCGCTGCGGCGAGGTCCTGCCGGCCACGGGCGCGGGCCTGCCCGATCTGGCCGTCTGCGGCGCCTGTCTCTGGCGGCCGCCGCCGTTCGCGGCGATCGACGTTCCCTTCCGCTATGCCGCGCCGATCGACTGGCTGGTGCACCGCCTCAAGTTCCGCCACGACCTCGCCGCGGGTCGCCTGCTCGGGGCGCTGCTGGTGAATGCGGTCGCCGCCCGGGTGGAGGCCGTGACGGCCGTGGTGCCGGTGCCGCTGCACGCGCGGCGGCTGCGCGAGCGCGGCTTCAACCAGGCCGCGGAGCTCGCGCGGCCCGTGGCCCGCGCGCTCGGCGTGCGGGTGCGCACGGATCTGCTGTGCCGCCGCTACGCCGCGGCGCCGCAGATGGGCCTGCCCGCGGACCGGCGGCGGGGCAACGTGCGCGGCGCATTCGAGCCCGGGTGCAGCGGGCCGGGCGGCACGGTGCTGCTGATCGACGACGTGGTCACCACGGCGAGCACCGTGCGCGAGGCGAGCCGGGCGCTGCTGCGCGGCGGCACGGACGGCGTGCAGGTGCTGGCGGTGGCGCGCGCCTGATGCCTGGGAGCAAGCCGTTCGCTGGCCGCCACCGGTCGGCCCGCGAGGCCTCGCCGGCAGCGGCGTCGCAGCCACCGCACGCAGGGTTGTGACGCGTGTTCATCCGGCGAGCGCGTAATGAACGACGATGCCGAGGAACACGGCGAGACCGACCCAGGCGTTGTTCAGGAAGGCGCGGAAGCAGTGCGCCGGCTCGCGGTCCGCGATATAGAACTGCTGGAACGCGAACAGCAGGACCCCGACCGCGACGCCGGCGTAGTAGGACTCGCCGAGCTCGAAGCGCAGGCCGACCAGCAGCAGGCCGACAGTGGTCAGTGCCTGCAGCAGCCCCACCATGTGGCGGTCGTAATCGCCGAACAGGATGGCCGTCGACTTGACGCCGATCTCGAGGTCCTCGGGCTTGTCCGCCATGGCATAGATCGTGTCGTAGGCGACGGTCCAGATCAGGTTGACCGTGAACAGCAGCCAGGCGAGCGGCGGCACCGTGCCGGTCTGCGCCGCGAACGCCATCGGGATCGCCCAGGAGAAGGCCGCCCCGAGGAAGACCTGGGGCAGGTGCGTGAAGCGTTTCGAGAACGGATAGATGGCGGCCAGCACCACGGCACCGGCCGAGAGGTAGAGCGTCAGCTGGTTCAGCGTCAGCACCAGCGCGAACGCGATCAGCAGCAGCACGACCGCCAGCGCCGGGGCCTCCCAGGCACGGATCGCACCGGTCGCCAGCGGCCGGCTCGAGGTCCGTCGCACGTGCATGTCGATGTGGCGGTCGGCGAAGTCGTTGATCGCGCAGCCCGCCGCGCGCGTGAGGAACGTGCCGGCGATGAACACCGCGAGCACGTGCAGATCGGGCACGCCGGCGGCCGCCAGCCACAGCGCCCACAGTGTCGGCCACAGCAGGAGGTAGGTGCCGATCGGGCGATCGATGCGCGTGAGCAGCGCGTACTGCCGCAGACGCTCGATCAACGGCCCGAGCACCGGGTGTCGGGCGAGTGCTGCCAACCGCTCGCGCAACGTCATCGATCCCTCCACAGCGGGGCGCCAGTCTAGCAGGGCCAAGGCCGCCGCCGACGCGCTCGGGGCCCGTGCGCAGCGGGCTGAGCCGTGCATGTCACACCGGGGCGCGCGGCATCGAGCGCCCGGCGGCACGGGCCTTGTACCGGTGGCGCCGGCGAGCGGGTGGCGGGCGCGGCGCGGGCGTCACCGCGGCAAGGTGTAATCGGCCGGCGCTTGCCGGTACCCTCCCGGGGCTGTCCCGGCCGCCTCGGTCGGGCGCCCTTGTGCGAGTGCCGGACAGGAGACACGCATGCACGAACATTACGATCTACTGGTCATCGGCGGCGGCAGCGGCGGCCTGGCGGCTGCGCGCCGCGCGGCCCGCCACGGCGCCAGCGCCGCGGTGGTCGAGTACGACCGCCTGGGCGGTACCTGCGTCAATCGGGGCTGCGTACCGAAAAAGGTCATGTGGTACGCCGCTTCGCTTGCGCACATGATCGAGGATGCACCGGAGTACGGCTTCGACGTCGACCTGCGCCACCATGACTGGTCGTCGCTGGTCGAGCGGCGCGCCGCCTACATCGAGCGCCTCAACGGCATCTACGCCAACAACCTGGACAAGGACGGCGTCGTCCACATCGTCGGGCAGGCCCGCTTTACCGGGCCGAGGACCGTGCGCGTCGATGGCACGGAATACAGCGGCGAGCGTGTCGTCATCGCCGTCGGCGGCGAGCCGGTCGTGCCGGACGTCCCGGGCGCCGAGCACGGCATCACCTCGGACGGCTTCTTCGAGCTCAAGAATTGCCCGCGGCGCGTCGCGGTCGTCGGTGCCGGCTACATCGCCGTCGAGCTCGCGGGGATGTTGCGCGCGCTCGGGGCCGAGACGCACCTCGTCATGCGCCGCGACCGCGTGCTGCGCGGCTTCGACCGCGATCTCGGCGGCGCGCTCATGGAGACCATGGCCAACGACGGCATCGAGCTGCACACGCGCATGCCGCCGAAATCGGTCGAGCGCGGCGACCACGGGCTCGATCTGCATGGCGGCGACGGCACTTGCCTGAGCGGCCTTGACCAGGTGCTCTGGGCCGTCGGGCGGCGCCCGCGCACCGACGACCTCGGGCTCGAGACCACCGGCGTCGAGCTCGCCGACAACGGCACGATCCCGGTCGACGCGTGGCAGGACACGAATGTCGACGGCGTGCACGCGCTCGGCGACGTCTGCGGGCGCTTCGAGCTCACGCCCGTGGCCATCGCCGCCGGGCGCAAGCTCGCCGACCGCCTCTACGCCGATCAGCCCGACGCGCGCCTCGAGTACGAGAACATCCCCACCGTGGTGTTCACGCACCCGCCCATGGGCACGGTCGGGCTGAGCGAGCACGAGGCCGTCGAGGCGCACGGCGAGGCGAACGTCCACGTCCACCGCGTGCGCTTCACGCCGATGTACCACGCGCTCACCGCGCACAAGACGCCCGCGGTGATGAAGCTCGTCTGCGTCGGTGACGACGAGCGCGTCGTCGGCTGCCACATCTTCGGCCACGGGGCCGACGAGATGATGCAGGGCTTCGCCGTGTGCGTGCGCATGGGCGCGACCAAGGCCGATTTCGACGCCACCGTCGCGATCCACCCGACCAGCAGCGAGGAACTGGTCACGATGCCCTGATGCCGGGTGGCAGGGGGCAGGCGGCGGCAAGCAGGAGACAGGGTCGCAGGCCCGGGTGGAGGCAAGCGGAATCCCGGCAGCCGGCATGATGCGGCGGTTCGCAGGCTCGACCCGGCCCATGGCGGGTGGGATTCGCGTCGAGGGCGAAGGGCGACGTGCGAGGGCATCGTCCGCTTGCCGGTTCGTCACGGCAGCCGACGCCGGTGGAGACGCGCCGAGACGCTGCTTGCTCGCGATGCCGGTTCGGCGTGCAGGCGATACGACGCCGCGCTCGCGAGCACTCGCGGCCGTGCGGGGGTGGTCGTGCCGCTTCGCGCGTGCCTGCGCGCCTGCCGTGGCGGCGACCCGTTGCCCGCCTTCATCCCGCCCAGCGGGCCACCGCGGCGCCGATGGAGCGAATGCCTGCCGGTGTCGAGCCGGTCTACAATGGCCCCGGATGATCCCGGCGGGAGCGACAGCCATGACCGTTCGCACGTTCGAGCAGATCGACCCCTGGATCGCCGAGGAGGCCTACGTCGACCCCACGGCGGTGGTCATCGGCGACGTCACCATCGGCGCCCGGAGTTCCGTGTGGCCGCAGTGCGTGCTGCGCGGCGACGTCAACGTCATCCGCATCGGCGAGCGCACCAACATCCAGGATGGCAGCATCGTGCACGTCACCCACGACGGCGAGTTCAGCCCGGGCGGTTACGCGACGCACGTCGGCCACGACGTCACCGTCGGCCATCGCGCGATCGTGCACGCCTGCATCATCGAGGATCGCGTGCTCGTCGGCATGGGCGCGATCATCATGGACGGCGCCGTCGTGCGCTCGGACGTCATCCTCGGTGCGGGCGCGCTCGTGCCCCCGGGCAAGGACCTCGCCGGCGGCTGGCTCTACGTCGGCAGCCCGGCCAGGGCCCACCGCGAGCTCACCGATGACGAGTACCGCATGCTCGGGTACTCGGCCGAGCACTACGTCGAGGTCGCCTCGCGCCACGCGGCCGAGTTGAAGAACCACGAATGAACACGAATGCTCACGGGGTTTGCGTATGCTTCCGGAGCTTCGCTGACACACGGTCGATAAGCTGATCCTGGCCAGGAACCACGGATGAACACCGATCGACACAGATGAGGAGTCAGTAGTGGATGGACGCCTCCCGGGGCTGAAGAACGATTGCTGTGTGTATCTGTGGTGCCTTTTCCGCATCAAGGCATCGCCCGGGTTTCAGCGGAGCTCCGGAAGGATGTCCGGGCCCCAACAGCATTCGTGGCTATTCGTGTTCATTCGTGGTTCCCGATGACTCGTCCCGCAACGCCGCGACCTCGCGGTACCACGCGGTCAGCACGTCGAGGCTGAAGGCGGCGTTGGCGGGGCTGGGGTTGGGCGTGACGAAGGCGACGGCGCCGTCGAGCGTGTCGGGCTGGCGGCCGAGCTCGACGGCGTCCGGCTTCACGCCGCGGCCGTAGCGCAGATAGCTCTGGTAGACGCCCTTGCCGTTGAACCAGGCGATGCGCGGGCGGTATGCGCGCAGATGGGCGTCGAGTACCGGTGCCCACTCGCGGAAGTCACCGGCCTTGAGGTCGCCTGCCCCCGGCGTGGGCTTCTTCACGACGTCGGTGAAGCCGATGCGGCCGTGCTCCAGCAGCCAGCGCAGGCCCGCGTCCCCGGGCTCGAAGTCCGCGGGGACCAGCCCGGCACCGCGGAAAGCGGGCCAGAAGCGGTTGCGCGGGTTGCCGTAGTAGCACTGGCGGGCGATCGAGGCCG